>CAMJNC010000148.1 GCA_946407195.1 uncultured Treponema sp. | reverse complement strand
GGAGCATTCCCTTGTAGCCTTCGCCTGTAGTGCGCGGCTTGTTTGTGTAAATGCGCGGAACCATCAGTATTTTGTCCTTTACTTTTTCCTGAACAGGAACAAGACGGTTCATATAATCAATTACTGCTTCTTCGTTATCTGCAGAGCATGGGCCCAGAATCAAAAGCAGCTTGTCTGAACGGCCCTCAAAAACTGCACGCAGCTCGGCGCGCTTTTCTTCAACTATTTTTCCAACCTTTCCTGAAAGCGGATACTGTTCCTTTACCTCCGCCGGAATTGCCAATCTTTTTTCAAACTGCATATTCATTTCAGATACCTCCATAGTTACCTTCTGTTAATCTTTCTAAAATCTTCCTAAAACTTTTAATTTGCTGCAGCGATATTCAATTTCGGAAATCATCTGTTTATAGGCCTCGGTGCCATACTCCCCTTCTGCCTCAATATAAAAATAATAGCTCCAGGCCAGCCCCTTGAGCGGGCGGCTGTGAATTACACTCATGTTGTAGCCAAACTCACCAAGCTTATTCAAAACCTTTACGAGAGCGCCGGCTTCATTCTTTACGGCAAACATCAGAATAAAGGTGTTGTTATCTGAACCTGTTTCAACCCGCTCTCCTTCTTTTTTTGAAAGAATAGCAAAGCGGGTTGAGTTGTCCTGATGACCATTTATGCCAGGCTCCAGAATCTCAAGCCCATACAAGGCAGCCGTGTCCGCGCTCGCAATAGCAGCGACAGTAACATCCCCGAGCTCCGCCACCATCTTCGCCGCCCTCGCCGTATTCACCGCCGGCTCCGTATAATAGCCGTGGGCCCCAATAAAGTCCGCACTCTGCTCCAAAGCCTGCGGATGGCTCACAACCTTGCGCACCCCCTCCACGCTCGCGCCCTTGACCCCGAGCAGGTTCTGCATAACGTTCAGCGTATACACGCCGTTCACAAAAAGGCTGCCCTGGAACATAAGGTCTGTTACCTGCCCAACCTCGCCGGCATAAGAATTCTCTATCGGCAGAACGGCGTAGTCGCAGTCTCCCTTCTCCACGGCCTCATAAGCCGAACGGAAATCTCCAAAGGCCTGCAGCTCCTGCCCGGGGAAAATCCGGCCTGCCGCAATGTGAGCAAAAGCTCCTTCGATTCCGCTGTACGCAATTTTCATAAAATCTCCTTCCAAATCCAAAAAAAAAAGCGGCTCTATCGAAAAGATAGAACCGCTTTCTTCTATAAAGCTTTTTTACATTCTATGCTTTTCGTACGACACATCTCTTGCCAAAAAAGTAAAAGGCAAAAAATGAGAAAAAAGCAAATGTAAAAAATGTAATTCCAAAAATCATTGTTTGAATATTAGCGAACCGTCAGACCTGAGTCAAGATGTTATTATTCATAGAAACATAATTTTTTGTTATTAGATATTTATTAAATAATCAGAATCGCAAAGCCGATGGTGCTTTTGCCAGACCTTCGAGGCTTGTTTCTTTTAAGCAGGCTGGAATTAATTTTCCTATCCGGCCCATTGTTTCAAAAACTTCATCAGCCGGGATTGCAGATTTAATTCCTGCCATTGCCATCTGACTTGAAATAATGGCGTTTACCGCGCCAGACACATTTCTTTTTATACAGGGAATTTCAACCAGGCCTGCAACCGGGTCGCAGGTAAGCCCCAGCATGTTTTTCATTGCTAGGGCAGCTGCATTTGCAATCTGCTCGTTACTGCCATTTTCAAGATAAGTTAATGCTCCTGCTGCCATTGAACTGGCACTTCCGATTTCGGCCTGGCAGCCGCCTTCCGCACCGGAAATACTTGCGGTCTCTGCAATCACCTGACCAATTCCGGCCGCAACAAAAAGGGCTTCCACTAGCCTGTCCTTTTCTGCTTTTTTTGACTCAAGATAGGTAAGCAAAACTGCCGGAATTACTCCGCAGGAACCGGCCGTTGGAGCCGCTACAATTCTTCCCATGCAGGCATTTGATTCTGCCATCTTAACGGCTTTTTCCATTACCATTGCCAGGAAGCTTCCTATGAGACGGTTTTCTTCTTTTCTGAAAGCTTCGAGCTTAGCGCCGTCTCCACCGCTGAGCCCGCTTTGTGAACGTAAATCAGGATTATATTTTTTATCAGCTTCAATCATGGCGTCCAGCATCTTTTCCATGCGAGCGAAACTTTCCTCTTCTGTTACCTTGCGCTCCTGAACATCATCATCCATAACAACCTTCCACAGGGGAAGATTTTTTTTCTGAGAAGCTTCTATGATTTCTGACATTTTAGAAAAGGACATTTTAATTCTCCAGGCAGCTGTAATATGTTACTTTTTCAACACCTTCAAGTTTAGTAAGCCAGTGCAGAGACTCCTGGGGAATCTCACTGTCCAGCTCAAGAACCATAACCGCATCCCCACCCCGCTTTGCGCGATAGAGCTGCATGGCCGCAATATTAACCGACTTATGTGCAAGCATGCTTGTAACTTCACTGACGTGGCCAGGCTGGTCTTTATTGTGAACAATAAGGGTTGGATTTTCTCCGGAAAAATTTGTTCTCAGCCCGTCTATACTTGCAATATTTATAATTGATCCTCCTACCGATTCTCCGATTACCTGTAACTTACGACCCTTAATTCCGGTCAGATTAAGCAGCACAGAATTAGGGTGATAGTCTTTTAAGTCTGCGCTTCCAAATGTAATTTCTATTCCCTGCTCTTTTGCAAGCTGAAGACTTTCGGGAATGAGAGGATTATCTTCTTTCATTCCCAAAAGCCCGGCTACGAGAGCAAAGTTTGTACCATGTCCTTTCCCGGTTGCAAGAAAACTTCCGTGCAGTAAGATTTCCGCAGCCTTCAATTTTTCTCCCAGCAGTTTACGACTGGCATAACCGATTTTTACCGCGCCAGCCGTATGCGAAGAAGAAGGACCTACCATTACCGGCCCGATTATCTCAAAAATATTCATAAGCCTAAAGAACGGTATAATCTAAGAATGCAGGTTTTCTGGCTTCGTTCAAAAGCTCTTTTACTACATTTGTTTTCACAGCGTAAAGTTTTGATGTAGCATCAAAGAAATCAAACTTCATAATCCAGAGGTCACCGCAATCATTCAATTCAACAAGTCGTAATTTTCCGCCTCGCTTTGGCGAATAATATACTCCCTGATTTACAACAATCATTTCCTTGCTGATGATTGCAAAGCCGTAAAGCTTCTGCAGATTTCTTGTATCAAAGGCAAGCTGCTTTCCAAAATCTGCATGAAGATTTATATGAACCGGAACTTCGCTTATTCCACCGGAAAACATCTGGGCATCGGCCGGAATAAGACGGAACTTCTTGGGATCAAAGTACGAAAGCAAGGGCATTATTTCTAAATCATTTACTTTTTCTGTTGTCATAACCTACTCCTCCAGGTTACCGGTGGGGTTGGTTTCGATACACTTCGCTTCGCGAAGCACTCAACCACCGACACCGGATTTTATTTACTTCTGCTCAACCTTCATGCCGGTGTAGTTCGGATAACCGATTACGTCGTTGTAATAGTTTGTAAGCTCCGGTGGATAAAGGTTTGTACTGTTGTTTGTAAAGAGCGGAACAATTACAGTATCTTCGCTGACTGCAATCTTCTCTGCTTCAAGCATCATGTCCTGACGCTTCTGAGCATCCAGCTCAAGGTTTGACTTTGCAATCAGGTCATCATACTTTTTGTTGTTCCAGTTGATATCGTTCAGACTGTTTCCAGTTACGTACATCATGAGCCAGGTTGTAGGATCGTTGTAGTCTGCATACCACTGCATACGAATCATCTGATCCTTCTTTTCACGGCGCTGTGCAACGTAAACTTCGTTTTCAAGAGCCTGAAGTTCTACATCAACTCCAAGAAGCTTCCACTGCTGCTGAAGAACCTGGGCAACATCACCTTCATAGTTCATTGAAGGATATGTGTAAGTGATTTTTGGAAGTCCCTGTCCGTCAGGATATCCGGCTTCGGCAAGAAGCTTCTTTGCTTCTTCAAGGTCTTCATCAAGAAGGTCTCCCTGAAGTTCTCCCCACTGAGTTCCATCAACCTTAGAGTGATAGAAGCGGCCAACGAAAGTTGTTGAAGGGACACAAGACATTCCGACTACTGTTGCAATATCCTTTCTCTTAAGGGCAAGGGCAAAAGCCTTACGAACCTTAGGATTGTCGAAAGGTGGAATGTTAGGGTTCATCATGATGTAGTTAGTCTGAGGAACCTCTGTGATTTTCAAATCTGGCTTACCCTGGTAGCGTTCTGCAATTGAAGATGGAGCACCTGTCAGAATTGTAAGCTCACCTGTCTGATAAGCTGCTGCTTTTGCCTGGTTATCATCCATAAAGCGCATCTTGATTGAAAGAAGGTTTACACTGTCGGCATCGTAGTAGTAAGGATTCTTCTTGTAGAGAATGTACTCACCAGGCTTACGTTCTGCCATATACCATGGACCGTTTCCAAGGTTCTTTGCAGGATCCATATCCCAAAGCTTATCTTCATCTTTTGCATACATGCAGTTTGAAGGCATAAAGGTTGGAACGTTTGCAAACATATCAAGGAAGTAAGCACATGGTGTAGCAAGTGTTATTTTAAGTACCTTTGGATCTGTTGCATCAATTGCAACATCCTCAAGACTTCCCTTTCCGCTGAAGGCTTCTGTTGCTCCCTTAATTGGGAAAAGGAAGTCTACATACCAGGCTCCGTTTTCCGGCTCGAGGGCACGGATCATTGTGTTCTTGTAATCCATAGAGGTTACAGGAGAACCGTCTGACCACTTTGCGTTATCACGGATCCAGAAAGTGTAAGTCAAAAGGTCTGAAGAGATTTCCCACTTTTCAGCAGTAGCGGCTTTGAAAAGTCCGTCTGGTGTATATGTTACAAGTGGATCCAATGTATATGTCTGATGAGAGAAATATACATAAGCAGCGGCACCTGCAGGATCATATTCACCAGTTTCCGACTGATTGGCTACAACAACTTCAAGGATTTCTCCTTTTTCATTTGTCTTAACACGACTTGAAGATTTTCCTCCACAAGAAAGGAGTCCAAACATCATTGCAGTTCCCATAAGTGCTGCAGCCCACTTCTTAACGTTGCGATTCATAATCATAGTGAACCTCCATTTAATTTATTTTTCAGGTGCATACAAAAAGCATGCTACCTTATGGTTACCAATTGAATAGGTTTCCGGCTTTTCCTGATTACACCTTTCTGTACAGTGTGGACAGCGTGGTGCAAAAGGACAGCCCTTTGGCGGATTAAGCGGAGACGGAACTTCGCCTTCCAGCAGAATTCGCTTTTTTGTTTTTGCCAGCTTCGGATCCGGAACAGGCGATGCAGAAATCAGAGCCTTTGTGTAAGGATGAAGTGGTGTCTTATAAACTTCATCACTTGTTCCAAATTCCACCATATTTCCAAGATACATAACTCCAATCTTGTGACTGATGTGATGTACCATTTCCAGATCGTGGGCAATGAAGAGGTAAGAAAAACCTCTTTCATGCTGAAGCTTTTCCAGCAGGTTGATTACCTGAGCCTGGATTGAAACGTCCAGGGCAGAAATCGGTTCATCGCAGACAATGAACTCCGGGTTTAAGGCAAGAGCTCTTGCGATTCCGATTCGCTGACGCTGACCGCCCGAAAACTCAAAGGGGTAGCGGCGGATGTGATCCGGCTTCAAACCTACTGTCTGAATCAAATCCTGAACGATTGCCTTGCGCTCCTTTGGAGCTCCCATGTTGTGAATTACCATCGGCTCTTCAATAATTTCACCGACAGTCATTCTCGGATTGAGAGAAGCATAAGGATCCTGGAAGATCATCTGCATTCTCTTTCTGTAAGGATTCATCTGCTTGTTTGAAAACTTTGTGATATCCACTCCATCGAAAATTATCTTTCCGCTGGTTGAATCATGAATCTTCAAAATGGTTCGTCCCATGCTGGACTTACCGCAGCCAGACTCGCCTACAATTCCAAGTGTTTCTCCACGTTCAAGTGTGAAGGAAACGTTTTCTACTGCGTGAACCTTTTTGCCCTTTGCAGCATCGAAATACTTTGTGAGCCCCTGAACCTCAAGAATAGGTCCGGTCTTTTCTTCTGCCAGCTTCTTAACGGGCTTTACCTTCTTTCTTATTTCTGTTTCACTCATCAGCTTTTCCTCCAATCACTTCTTCGTATCTTTCTGCACAGTGCAGCCAGCATTTACATTTGTGGGTTTTGCTGAACTCAGTTGAAAGCGGTGAATACTTTGTACAGATTTCCATCGCTTCACTGCAGCGCGGTGCAAAAGGACACTCGTTGCCAAGCTTAATCAAATCAGGTGGTGT
>CAMJNC010000147.1 GCA_946407195.1 uncultured Treponema sp. | reverse complement strand
CTGGTGGTGTTGACTCTAACGCTTTGTTCAAGCCAAAGAGATTCTTTGGTGCTGCTCGTAATGTAGAAGAGGGCGGTTCTCTTACAATCATTTCTACAGCATTGATTGAAACCGGTTCAAGAATGGATGAAGTTATCTTTGAAGAGTTTAAAGGAACAGGTAACTCAGAAATCGACCTTGACCGTAAGCTTGCAGAACGCCGCCTGTTCCCTGCTATTAATATCAAGAAATCTGGTACACGTAAGGAAGAGCTTTTGCTTACAGAAAATGAACTCCAGAAAATCTGGATTCTCCGTAAGGTTCTCAACCCAATGGAAGACGTGGATATTACAGAGCTTATTCTTGACCGCATGAAGAAGTCGAAGACTAACGAAGCCTTCCTTGCCAGCATGAATGCGGGTACAGCGGGTATTGACGGTTAGGCTGTGAATTAATATAATATTTTCATTATTTTATCTTGTGATATTATTTTTGTAATTTGTTGACGGTAGCGGAATGATGGTAGTTCTGATTGGACAAGCCAGGGGCAGCCGGGCGTAATATCGGGCAAGAGTATAGGAGTTATAATTATGAAAAAGGGAATCCACCCAGACTACAAACTTACAAAGATTACTTGCGTATGCGGTAATGTTATCGAAACACGTTCAACTGTAGAGAATATCCACGTTGAAATTTGTTCAGCTTGCCACCCATTCTATACTGGTAAGCAGAAGCTCGTTGATACTGCAGGTCGTATCGATCGCTTCAACAAGCGCTACGGTATTAAAGATACAAAATAATAGCAAACCGTTAAAAAAAATTGCGAAAGCAATTTTTTAGGTTTACCTTATTATTTTTTGAAAGACTTCCGACAATCTCGGAAGTCTTTTTTTTTTATTTCAGGATGAACTCCCACACCTTATGTGGTTTCTTTCCTGCAAAGTCTACAGAAATCGTCTGTTCAGTAATTTCCTTCCATTCAAACTCTGTACCATTTGCAGTCTTATCCGGTATTTTTGAAATATCAAACTTAATTCTCTCTGAGTTTGTAGAAAAATAAAGCTTTCCGCCAGGGGCAAGAATATTAAGGCAATCCTTTACAAGCTGAGGCCAGTCGCGGTTTATATCAAGTACATCAGCAGTTGCCTTGCTGTTACTAAAGGTTGGCGGGTCAAGAATAATTAAATCATAAAGCTCTTCTGGCTTTAGGGAATTACTTTTTGCGGCTACGGCTTTTTCCTGTAAAAATCTCATACAGTCTGCACGTGTAAACTCATATTGTTTTTTATCTGTAAAGCCATTAAGCTTCATGTTTTCTTTAGCCCAGGTCAGGTAAGTATTTGATAAATCAACTGATTCAACATAACGTGCGTTTCCCTGAGCGGCATAAACAGAAAAGCTTCCTGTATAACAGAATAAATTAAGTACTCGCTTTTTGCTGCTGGTATCTCGTACAACTGCGCGTAAAGGTCTGTGGTCAAAGAACAATCCGGTATCAAGATAGCTTGTCAAATCAAGGCGAAAGAGCTGTCCCTGTTCCTGAACAAGGCCTTCTACTGTGGTTTGTGTTTCATTCTTTTTGTATTGTTCATCATCCTTATGACTTTTGTGGCCGCGGGATTTTTGTACAATATGATTTTTATCAATTCCTATAACACTGGCAGCTGCTTCGCTCATTGCATTAAGCCATTGCTGTTCTTCTTCCTCAGATTTTTCATAAGGACGCTCGTATAAATATAGTACGGCATAGGTTCGTTCTTTTATTTCTTTTTCAACAGACGGGTCATTGGCGCTGAGTCTTTCGTTCTGTGCAGACATAAAACGGGCTGCTTCGAGTACAGAATCAACTCCATCCGGCAGAAATTCATATAAATCTAAAGAAAGAGGAACCTCGGGAATATCACGATCGTACAGACGGTAGCAGGAAATTCTGTTTTTTCTCATCTGCTTTCTGAGTTCTTTATATTTACGGCGTAATCTGTTTGCAAAAAGCTCTGCCTGATATGCAGTCTTATTTTCATTATTTGAAATATTCATGTGGCGATTTTAACATATATCTGATATAATTTATATATGACTGCTACAGAAAAATACCTCGCCATGAATAATGAATTCTGCAAGCTTCGTGATGCTATTTATGAAAGTAATGTCATTGAAGCAGATGAAGATCCTCAGATTCAGAAAACTGTGGAGGCTGCTTTAGGTATTTTATGTCAGTATCTTGATTATTATAAAGACTTAAATAAGGTAAAGTCGAGGGAGAAAAAATGAAGAAATTCTTTTCAGTTTTACTCAGCATTATTTTTGCTGTATGTCTGCTTGGTACACTGCTGCTTGGCATAGTTCGTACCGATTTCAGTTATTCTGCAATTACAAAAATTGCAAGTGAAATACTTAAACCTGTTAGTAAGGCTGAACCAGTAGAAGATGGTCTTTTTCATCCGGGAGATGCAAAAATTACTCTTGCCGGTTATGAAGAATACGGTGATTTTGATTTTAGTAGTTTAGATTTGAGCTCAATTGATATGACAAATCTTGATATTAATGAGCTTGTTGAAACTTATCTTGAAGCTGCCGGTGTAGAGGTTGAACCTGAGTTTATTGCAGAAATTCTTGCTTCTCCTGATGTTTCTGAATTTGTAGATAAATATGTTGGTGAAGTTGTAAGCTATATGACCGGTGAAAGTGAAGAGCTTAAAATTAATCCGGATGATATCAAGAAGGTAATGAATAAATCAATTGATATGTATGAGGAGCATACAGGTGAAGTTGTAGACCGAAGCGGATTAAACGAAGCTATCGAAGAAAATGTTGCAGTAATGACAACTGAAATTACAACTGCACTTGATACAGCAAAAGAAGAAAATGCAGAAACCTTTGAAGTTCTTAAACAGGTAGAGTTTTTCCTTTCACTTAAGTTCTTCTTAATCTGTATTGGTGTATGTGTATTCTTTGCACTTATTATTCTTTTGATTAATAGAAATATTTTTGCATGGCTCCAGTATATTTTTATGCCGGTATTTATTGATGGTCTTTTAATCTTTATTGCTGCCTGTGTTGCAAATGGCATTGCTCCAGGACTACTTGCTGCAGCTATAGAAGATGCTGGACTTCCTAAGAGTATTTATGCTGGAATCTGGACTTATCTTTCAAGAGTATTGAATCACCTTAAGATTTGTGGTGTAGTTTGTGCTGTTTGTGGAATTGCAGTATGGGCTACCGGTTTTACTCTTGGAAAGAAAAAATCAGCTTAAAAAATGGACAGTCAGCAGATCCGGGAAGTTTTAGAGAATCTCATGAAAGACAGGAAAGAACATCCTGTTGAAAATGTTGTTTCTCAGGACAAAATTGATCTGCTGATTGAAGCCTATTATAAAGAGCAGGAAGAAAAAGAGAAAAAATCTTAAATTCTCTTCTTATATACACAACCTCCAAAAAACATTATAATAGTAGTCTCTTAATCTGCATTTATCCCACGACCTGTGTGTACGTGCGGTAAAAATATATTTGTGTGACCCTGTGTGGTCAGTAAAGGAATCTTATGGATTTTACAGAATTTGGTCTTGATGAAAGACTTTTGAAGGGAATTGAAGCCGCCGGTTATGTTACATGTACTCCGGTTCAGGAACAGGTGATTAAGGCTTCTAAAGCTAACGAGGGCGCTAAGGGCCCTGATTTGTATGTTCAGTCTCAGACTGGAACTGGAAAAACCTGCGCTTATCTTGTTGCGGTTATTGGTGAAATGCTTAAAGAGCATAATGCAGGTAAAAAATGTTTGATTCTTGCTCCAACTCGTGAGCTTGCAGTTCAGATTGAAGAAGAAGCAAAGGTACTTGTTGGAACAAGCGGACTTAAAGCTTTTTCTGTTTATGGTGGTGTTGGTTACGAAAAGCAGATTGCTACTCTTAAAAAGGGTGTAGACATTGTAATTGGTACTCCAGGTCGTGTAATCGATTTGAACGAGGGTGGAAACCTTGACCTTAGCAATTCTCATTTCTGCGTAATTGATGAAGCAGACCGTATGTTTGATATGGGCTTTTATGATGATTTGCGCAAAATCTTAAAGAAGCTCCCTGAAGCAGAAACAAGACAGACAATGCTTTTCTCTGCAACTCTTAATACTTATGTAAAAAATCTCGCATGGGAATACACACGTGATCCAATTGAAATTACAATTGAAGCAGAAAATATTACAGTAAGCGAAATTACACAGGAGCTTCTCCATGTTTCAAGCGATGAAAAAATGAAGCTTCTTGTAGGAATCTTAAAGCATGAGAATCCTGAAAGCGCAATTATTTTCTGTAATACAAAACGTTCCTGCGAAGTTATTGCAAAGCGTCTTGTTATAAATGAAATTCAGGCTGAGTTCATGATTGGCGATTTGCCACAGTCTAAGCGTCTTGCAATTTTAAACAAGTTTAAGGCTGGAGAAATCAAGATTCTCGTTGCAACCGATGTTGCTGCCCGTGGAATTGATGTTGATGACCTTGCAATGGTAATTAACTATGACCTTCCGGTTGAAGCAGAAAACTACGTACACCGTATTGGTCGTACAGCACGTGCCGGTAAATCAGGTAAGGCTTATACCTTCTGTTCTGAACAGGATGTTTACAACCTTCCTGCAATCGAACGCTATATCGAAATGTCTATTCCAGCAACTGTTGCTTATCCAGATCAGATGGAAGAAGACAAGTCTGCCGGTATGTATATTAAGACAGAAAACTGGCGAGGAGACGATGATTATGATAACCGCGGCGGCTACCGCAAGGGTAAGGACGGCGATATTCATAACAGACGTCGTGATGACCGTGATAACAGACATGGTCACGGAAAACATGACAGACATGGCCGTGATAACAAACGTCGTGATGATCGCCGCCATGATGGCTACAAAAAGGGTGGTAAAAAGCCTTACATTGATCCGGCTAAGCTCGCAGGTCTTTCTTACGAAGAGCGCATGAAAATGTACAAGGAAGCTTATGCAGCAGGCGGAGCTTCTGGAAAATCTAAGGTCGACTTCAAAAAGAACGATTATAAGAAATCTGGAAATTACAGAAAGGACAATTATAAGAAGGGCTCTTACAAGAAGGGTGACTACAAGAAAAATTCTTATAATAAGAATGCCGCACCAGCTCCTGAACAGAAGAAGAGCTTCTGGCAGAAGGTAAAGGGATTCTTTGGACGTTAGTGGGGAAAATAAATGATTACAGTTAGTGACGTAAGCTTGTCCTTCAGCGAAAAGCCGCTTTTTAAGGACGTAAATCTTAAATTTAACAAAGGAAACTGTTATGGAATTACTGGTGCAAATGGTGCCGGTAAATCTACATTTTTAAAGCTGCTTAGCGGTGAGCTCGAAAAGGATTCTGGTCAGATTTTTATGACTCCTGGCGAACGTATGGCAGTTTTGAAGCAGGACCACTTTGCTTTTGATGAATATTCTGTAAAAGAAACTGTTATGATGGGCTTTCCAAAGCTCTATGAGGTTTCTAAAGCTCGAGACGAGATTTATGCTAAATCTGATTTTACAGAAGAAGACGGAATTAAATCTGCAGAGCTTGAAGCAGAGTTTGGTGAACTTGGCGGATACGAAGCAGAAAATGATATTGAACAGATGCTCTCTGGTCTTGGTCTTGAAGAAGAGTTCCATGACAAAATGATGAGCGAGCTTGATGAAGGTCAGAAGGTTCGTGTATTGCTGGCGCAGGCAATTTACGGTAACCCTGATGCTCTTCTTCTCGATGAGCCTACAAACGGTTTGGATATTGAATCTATTACCTGGCTCGAGAACTTTTTGCTCGACTTTGAAAATACAGTAATTGTAGTTTCGCATGACCGTCACTTTTTGAACACAGTTTGTACTTATATCTGTGATATCGACTTTGGTAAGATTACTCAGTTCTCTGGTAACTATGACTTCTGGTATCAGATGACACAGATTATGCAGCGCCAGGCTCATGAGCAGCAGAAGAAAACAGAAGATAAGATGAAGGACTTGAAAGAGTTCATTCTCCGATTCTCTTCTAACGCTTCTAAAGCTAAGCAGGCTACTTCGCGCAAAAAGATTTACGACAAACTTGCAGACAGTCTCGAGGAAATCCCTGTTTCTACACGTAAGTTCCCTTATGTAAACTTTAAGGCAGACCGTGAAATTGGTAACAATGTTCTTGAGATTAAAGGCTTGAACTATAAGGATGCTGATGGAAATCAGCTGCTTAATAATTTCTCTCTTGTTGTAAACCGTACAGATAAAATTGCTTTTGTCGGAATTGAGCACAATTCTGTAACTGCTCTTTTTGATATTATCAACGGAGTAAAAAAGCCTGACAGCGGTGAGTTCTTCTGGGGACAGACAACA
>CAMJNC010000146.1 GCA_946407195.1 uncultured Treponema sp. | reverse complement strand
CAAACCAGCGGTTCTTTCCACTGTAAAGCTGCATAAGCTCAACGTTCATAGTTCCCACAACAGGAAGGTATACCTGACTGAAGAAGCCGGCATCCTGTTCTGCTGGAACTGATTTACGCAGCTCCTCAGTGCGTTCAATAAGAGCCTTCGCACGGCTGATGATAAAATCAGCTTCGCCAAAGTTTACCGGATGGAAGGTCTCAGGCTTTAAGGCTTCTGTACGGCACATGCTGGTAATTTTATTTGATTCATAAACAATATCAGAAACCTCTTTCTGCTGTTCTGCAGTAAAATAAGGGAACTGAGTTGCAAACCAGGCGTCGGTATAAGCCTTTGTATCGCTGTTATATTTTTCGTAGTCGTAACCAAGATTAAGGAAATAAGAAAGAGGGAATTCGTTTGTAAGGATATCTCCAACGTTTACAATCCACAAATCGCGGATTCCAAACTCATAGGCTGCAGACATCTGCTCGCGTGCCTTTGGAAGATAGCTTGTATTGAGCCACTCGTAGCTGTATGGCCATCCGTGGTAGTCAAAATGATAATACATACCGTAGCCGCCCTTATGATTTCGCATAGCTTCGGTTGGTACAGTACGAAGGTTTCCGTGGTTATCGTCACAAAGCATGAGGGTAACACCTTCGAGTTCAGGGTCGCCCATAAGACCTTTTGTATGCTTGTCGCCGTAGAAATATGGTTCAACCTCTTTATAAAGAGCAAGCATTCTAGGTACCTGCTGAATATCTTCATTTACATTTTCGCGGATAAGACGGTTCTGAGTTTTTAAGACGTCACGAAGCAGGTTGATATTATCAGCCAGTGTAGCATTCTGCATGATGGCAGTATCAGCCTCGCCGCGCATACCAACAGTAATTACGTTTTCAAACTTACCGTTACGCTTTAAGCCGTCCTCCCAGAACTTTGTAATACCCTCGCGGTTTTTCCAGAAGTTCCAGGCATCACCGTAAATTGAACCAGGTCCTCTAACATAGCGGTATTCCTCGCCGTTACGGCAGCATGGCTCGTGATGGCTGGCTCCCATAACAACACCAAGCTCGTCAGCAAGCTCGGCATTTGCAAGACCTGGACCGTCCAGACTGAACTGAGAAGCCCACATTGCAGGCCAGAGGTAGTTTCCTTTAAGACGGAGAAGCAGCTCAAAAACATGCTCGTACATTTTTGCATTAAAGCCGCCAAAATTATGATTAGCAAAGTTACCGTAAGCAGGCCACTCATCGTTTATAAAAAATCCGCGGAAGCGAACTGAAGGTTCCTTTGTTACTGTTACACCTTCTTCGAGCTCTACAGTGTCACGGTGAGCAGGCAACACGCCGGCCCAGTCAACGAGCGGAGAGACTCCCATGAGTTCCGAAAGATGGAAAAGGCCGTAGATTGTACCGCGTTTGTCGCTGCCAATAATTACAAGACGGTCAGCACGAACAGTAAAGATATAACATTCGCGTTTATCGGTGATTTTTGAAAGCTCTGCTGTTAAACCATTGTCAGCGGCAAGCTTTTTTGCAAGCGGTGATTTTCCGAGGGTTGCAAAATAAACAGAATTGCTGGAATCTGAAGTGTTTTCGACAGTCACCGTATTCGGCTTTACACCCGTCACCCTTTCAACATCAAGACATACCTTATCGGCAATCTTTTTTACACCGGAAAATTCACTCTCATCACAAACAAACGTATTCTTTCCATCAATTTTGAACATAGATACCTCTATAAAAATATGGCCCGGACATGCTTCGATTCCGTTCAGCAACATCCCGGGCTATAACACTTGCATCAGTATATCACAAAGTTGCACACTAGTATATCACATAATTGCCGCTTAACGCTAACATTGCAAAGAAATATAAACAGTTGTCGTAGTAGCGGCGGCGGCCTGTTCTCATCGGTGTTTCCCAGAATCTGCGAACGGCGCGTTCTGCTGCTGCGCGTATTTCCCTGTCATCAAGCTTAACCGCCGCCGCAGCTTCGGCAACAGTTGCTATGAGTCCAATCGGGTGTCTTGCGTTCTTCTTTAATTCAGTACCGTCAATCAGATAATCCTTAAGGTCATCAGCTTCCTTACCGTCAAAGAAGTTTATGATATTTGCTGCAATCTTCGATAAGCCCACATTGCCACCAAACCACAGTGCATCAAGACCAATATTTGCAGCAACACGATAAGAATCGCTGAAGAAGGTTCCGTGATATTTTGGAGGAAGCGGAGTTCCATCATCATTTGCGTATTCAGAAGCAAGTCCTGTTTCCGGATGACACGCCTTTACAAGATACTTACGGCTAGCCTTAGCGGCTGCCTTCCAGTATTCCTTATCAGCAGGATCAGCATATTCAGCAAAAAGCTCATAGAAATGCGGCAGATGATAAGATGGATCTGTAAAAGGACAATTCGGTACAAAACGTATATGGTGATTTTCTTCAAACCACATTTTGTTATCGCTGTGAATTGCAACGCGGAGAATCTCACGTCCCTGTTCTGTATAATTAAAAATACCCTCGCCGTTACCCCAGCGTCGGGCAGCAAAGAACAATGCCATTGCAAAGTATTCTTCACCATCAGGAGCCGGACCATCTGCGTTTTTAGTTCCATCAGGTTTATTAGACCAGCAGAAATATCCCGCATTCGGACCGCTTTCCATAAACATATTCTTTTTAGACCATTTCCAGATACGGTCAAAAATATCCTTACGGTTCATCTGTACAGCCATCATCATGCCATACGACATACCTTCTGTTCGTGCGTCATCATTACCGGTATCTTCCATAAATCCGGTATTATCTTCTGCGTCAAAATAAAAATGATTCGGATTTTTCTGGTCAAAAATGTTATTCCAGCATTCAATTACCCGGCTTTCTACATCAAATTTCGAATAGCCAAACTCTTCCAATATACTTTTCATACCTAAAAGCATATACCCGAAAGGTCCGGCCGTCCATAAAGGGAAATTCTTATTATGTCGAAGCAAAAAAAAAGACCCCGAGTTACTCGAGGTCTTCGTAAAGTCGGCTCGCATAGTCTCGCCTCTGAGCCATTTTCTGGTAAAACCTAAAGTGGCCCGCTGTCGCAGCCCACTTTTTAACGGTTCTGCTATTTTAGGCTTATTTTGATTTCTTTTGTTCGCTTGGTTTTGATTTAGCTCCGGCAACTGCGGCAGCCATCTTCTCCTGAGCCTTAGCCATATCGTTTACCATAAGAATTGGCTGACCAGTAGCATCAAGAGTATCGCGCCAGAGAGATCCTTCTGGATCAACAGCGTTACGATGAGCAGTTACAGCCTTGATTGGAAGGTGAACGAACTTGTCGTGAACAAGACCAATTACACACTTTGTCTTTCCGGCCATAGCAGCGTGTACTGCATTGTTACCAAGACGCTCACAGTAAATAGAGTCGCTTGCAGTAGTAACAGAAGCACGAACCTGATATGAAGGGTCGATATATTTAAGGTTGATTTCGATTTTCTTAGCCTTGAAGTACTTTTCAATTTCGCTCTTCAAGAATACACCAATGTCAGAAAGCTTTTTGTTTCCAGAAGCATCTGTTGCACCAGTAGCCTGGAGGAGGTCCTGTCCGGCACCCTCAGAAACTACGATTACAGCGTGACCACGCTTTGCAAGACGGCGCTCGAGGCATGCAAGGAAGCCGTTCTCACCTTCCATTTCGAAAGGAACTTCAGGAATAAGACAGAAGTTTGTTTCGTGGCTTGAAAGAGCAGCGGCTGCAGCGATAAAGCCAGCCTCGCGGCCCATAAGCTTTACAAGACCAATACCGTTAATCTGTGAAGCAGCTTCCATGTGAACGGCTGCTACGGTCTCTTTTGCGCGCTGAACAGCAGTCTCAAAGCCGAATGAGCGGTCAATAAACATAAGGTCGTTATCAACAGTTTTTGGAACTCCGACAACAGCGCACTTAAGGCCGCGCTTTTCAACTTCGCAGGCAATGTCATAAGAGCCACGCTGTGTTCCGTCACCACCAAGAATGAACAACATGTTGATTCCGTCGCGCTCAAGGCAGTCTACGATTTCTTCAACGCGCTGGCCACCACCACGGCTTGTTCCGAGGTATGTACCGCCGATTTTGTGGATTTCATCGATAAGATAGCGGTCAAGTTCAAGTGGCTCGTATCCGCTTTCAGCAAAGAAGCCACGGAAACCAAACTGATATCCTTTTACAGTTTTTACACCATAGCGGGTATTAAGACAGCGCACAATAGCACGAATTACATCATTCAAACCTGGGCACAAACCACCACAAGTACAAATACCAGC
This sequence comes from uncultured Treponema sp., assembly GCA_946407195.1. Classification (GTDB taxonomy): domain Bacteria; phylum Spirochaetota; class Spirochaetia; order Treponematales; family Treponemataceae; genus Treponema_D. Next base: position 2,214 of record CAMJNC010000146.1, on the reverse strand, counting down.
CTTAGCGTGAGTTGGATCAAAATAAACCTTCTCGCGAGGACCAGCCTTTTCCATAAGATTTGAAGAATCAAGCACAACAGGCTTTGTTTTGTCAAAAACATTTACGTTAGCAAGAACATATGAATCGTCGCTAACATAATTTGCAGTATAATCACCATGAACAGTTGAAAGTTTAATAGGAGACGGGATTGTACAAGGTCCCAAGTTGTCTATAGTAAAATCAAATTTCTCTTCTGCCATAACACACCTCAAAAAATAGATATAATAGAATATAATGAAAACGATAAATATACAATACTTTTTTGGGCGCAAAATAAAAGTCCAGGGCACACTTGTTGAAATTGAAGGTGTGGCTGTTGTAGAATAACGGGTATGAAAATCGCAGTAACTTACGAAAAAGAAACTGGAAACGTATTTCAGCATTTTGGAAAAACTCAGTATTTTAAGATTTATCAGATTGAAGATGGAAAGATTGTTTCTTCTGAAGTAATCGACAACGGCGGAAACGGACATCACGCGCTTCCTCCATACCTTAAGAGTCTTGGAGTAGAAACTCTGATTCTCGGAAACCGCGGTCAGGGTGCTGTTGATGCTATTGCAGCTGCCGGATTAAAAGAGCTTCCAGGTATCACTGGCAGTGCCGATGAAGCTGCAGAACTTTTTGCAAAGGGAGAACTCAAGCCTAACTTTGATGCTAAGTGCGATCATCACGGCGAACACCCCCATGTGCTGAAAATTTAACAAAAGAACTGATTTATGGAATATATTTTCACAGAAAGAGCACATTTAATGTGTCCGAACATGTGCTTTGGAATAGTAATTTGCATAAACAAAGAACTTAATGAAAACAAGATAGCCGATACCGTGAAAAGGCTTTCTGCGGCTCATCCTTTTCTCAGGGCACTTATTTCACATGAAGAACAGGGAAACAGATTCTTTTATGATGTAAAGGAAAACTCGCAGGTAGAGTTTTCGCTCTGTTCCGGTAATGATTTGAATGTAGATTCACCTGAGATTATTGCTGAATTTGAAAGAATCACTTCAAGGGATTTTGATCTTTTCAAAGAAGGAATGCTAAAGATTTCTGTCTGGCCATCGGGCAGAAAAACTATCGCACTTATGGTTTTCCATCATCTTCTTGCAGATGGACGTGCAGCCCTGGAACTTTCAAAAGAATTCGCGGATTATTATGCACTTGAAAAACAGCCTGTATTTGCGGAAGAAAAGCTTATATCATCCGCTGCTGAATTCCCTGAAAACTCACGTCTTTCATTTATCAGTAGATTGCTCGTAAACAGAGCAAACAAACAGTGGAAGAAAGAAAATAAAAGACTGACCTTCGAAGATTACCACCACTTTGCAGATGATTTTCTCAAAAATGATAAGGTAAAACATAACCTGTCTGTTTTTCAAATTTATGAAACTAACAGTATCACAGAAAAATGCAAAGCGGAAGGCATAACGGTAAACGATTATCTTCTGGCAAAACTGTTTACCGAAGATAAAACCAGAAGAATTGTTATAGCAGCGGATCTCAGAAAATCCTTAAAATGTTATAATCCCGGGGCAATGGGAAATTATTCCACAGCTTTTTCTGTTGAGATTAATAATTTTGATGATGATATTTTTGCAGTGGCAAAGCAGGTGCATGATAAAGTTCGAATAACAGCTGCCAAGCCGTCATCTCTTTATCTTGTATTGCAATGCTATGCAGCTCTTGAGCCAGGTCTGCTGGATGCGGCAATGATGGCAAGCAGAGACAAGTTTGAAAGTAAAGCAGCCGAGTTCATAGGCAAGAAATTCTTCCACCTGGACTGCCCGAAAGGCTACAGCATCACAAATCTCGGAAAAACAGAAAGCGCTGTAATAGAAGATGCATACTTCATTCCGCCTGCTTCGCCCGCAATAAAGAAAACCTGGGGCGTGCTTACAATGAATGGCAAAATGAGAATATGCACAAGTGAGCGATGAGTTCGGTTATGCAAAAGCTTAAGCAAGTGTACACCAACTGACAAAAATCCATTTTTCGTATATACTCTACTTATCTGCCACCGGGTAGGAATGTGCCGGGATTTTTGCGTCCCTATAACATTCAGCCACATCGTAAGGTCTTTGAAGATGGGCAATTTTTCTATAAGGAGAAGCCCATGAATTACATCTGGCCGCTTTTAATCATTATTTTTTCAAACACACTTTATCAGATTTGCGCAAAGG
>CAMJNC010000145.1 GCA_946407195.1 uncultured Treponema sp. | reverse complement strand
ATCACATGATGGACGACCTTCCAGATTTAATTGAGCCGGGCACACTCATGATTTTCAATAACAGCCGTGTTCGTCGTGCCCGTGTTTACGGCATCAAAGAAACTACCGGTCGTGAAACAGAATTCATGTTCCTCAATACAATCGATAAAGAATGCTGTATCTGGAATACCATGGTAAAGTCTGCAAAAAAGCAGAAGCCCGGCATGCATTATAAATTCCCTGATGGAACTGTAGCAGAAATTGTAGACCACGAAGGAAATGCCGGAACAGAATTTCGTGCCCTTAAATTTGATTTCGCAATTGATGAGGACTGGTTTGAAAGAAACGGTCATATTCCGCTTCCTCCATATATCAAGCGTGGTGACACAGAAGAAGATTCAGAGCGCTATCAGAATGTTTATGCAACCGATACTGGTTCTGCTGCGTGTCCTACAGCAGGTCTTCACTTTACACAAGATATGCTTGCACGCCTGGATGCAAAAGGAATTGAACGTCGATTCGTAACTTTGCACGTAGGTCTTGGAACCTTCCTTCCTGTACGCGAAGAAAATATTGAAAATCATAAAATGCACGAAGAATGGTACACTGTTCCAAAAGAAACTGCTGATGCCATCAACAAGGCTAAGCGTGAGGGAAGACCGATTCTTGCGGTAGGAACTACCAGCGTACGCACTCTCGAAAGTGTCGCTCAGAAAATTGAAATGGAAGGTGGAGTGGTCGGTGCAAATAATGAATGGGTTCGGGCCGGTACAAACTCAACCAGCATTTTTATGTACCCGGGCTTTAAGTTTAAGGTTGTAGATAAAATGTTTACAAACTTCCACACTCCAGAAAGCACGCTAATTATGCTCGTTTCTGCATTTGCAGGCCGCGAGCACATTTTGAAAGCCTACAAAACTGCCGTTGAAAACAGATATCGATTCTTCTCGTATGGGGATTGCATGCTTATTAGGTAAGCTGCTCAAAACTGTAACGCGCCAGATTAAAGAACTGCTGGCGCATTACGTCTGTAATCATCTGGTCGGTGGCTGCCTTCTGGAACTGCTCGGCAACAAATTCTTCGAGCTGAGTAATATCCTTTTGAGAAAGAGGAAGGCGGCGGCCGCTCATAAAGTTTTCAAATTCCTTGCTGTGGAAGGTGAATGGTCCTGCAAAGGCAAGATGCACATTTAGCAGCGTGTTTTTTTCTGTGTCAGCGAGAAAGGCAAAAGAAGCAGACTGCTGTGTAATGGAATGCTCCGGACCAATTCGTCGGAAAATTGAAAGCTCTGCATCTACAAGCGGAATACGTATATTAGAAAGAATAAAACCTTCCGGAACAGCCTTAAAGTATCTTATATTTTCAGTTCGTGTTTCTGTCTGATTTTTAAATTCAAGCTTGGCATCGAGAGCCATAAGAGGTGCGAACAATGTAAGCTTATGGTTTTCAGAACAGATGTTTCCGCCAATTGTTGCAGTATTTCTTATCAGCGGATTTGCAATACAGTTAAGTGCTTCGTAGAGAATTGGAGGAAGGTGGGTTTGGCCGATTGCAAGAATTTCAGAAAGAGTAGCACCAGGTCCAACATCAATATAACGCTCGTGACGGGAAATATGCGACAAGTCTTTAATGCCATGGGTAGAAATAAATTTTTCCGGCAGAGTTTCAATTCTGGTACAGCCGCCAACAACCCTTGTTCCAGGATTATTGCTTAAAATCTTTATGAGCTCGGCAGCATTTTTTGCATAAAGTATAGTCTTTCCCATTTAGTTCCTCTTTTTTTTAAGCGCGTTATCAGCCACGGGCCTGCCGTTTGTTTGAAATCTGAATTGCATAAATAATTCCGTTTACCAGAGTATCTAAGTCTGTACAGCAGGGAGAAAGTGCTTTTACATAATCTGTAATTTCCTGGCGGGTTGGCATTTTCGAAGCTTTTAAAATCTGGTAGGCAGAAAAAACTTTTCCGGCTGTACAATAACCGCAGAGTTTAATTCCTGCCTTTTGAAAGCCGGCCATTATTGTTGAATATTCTTCAGTTTTTACAAAATAGTCCAGAGTTACAATATCACTGTTTCTGATAATACCGGCCGGAATCTTACAGGCAGCGGCAGGCTTGTCGTCGAGCAGAATTGTACAGGCTCCGCAAAAGCCGCTTGAGCAGCCGCTTTTTACGGAAGGACAGCCGCTTTTGTGTAAAACCTTCATTAAAGATTCATCAGCATGAGCATCGAGAATTGTTTTTGTTCCGTTGAGAGTAACTGGTATTTTCATTCTGTCGCTCCTTTAATCTTCTCGTTGGTTCGGTCACGAATCAGCTTGAAAAGCAAATCTTCTGTACAAGGAATTTCTGTAAGCTGAGTTGTAAGGGCAAGTGAAAGTGCAGAAGAGAAAGCAGCCGGCAGAGAATTATGAATAAGACCACCAACCTGGCCCGAACGGTTATTCGATTGAATAAAGCTGATATTGATTGCGTCGCATGGAACGGTTTTTCCTTTTACGAGCATTGTCAGCTCCTGCTGGATTTCAAGCTTAATGGTGCGCATTGCTGCTGCTTCATCAAAGAGTTCTCCGCAGTCTACAGTTACCCAGATGCCTTTTATTTTTTCGTTATAGGTATAGGTGTCGAGCTCTACCTCAACCACCGTGGTTATAAACGAAGTAGTGTAGTATGGAGTTCCCGAAAATTTTTCTCTGTCCCATTTTGTTTTCGAGGTCATTACAGCGCTTCGTTTTGCTGTAAGAGGAAGCGGCTGATGAAAGCGTTTTTTCTGAATGTCGTTACAACATTTTTTTACGAGCTCATTCATAATACTGATTGAGCAGTAAGAATCTTCAGGTTCTTCGGGAATCTGGTCATATGGAAAATCAGAATTAATCTGAATGTTCTGCTTTGGAATTTGAACAATTTCTGCAGCAGTTGTTTTCCAGATATCCTGAATAACCTCAGAAGGCTTTATTGCATGTATTTCAAGCTTTTCATCTGTATTCAGTGTTACCTCAAGCTTTGCATCATTACTAAAACTGGTCTGACCGTAATAGCCTGAAGGAATGTAAGCAGTTGCAACACCAATACCACGAAGCGGAAGTGCAAAGAACGGCTTACTGTCTTTTTCTGCACGGTCAATTGCTTCCATATGGAAAGATGCATATTTTCTGTTGAAGTCGCTGTTTTTAAGGGCACGCTGAATAACACCCTGAATGTCTCCGGTTGCAATGTTGAACGGAAATGCCTTTAGAGATTCGGTGTTCAAAAGTCTGAGTTCATCAGGGAATATTTTAGAAAGGTTACTGAGCTTCTGGATTTCGTTTTCAATTGCAAAGAAGGCCTGAGACTCAATTATCTGCATGGAAATTGAAGTAGGCGGATTCTTTGAAGTATGTGCCTGCGCATGAATATAAAGGTTTTCCGGTTTGTAATAGCTTGCGGCGGCAATTGCAATGCGGTCTGTAATTTCCTGTGCAAAAGGATTTGAGCAGCCAATGTCTATATCAATATTAATTTTAAGAGCAATAAGGCGGCCTTCTTTGTTTAAAGCTGAACGGTAAGTGATGTCTGTAATTACACCAGGCACCATAAAGTTTTCCTGCTCATACTGTGAAAGAATAAGCTTTACCGGTTTTTTAGAAAGCCATGCAGCAGCCGCAACCTGAACTGCAAGCTGTGTTGTACGGGCAAGTCCCGAAGGGTAGATTCCTGCTGATTTTGTTTTGTGAATATAAACGGCAGCTTCATCAATGTTTAATGCAGCTGCAACTGATTTTTGGGTAAAGCCTGTCCAGCGGGTAGGCGCAAATACGTGAATCTTTTCGCCTTCGGTGTAGGCAAAGGCGCCCTCTGTTTCCTGCCATTTAGGAGTAAGAAGTCTTTCCTTCCAGGTATCGGTGGAAGTGAAATCAGCTTTTTCAAAAAGCTTTGTATCTGCCTGTGCGAGGGACGCCCTTTTATAAAGACCATATTTTATTTCGCGCGATGCAACTACAACGCTGGTATTTTCTTCTACATGAGATTTATCAATAACCGTATCGAGGGAAGGCATTTCATTAATCTGCTCAATAAACTCCTTCATGTTAGAAGCTTCTTCCTGATTATTGATTACATTATGAAGGGCTGATTCAAGGTTTTCTACGTCGAAGGTGATGTTAACTGTGTCTAACAAAGAATGCACCATTGCTTCGTCAGGGCCAAAAATAATGCCTACAGGCTCACCTGTGTATGAAACATTTCCGTAGCCAAAAATCTTTGTAATGCCTTTATTTGCTGTAATTGATTTAGCACCCGGAAGATCTTTACTTGTGTAAAGATTATAGTCTTCTGGAAGATCAGGGGCTGTTATGCTTTTGATTTTTCCTGCAGGGGCAGGGCTTCGTACAAGTGTTGCGTAGAGACAACCGTCTTTTTCTGCGTCGCTGTAAAAGCCCGAAGCCTCAAGAGAACGTAACAGTTTTTTTGTTTCTGATTTTTTTGCAGCCATGCGCTATGCGTCTCTCCTGTTCTGGTTTCCAATTTCTGTTACTGTATCAATAACAAGCTGGGCCTGTTCGTCTGTCATATCCGGGAAAAGCGGAATAGAAATTGTTGTATTATACTGTCTTTCTGCGTTCGGGAAATTTTCTGCAGTAAAATCCGGGTAAAGCTCCTTCCAGTAGGTAAAGTGGAAAATCGGAATAAAGTGAACTGAAATTCCAAGACCAGCTGCCTGCATTTTTTTTGCAAATTCTTCACGGCTGATTTTAAGCTTTTCCGGAACAATGCGCATTAAGTATAAGTGCCAGCTGTTTCCTTCGCCGTCTGGCGGAAGCTTTATAAAGTCGAGTCCGGCAAAGGCTTTGTTGTATTTTTCTACAATACGTTTTCTCTGTTCATAAAACAACTGAGCACGATCCACCTGGCAGCAGCCGATTGCAGCAAGTACATCTGGTAAATTAAATTTATAGCCTGGTGCAATAATGTCATATTCCCAGCTTGCGCGTGGGCTTGTGTAACGGTCCCAGGTTGTACGGTCCATACCGTGCATGCGCATAACAGTCATGCGTCGGGCAAGCTCCGGGTCACGTGTGCAGACCATTCCGCCTTCTGCTGTAGTAATTGTTTTTGTAACATAAAAAGAAAAGACACCGGCGTCTCCTATTGTGCCGGCGTAGCCGAGGGAAGTCGGAGAAGGAAAAGAGTGAGCTGCATCTTCTATTACGCGGATTCGATTTTCCGGGGTAGAATATTTTGCGGCGAGTTCCATAATGCGCTTCATGTTGCATACGTTTCCTGCAATATGAACCGGAACAATTGCGCGAACCTTATGTCCGTTTTCGGCATCTTTTTTTAAGATTTCTTCTATTTTATCTGGATCAATACTATAGGTGTCTTTCTCAACATCTGCAAAATATACATCAGCATTTAAATGGCGTGCACAGGTGGCAGTAGAAACAAAGGTGTAAGGTGTGGTAATAACGGCAGTGCCTTCACGAACTCCACAGGCTTCCATCGCAAGAATCATTCCGCTTGTATTTGAGTTTACGGCAAGAGAAATTACAGGTGCGCGCCCTGCAGCTTCATCTCCGGCACTTACAGCTGCACTGAACTTTTTTTCAAACTCGAGTGCATACTTTCCGGTTGTAAGCCAGCCGCTTCGAAGTACATCAAGTACAGCATCTTCTTCTGCTTTTGTTATAGCCGCTCTATGAAACGGAACTTTTATTTCTGCCATTTCCTGCCTCGTTATAATATATCAGTTCTCAGCTGATTGTTTGTCTTTATTTCTTCGTAGAAATTACGAAGGCTTTCGCAGTCGTCGCACAATAACTGAACGAGCTTTGCTTTGTCGCGGAACTCCGCCTCGTGCCCCTCTGTATAAAAACAAATAGGGTAGAGAGCCTTAAGCAAAACCTCCAGACGTTCGCTGGTGTATTCTTTGTTGTCCAGCTGCAAAAGCTTTTTATATTTTGTTGGCTGCGGATTTTCTTCCTTAAGCCACAAAGGTTCAATTAAGCGTTCACCTTTTCTGCAGCCCATAATTTTAATGTCGATATCTTTATAAGGCTCGAGTCCAGAAAATTTAATTATCTGCTTTGCAAGGTCTATGATTTTTACAGGCTCGCCCATATCAAGAAGATATGACTTTCCGTTTTCGCCAACGCCGCCGGTCTGCAAAACAAGAGAACAGGCTTCCGGAATTGTCATAAAAAAGCGTTCCATCTTTTCATCAGTTACGGTAATAGGACCGCCGGTTTTTATCTGATTCTGGAAAAGCGGAAGAATTGAACCTCGGCTTCCAAGAACATTACCAAAGCGTACGAACATAAATGACTGGTTGTCAGCGGCCTGCTTTGATGCATTCAAAACAAGCTTTTCGCAAATCATTTTTGAAACACCGTAAACACTTACAGGAGCAACAGCCTTATCCGTTGAAATAAGCACAAAGCGGTCTACCTTGTGAGTAAGTGCCGCATCCAGAAGATTCTTTGTTCCAAATACATTATTTTCTACGGCCGCAACCTGATTTTCTTCCATCATTGGAACATGCTTGTAGGCTGCACAATGGAAAA
>CAMJNC010000144.1 GCA_946407195.1 uncultured Treponema sp. | reverse complement strand
ATCAACAACGTTGCAGATCAGGCCAAAATTATTGCTTTCAACGCCGAGCTTGAAGCCAGCACTGCGGGTGAGGCGGGAAAATCCTTCCGTATTGTTGCCAATGAAATCCGTCGTCTTTCGGACGGAATTATTGATGGAACTAGAGAAATCAAAGAAAAAATCAACGAAATACAGCATTCTTCAGACTCCCTGATTCTTGCTTCAGAAAGCGGAACTGAAAAAATTAATGCGGGTTATGAAAATGCGCGTGGACTTGAAGCAAAGTTTGCAAATATCCGAAGTTCTGCCGAAATTACGGCAAACAGTGCAGATGGCATTGCAGAAATTATCCGCCAGCAGGCAAGTGCAAGTGAGCAGATTCTTATTGCACTTAAAGAGATTTCTGCAGGTGTAGAAAACTTCACTGTTGCAACAGATAACATCTCCCTTGCATCTGAAAATGTACGCAAAATATCTGAGGACTTAAACAATGCAAACCGAGATGAATAACGACAGTTATCTGATTTTCTCAATTCATAAGCGTCTCTATGCAATCAAGAACACAAATGTTCAGGAAATCATGCATTCGGCAAAAATTCATCCGCTGCCTTTTGTACCAGAATATATTGAAGGTATGGTGAATTGTCGAGGAGTTCCCTACACTGTTGTAAATCTTCTGAAAATGGAAAAGGAGGAAAACTGTGAAATACCTGAGCCGACTGTTCTTGTTTTCCGCCGGGATGATGATCAGTTTGCATTGCATATTACTGGAATTGAATTATTTTTTGAGCCTGAGGAAGAAGATATTACTTCTGAAGGTATCAAATACAAATCACGCATAATTCCATTTTTTGATATTGATGCCATTGAAACGACACTTTGTCAGGATTTGAGGGAGGAAGAATTATGAGCGATTTACTTAAGGTTCTTATTGTGGATGACTCTGCAATTACACGAGGACTTTTTGAAAGAGCTTTTGTTCGAAATAATTTTGAAATTGCCGCTTCTGTTTCAAATGGTCGTAAGGCTGTAGATTTCTGCCGTGACCATAAAGTTGATATTGTTGTAAGCGATTATAACATGCCGGAAATGAACGGACTTGAAGCTGCAAAAATACTCATCCAGGAAATGGGAATTCCTGTTTTAATTTATTACGAAGATCTTTCTATCAAAACTGATGTTCTTGCATTAGGTGCTGCCTTTGAAAAAAAGCCTTCACTGCAAAGCTTTGATGAATCTGTTCTTAAGAATTTTACAAATCAGGTAAGAGCTGCTGTAGAAAAAGCAAAGAGCGAAGGATTAATCAACACCTCACGTTCAGAAAGAAACAGTGATGAAAATACTGACAGCCTTTTAAACGATGTACGTTCCTTTAAGGTGCTTTGTATTGGTGCATCAACTGGTGGACCAACTGCCGTAGAGGAAGTTCTTTCAGGACTTGGTAACAGCTTCCCTCTTCCAGTACTTTATACTCAGCACATTGATATTGGTGCAGATGAAAAAATGGTGAGATGGTTTAATCAGGTTTGTCCTAATATTCCAATGAGTCTTGCCAGAGATGGAGAGATTGCAAAAAAAGGTCATGTGTATATGGCCCCAGCAGATAAGCATTTGATAATAGATTATATAAAAAATGAATTACCGGTGCTAAAGCTTTCTGATGAACCACCAGAACGCTTTTTGCGTCCTGCAGTAAATAAGCTTTTCCGCTCTGCCGCAAAGCTATATAAAAACTCCTGTCTTGCTATTCTGCTTACCGGTATGGGACAGGATGGTGCCGAAGGCTGTAAGGAAATTATAAACAACGGTGGCTTCACAATTTGTGAAGACGAATCAACCTGTACGGTTTTTGGAATGCCTCAGGCTGCAATTGAAATGAAGGCAGCTTCCAGAGTTTTACCAAGAGACTGCATTGCAAGGGCGGTTGTAAAAATGACACGTTAACACAAGGGCGAGTTTATTATGGATGATAAAGAGTTTACAGATATTATTTCGCTTATTTCCAAGCAGACGGGAATTATTCCTCGTGAAAGTCATCAAAGCGGAATCAGAAATTTTATAGACAAGCGCAAAAAAGAAATTAAACTTAACGGACTTGATTATTATAATTATGTCTGCCTCAACAGACAGGAAATGGATATTCTTTTAAATCATGCTACCGTAAACGAAACTTATTTTTTCCGTGAAGAATCTCAATTTCAGTTTTTAAAGACAAAGGTAATGCCGGAGCTTCATACAAAGCTTGCATTAAATCCTCTTAGAATATGGAGTGCAGCTGCCTCAAGCGGTGAAGAAATTTATTCTTTATATCTTCTTGCCGCTTCTCTTGGAATTAAAACTGAATGCATGGCAACTGATATTAATACGACTGTACTTGATAAGGGTGCGGAAGGAAAATATAAGCCTAATTCAGTAAAGGCAGTTGATGGCGCAAAGTTCCACTATCTTCTTTCTCCGTATATGAATGCTGAAAAAGAAGTTACCTTCCCTCCTGAGGTTACTTCTAAAATTGACAGACGACAGATTAATCTTACCAAAACTGATGCTATTTTCCCTCGAAATGTTCATATCGTTTTTATAAGAAATGTATTTGTTTATTTCACAGGAGAAATGAGAAAGCAGATATTACAGAAAATTGTAACTGATTCTCTTGCTCCAGGCGGTTACATTTTCCTTTCCATGAATGAAATTGCAACAATTGATTCTACAATAATACCAAAGGGAATCGAAAAATGTTCAGAAGGTAATGTTTTTTATCTGTATAAAAAAGGATGAGAGAGTTGGGTATAATTTCAAAGATTTCTAAATCAACAATAAACAGGAAGTCAATCTCGAAAAATCAAAATACGGCTAACGATCAGGAGCTTGCAACTATTGTAGCTGATATTCCTGTTACTTCAGAAAACGGAAATGTAATTAAAAATTATCTTGCAGAAACAAGATGGCTTGCTCATACACTTAGAACCCAGCCGGAAATGACTCAGGAAATTCTTCGTGTTTTAAGTATTACAAGAGACAGTTCTTTAATACTAGGCTTTACTCCTGTTTACCGTTTATACAAGGCTACAGAGGATTTATATAAAGCAATTATCGATGGCAAAACAGTTTTTTCAGATAATCTTTTTCTTCTGATAAATGAAACGGCAGACAAGCTTTCTGAAATGTGCGACATGATTGAACAGGGCCGCATGAATGAGCTCTTTGATGTAAATGTTAAGCCTTACCTTCTCTATCTGGACAAGGCAGTTGCCGGTGAGCTTTTTAATGCTATGAGTCTGTCTGAAGGTAATAAAGAAAAAACTCTTTTACTGCAGCAGAAGATGGAAGAAGAAGAGCGCGAGGCAGAAGAAAAAAGAAAGGAAAAAGAAAAGATTCCTGAAAAAATTACACTGGACTCTTCAAAGATTTCTGAGCTAGTTAATCAGCACCAGGAAATGATTGCCCGTTCTTACATAATTATAAATCAGATAGAAACTCTCAAAGAAGCAATTTTCGAAGATAATAAAAAGCTGATTCGCGATACCTCAAAGCAGCTTTCTGCAGATGCTCAGAACCTTCAGGCAAATCTATTGCTTTCTCACGAACAGATTCTTTCATTTGTTCATGAAGATTCCTTCCTTGCGAAGCATCAGGATTTCCATGGCTTTTTTGTATTTGCAAATAACCGCAAGTATATGATTCCTTCGGAATTTGTAATAGACGTTATTTCCGAAAGTCCGTCAAATTATATCGAAAAGCAGAATCAGAAGTTTGTAGTTTATGTTCAGGAAAACGAAATGGGTAACGAAAAGAACCGTGAAGAAATTCCGGTTTATTCTCTTTCTTCCCTTTTGCCGGGAACTCCAATAACAGAGCTTCCTGTAATGGATACAATTCTGCTTGTAAACTTCCAGTCTCAAAAGGTTGGAATTATTGTAGATGAAATGCAGAAATTTGTTTCTGTAATCAAAATGCCAATGCCGCACTGCTTTAAGTATTTCCCGATTTTAAAAGGACTTGCTTTTGATGAAAAGTACGACATGATTCCAATTCTTTACTTACCAATGATTATTAAAAAGTTCCGTTCTATGCGTGGTTACGATGTAAAGAAATTTGAAGCTTCTACACGTAAGCATATAAATCATGCACTTGTAGTTGATGATTCAGAAACAACACGCCTTATTGAACACACAATTCTTAAGGGCTACGGCTTTTATGTTGAAGAAGCCTTTGATGGAATTGATGCAATGGAAAAAATAAAAGTTAATCAATTTGATTTGATTATTTGTGATGATAAAATGCCTAGAATGAATGGAGAGATTTTTCTGGACAATGTTCGTCGCCTCGAAACTTATAAAAAGGTGCCGGTAATTGCTCTTTCAAACTCCCCTATCCCTAAGGCAGATATTTATATCTCAAAGGCAGATTTTAAGCGAGATATTCTTATCCAGAAAATCAAGGAGCTTTTAAATGAGTAAACGTATTATAGTCCTGGAACCTTCTGTTACAATTCAGTCAATTTTCATGGAGCTCACAAGACAATCTGATTTTGAATTAACCTTTGAACGAAACGGAATAAAATTTCTTGTAGCCTTGTATAATCTTTTACCCGATGCAGTTTTAATTAATGCACGCAATATGAATCCTTCGTGTATTGAGCTTGTGCGATTTATTAAAAGCGTTGCTCGTTTTAAAACAATTTCAGTTGGTATTTTTGCAACCAGCGATTTTTTGTTTTACGATGAGTTTAAAATTAACTGTGGTGCCGATCTGTTTTTTACCTTTGACCAGAATACAATAATCTCAGATCTTGAAACTCTCATCGACAAAAAAGAAGGAGCTCTTGCAAGACCAGAGAAGAACGATATTGTAAAAACCGGAATCCTTGAAAAAATTTATTCAATGATTGACAGAATTGATTCTCTGGCTGATATTTCAAAAGGCTTTTTAAGTCTGCTTGCAGAAGTTGGAGAACTCCCCGCTGCATCTTTGTTTGTCAAAACAGATGATGGTCTTGAAAGCTTTTATATCTGCAGCAATAACTTTACCGAAGATGAAACACAGGATTTTCTTCGTGTCTGTATGACTGATTTCGAAAATATTTTCCCGAATCAGAACATGATAAACGTACATCCTAAAAAGCTTGAGACCGAATTCTCATTAGATGAATTCCATACCGAAGAGCTTCCCCTTTCTGCTTATCAAACTTTCCAGTTAAAAGATGAATATGGTAAACTTTATGGTACAGTTCATATTGTACGCGAAGGTGCCTTTACTACAAAACAGGTAGATCTTTTCAGCTTTGCAGTAAATGAAGTTACCCGCATTATGGAAAGCACAATCCAGATGCAGAGTAAGATGAAGTTTGAAAGAAACATCCGTAAAGCCTTCAGCCGTTTTGTACCGGAACAGATTATTGATGAACTTGTAGATGGAGCTGAAACCGAAGCAAAGGTTGGCGTTGGAGAAAAACGCGACGTTGCAATTCTGTTCTGCGATATCCGTTCATTTACAAATATCAGTGAAAATAATAAACCAGAAACAATTGTGTCCTTCTTAAACCGTTACTTTACGATTATGTGTACAATCATTAAAAAGTACGGTGGTACGGTAGATAAGTTTATGGGTGATGCAATTATGGCTTTGTTTGGTGCACCTGTAAGCTATGAAGATAACTGTAGGCGCGCTGTAGCAGCTGCACAGGAAATGAGGTTAGCCGTTAATAACATTCAGATGGAAGATCTGGTTTTACCTGCCGGTATGAAGTTTAATATTGGAATTGGAATTCATTATGGTGATGTAATTGTAGGCTCAATTGGTTCTGCAGACAAAACTGATTACTCTGTAATTGGTGATAACGTTAACCTTGCAAGCCGTCTTGAAGGACTTACAAAAACCTACGGCACAATGATTCTAGTCAGTCAGGCTGTTAAGGATGATATAAAAGAAGCAGAATTTATTTACCGCCATCTTGATAATGTAAAGGTAAAAGGCAAAGAGCATCCGGTTCCTATTTACGCTGTTGATAATAAGCTTGAGGATTTTACCAGTACCTATCGCGAATATTACGATAAGGCCTTTGCACTTTATCAAAAAGGTGTATGGAATCTTGCAAGAGAATATTTCCAGAAGGCATTGGATGAATGTGAAGGAGATAAAGCTGCCGCTCTTATGGTTGAACGCTGTGATGAATTTATTATTCGTCCGCCGGAAAACTGGGACGGTGCAATTGCATATAATACGAAATAAGTTATTGCTTTTCGATAAGCATCTCGGCGTCTGCCCTGCCCTGGCGCAGCTCAAGAGATGTAAATGTTAGAGCGTTATCAGGGAGTTCAGTTTTCTGAGACTCACCAGATAACGCTTTTTTTACGGGTTGTTTATTTTTTTTAAGAGCCTGAGAAAGCGCCCAGTTTGATGAGCGGTTCATCAGGCTATAGTATTCTTTGTCGTCCATGTGTTACACGCCGCGTCATTGCGAGGAGCGCAGCGACGTGGCAATCCATATCACGCCGGTGCTCGCATAGTCTCGCACCGAGCCGTTCTTTCGATGAACCTAAAAAAGCCCGCTGTCGCAGCCTTTTTTTTAACGGTTCTTCGATTTTAGGCAGGAGTATA
>CAMJNC010000143.1 GCA_946407195.1 uncultured Treponema sp. | reverse complement strand
AACAGAAAAACGCGACGACAATGTTTTTGAAATTGAGTTCCGTGATGTTTCCTTTAAGTATGATAATTCTGAAACCTGGGCACTGCGTCATATAAATCAGAAGATTACTCTTGGAACCAAGAATGCTGTTGTCGGAAAAAACGGGGCAGGTAAAACCACTTTTATAAAACTGCTTTGCCGCCTCTACGAGCCGACAGAAGGCCAGATTCTTTTGAATGGTGTTGATATCCGTTATTACGATTACAAGGATTATGCAAAGCTCTTTGCTATTGTATTCCAGGACTTTAATCTCTTCTCATTCCCGCTTGGAGAAAATGTTGCTGCCGGGGCAGAATATGACAGAGAACGTGTCCTTGAATGTATTGATAAAGCCGGATTCATAGACCGCCTTAACCGTCTTGAAAAAGGTCTTGAAACAAACCTCTATCAGTACAGTGATGAAAACGGTGTTGAGATTTCCGGCGGTGAAGCACAGAAGCTTGCAATTGCCCGTGCCCTTTATAAGGACGCTCCTTTTGTAATTCTTGATGAACCGACTTCGGCTCTGGACCCGGTTGCAGAATTTGAAATCTATCAGAATTTTGACAATATGGTAAAAGACAAAACTTCAATTTATATTTCACACCGAATGTCTTCCTGCCGCTTCTGCGATAACATAATTGTGTTTGATGAAGGAAAAATTGTAGAACAGGGAAGCCACGATAAATTGATGTCGAATGCCGGGCTGTATAGCGAGCTCTGGAACGCTCAGGCTCAGTATTACGCGTAAACCCCGGTCATGGAGCTCTCAAAATAATTGCCTTTACCGGTGATTTCGAGAGCCTTAATCACCGGCCTTTTTTAGCGGCGCCTTGAAAGACATCTTTCTTGGCGTTGCTGTTTTTTCAAATTGAATTGTGTAAGTGCCGGCGGTTTCGTCAATTTCCAGGACGATGCCGCGGCCAAGGATTCCGTGCTCAACGGTGTCGCCTTTGGCGAGGCCTGCAAGTTCGGATTTTTTCTGGAGCTTCGTCTGGCTTTCCTGAACGTAAAGTTTTGTTTTTGCAATCAGCTGTTTTGGAAGCTCAACTTCGTAGTTTAAAAGCGGGCGATCTATGTCAAAAATAAAACGGGACGGGTAACGGCTTCCGGAAACCTGAGAAAAGCCTTCTGCTTCTGTGAGGTATAAAAGCTTTTGTGCACGGGTAACTGCAACAAAGGCAAGTCGGCGTTCTTCTTCCATTGCATCGAGGGTGTCGGTCTTTTTGCTTGGGAAGGTGTTTTCGTTTAAGCCCGCAATAATTACTACCGGGAACTCAAGTCCCTTTGCGGTATGAATAGTCATTAAGCAGATTGCGTTTTTCGTATTCGCTATATCTGCGTTGGTGTAGAGCGCTGCATGAGCAAGATAATTTTCAAGTGTACATTCTTCTCCACAGCTGGTTTCGTATTCGTAAATGGACTGCTTGAGTTCTGCAAGATTGTCGAGTCGTTCCTGACTTCCTTCTGTTCGTAAGGCAAGCTCATAGCCACTTTGGTTCATGAGGTGACTGAAAATCTCCGAAATCTGACGGCCAGGATAAGTCGAAGAAAATCGCTCTATGAGGTCTATGTAATTCTGTGCAGTTGTGTTCGCAAAAAGCGGATCGCCTACCATAAGCTTGAGCGCCTCATAAAGCGTTCCCCCGTTAGCTTCAACAAACTCTTTAAGCGCTTTGATTCGGCGTTCTCCCACATTTCTTTTCGGTTGATTTACGGTACGTAAAAACGAAAGGTCGTCCTTGTAGGCTATCATGCGAAGGTAGGACAGCGCGTCTTTGATTTCTGCGCGGTCGAAAAACGGCACTCCGGAATTGAGTGTGTACGGGATTTCTTCGCGCTGGAAAACTTCTTCTATAGGGCGGCTGATGTAGTGCGCACGGTAGAGGATTGCGATGTCGGAATAGTTATAGTTTTGCGACGTCAATTCCCTGATTTTTTTAACAATGTATTCGGCTTCGTCTTCTGCTGAGCTTGCATGGTAATAAACAGGAAGCAGGGTCTTAGGGGCTGCGCCCCTAGGAGAAGGGGTAGTGAGCAACGAAGTGCGAGCGAGGGGAAGGCCTTCCCCTGCCATCAAATTCTTTTTAATTCTACCTTTATTTTTATCAATCAAACTGTTTGCGCAGTCAAGAATCTAAGCGGTGCTTCGGTAGTTGCGGTTCATCATGATTGTGCGGACTGCAGGGAAATTTTTATCGAACTCAAGCAGGTAGCGGATATCAGCTCCACGCCAGGTATAAATGGTCTGGTCCGGGTCGCCTACAACAAAGAGGTTGTTATGGTAAGGGCAGAGAGCCTTCATTACCTCGTACTGAATAAGGTCGATGTCCTGAAACTCGTCTATCATTATATACTCAAGGCGTTCCTGCCACTTCTGGCGGATGGCTTCGTTTGTTTGAAAAATATACAAAACGAATTTTAATAAATCATTGTAGTCCAGACCGAAGCACTTTTTTTCCTGATAAAGATAGCCGTAAAAAATTATGTCGTCTGGCTTTGTGGCGGCAAGATATTTTTGATGAATCTGCTCAAGCGACATTGTAATGAGGTCTTCGTAGTAGTTGGGATCCTTAAAGATTTTGCGGATTTCAATCATGTCGCGGGCATTTGAAAAGGTCATCTGCCTCAGGGTAAGTCCGCGCTCTTCGTAGATAATCTGGAGCATTGCGTTGATGTCTGAATTGTCGAGAACGAGAAAGCTTTTTGGGTAAGAAACTGCGTTTGAATCCTCCTGAAGTACACTTACGCAAAAGCCGTGGAAAGTAGAAATATAGCCAGTGTCGTTGTCGCCTGTGAGCTCACGGATTCTGCGTCGCATCTCGGCGGCGGCTTTATTTGTGAAGGTGACGCACAGGATGTGAGACGGTAGAATTCCGATTTCGTTTACAAGATAGGCAAAACGGTAGGTGAGTGCACGTGTTTTTCCGGAACCGGCTCCTGCAATTACACGAACATAGCCTTCTGTGGTTGTAACTGCCTTTCGCTGTTCTTCATTCAAATCATCCAGATTCATAAAAATAATTATAGGAGATTTTCGAAAATTAAACTATAATAGACTTATTGAAGAAATATAAAAGAGGTCACTTATGGCAGAAAAAAAATCCTTTGCAAATACAATTTTGAATTTTTCAAAGCAGTTTTCAAAGATGTCAGAGGAACAGAAGGAAGAGCTTTCTGCTGCCGGCATAACCCGAGAATCAAAGGATAAGCTTTTACAGGATGAAATAAACCGCCATGACGAAGCACATGTAGAACAGCTTAGAAAACAGTATGAAGCATTTCTTCAGCCGGCGACTAAGGATGTTGAAGAGGATGAAGAAGTCTTACTCGAATGCTATAAGCTCTTTTGCCAGCTTAATGAAGTCTCAGCTGAATATAAAAATGCAAGGCTTCGTTCCTTTGATCTTACCTGTCCATTATGCAAAAAAGATGATTACACCTTAGGCGACCGTTTTGCTTTTCTGCGTCTGTGGTTTATAAATACTGTAGCTGATTCAGAATATGTACCTGAATTTGTCCGCGCTGAAAACGCCCAGTTTTACTTAAGCTTCACCGCCCGCGAACTTTGGACTCCTAATTCCCTTGAAAAAGAGATTTTGCGGTGTTCAGCAGAGTCTCCCGACAATTCATAGCAGGATCTTCAACCACACAGGCTAAAAGCTCATTCAAAATTCGACCAAGCTCTTTACCGGCTGGAATCCCCAGCTCCATAAGGTCTCGTCCGTTTACAGCAAGTGACTTAAGCGAGAGTGCAGTCTTTTTTGAAAGCTCTTTTTCTACACGTTCCTTAAGCTCAAGCAGCAGTGCAACACTTGCACTATAGCGTATATCTACAGGTTCGTTGTACATTCCATACATATCAGCCAGACGTATGTCATAAAGGTCTTCCAGACATTCGGAGCCGACCCTCATAATAAAGCGCCGTACCGCAGCATCTGTCCAGCTGCTCTCGTAATGAAACATATGCTCCTTTACAAGGTGGCATACGCTGTCTGTCATTTCATTTGAAAACTTAAGGCGTATCATGAGCTTGCGGGTAATTTTTTCACCTATTGCTTCGTGGTTGTAAAAGGTTATTGTTTCAATTACTTTTTTACTGCCGTCGTTTTTATCTCCATCGAGTACGGTTTCAGTAGTGATTTTTTTTGCCGCAGGTTTTCCAATGTCATGAAAAAGGGCAGCAAGGCGTACGTTTAATTTACCAGCTGGCGTACCGTCGCAGGCATATAAAAGGTGATCCATTACATCAAACTTATGAAAGGCTCTGTAGTCACTCTGTACGCAGCCACGGCATATTCCAAACTCAGGAATAAAAATAGAAAGCAGTCCTGTTTCTTCGAGAAGCTTCATTCCAACAGAAGGCTTAGGTGAGGCCATAATTTTTTCAAATTCATCGCGAAAGCGTTCAATAGAAATTGAAGCTGCTTTTTTCTGAATTTCTGGTTTGAAAATTTCTGAATATGTATCTTTTTCTATACTAAAACCAAGCTTAGAAGCAAACCGAAGTGCGCGGACCGGGCGAAGCCCGTCTTCCATAAAGCGCTCGTGAGCAACACCAACGGTTCTTATGAGACGGTTTTTTATATCTTCCTGTCCGCCGTAAGGATCAACAACCGCACCGTCTTCAAGTGAAGCCGCAATTGCGTTCATTGTAAAATCGCGGCGTGCAAGATCCTCTTCGATTGTTGCTGCATAATTTATGCTGTCCGGATGGCGCCCGTCTGAATAACCGGCCTCAGTACGGAATGTTGTAACTTCAATTTCAACACCCTTAAAATGAACGGTCACCGTACCATGCTCAATTCCTGTAGGCACAACAAACTTAAAAAGTCCGATTACATCCTGTGGTGTAGCATTTGTTGCAACATCCCAGTCGTGGGCCGGCACCTTCATAAACATGTCGCGAACCGCGCCGCCAACAAGGTAGGCTTTAAATCCTGCTGCAGAGAAAATCTTTCCAAACTCAGTTAAAAGCGGGGGGAGTTTAATTTTCTTATTCATTTAATTCCCCCTGACACATAGCTTATGATATTCGATGTGCCCGTGCAGAAAATGCAGAATACTGCAGAAGCAATCAGGGCAATCAGATTTATAATGTTTTTAATTTTCTGTTTTTCTGTAAATATTTTGATAAAGGTTTCTACGGCAAGTACAATTGAAAACAGGCTGTTAAAAATAGCCGCATAAGAAAGCAGGGTAAGAAGCCACTGCTGATTTTCATCCTGAAAATTCTGGTAATTCCCTATGATGTAAAGAGTAATAAGAATGACGCAGAATACGGTTATAACAAGGTTCAAAGTAATGGAAACGTTGTAGGTAAGTGTATTTGAGAAGAGCTTTTTCGAATATTTGAAACCTATTTTATTTTTCATGTGATATTGATATACTAAACGGAATATGAAGAAATTTCTAGCATGTGTTTTAATTCTCGCAGTATTCACAGGTGCTGTTTTTTATATAGGCTGGACTCAGTTTCGTGTTAAGCCAGACACAATTGGAATTGTCGTTTCTAAAACCAGCGGCGTAAATGAAAAGCCTGTGCTCAACGGAGAGTTTGCCTGGCACTGGCAGTTTCTGCTTCCTTCAAATGCTACCTTAAAAACCTTTCAGATTAAACCGGTAAGCGTTCAAAAAACAATAAACGGCACCCTTCCTTCAGGCGAGGCCTATGCTTCAATTTATGGCGCGCAGGGACTTTTTGATTATTCCTTTACCTTTGACATTTTACTTACAGTTTCTCCGGAGGCTGTAGTTGAACTTATGCAGTTGAATAAGGTAACTGATGATACCGACCTCACCGCTTATCTCGAAGGAGCTGCCTCAACGCTTGCACAAAAGGCGGCAAATTATATATTAACCCGTGCAGAGGGAAATCCGTCATTCAGAACAGAATCTTTGAAACGCGAAGAAATACTCCGCGGTATTCAGATTTACAAGGATTTTCCTGAAATTGATGTTTCTGTTTTTGCAATTACCTCTTCAAAATTACCCGATTACAATATGTACAAAAAGATTTCAAATATGCAGCCTGATGAGCTGAATCCGGCAGAAAAATATGAGAAATCAGAAAAAATTGAAAAGTCAGAATTGGCAGAAATGCCGGAGGTATTATAAATGAGCCAGAATAAACGACTTGCAGCCTTCCGTGGTGCAGTTTGTGTTGAAAATACTGCAGAAAGCATTACCGAAAATGTCTGCCTTATGTGCCGCGAGCTTTTTTCGCGCAATAAAATCAAAGCCGAAGATATTGTTTCCCTTCAGTTTACAATTACAGATGATATTACAGTTTTGAATCCTGCCACAGCCTTGAGACGCGGAAATCCGGGGCTTGATGTTACTCAGGTGCCGCTGTTCTGTGCACAGGAAGCTAAAATTGACGGGATGATGCCGAAGGTAGTAAGGGCACTTTTAACCACTTACGTTGAGGTTCCGGCAGGTGCAGAAAGCTTTGAACGCCACAACGTTTATTTGAACGGCGCCGAAAAACTTAGACCAGATTGGGGTGCGAAAATAAAGGTCGCACCCCAAAACGAGTGAGTCAAGGCTTTAAGCGAAGCGTGCCTTGACCACTCGT
>CAMJNC010000142.1 GCA_946407195.1 uncultured Treponema sp. | reverse complement strand
CCAACGACATACGGATTTTCAGTCCGGCGCTCTACCAACTGAGCTACTGCGGCGTGTGATAATTAATATATCTGAAATGAGATTTTGTGTCAATATAGAAAAACGCATTTTTTGAAAAAAAATACAGGTTAAAAACAAAATGAATTTGCTGTTGCCGCTATTTAAAAAAAAGAAAAACTGTGTTAAAATGACACACTATGAAATTAAATAAAGAGCTTGTTTTTTTTACTGGCGGTGGAACTGCCGGTCATATATATCCGGGGCTTGCTGTTGCCGATGAACTTAAGGCACTGGCTGCTTCCAATAATAAAGAATTAAAAATATGCTGGATAGGCTGTTCAAAGGGAATGGACAGAAATATTGTCGAAAAGGCTTGTGGGCCAGATGGAAAGCCTACTGCAGATAAATTTTACGGTATTCCTTCGGGAAAGCTGCGCCGATATCTTTCATTAAAAAATCTTACAGATTTATTCCGTATTGCCGGAGGATTTTTTGCGGCTTATCATATTTTACGTAAGGCAAAGCCGGCAGTGCTTTTTTCTAAAGGCGGATTTGTTAGTGTACCTCCATGTCTTGCAGCACATCTTTTACATATTCCGGTTTATACACATGAATGCGATTTTACGTTAGGACTTGCTAACAGATTAAATTTCAAATCAGCTGATTGTATGTTTGTTTCTTACGAAGAAACAAAAAACAGATTACCTGCAGCAGATCAAAACCGTGTTATTGTTACAGGGAATCCGGTTCGTCCTGTGTTTTATAAAACTGATGCTAAACGCGGTTTAGAGTTTTTAGGAATTAATGAGCAGACAAAGAATAAACCGATTCTTCTTGTTCTTGGCGGAAGCTCAGGAGCACGTCAGGTAAATGAGCTTGTTTTTGAAAATATTGATTTCTTATGTGAAAACTTTATTGTAGTTCATCAGACTGGCTTACTTAATGCAGATGATAATCGCTCTACAAGTCTGGCCGAAAAATATCCGCAGAATTATAAGCCTTATAATTTTATATATGAACAGATGCCAGATGTTGTTGCAAGCTCGGATGTAATATTGAGTCGAGCAGGTGCAAACTCAATCTGGGAGGCTGCGGTACTTCTTAAGCCTATGGTGCTTGTTCCTTTGTGTGGAAGCGGTACCAGAGGTGATCAGGTAGATAATGCAGAGTTCTTCAGGAGTAGGGGAGCCGCAGAAGTTTTACTTGGGGCTGAAGCTGATAATGAACATTTAAAAGCTACACTTACACAAATGCTGGATGCTTCAAAACGTGCTGCTTATTCTGATGCACTTAAAAAGCTGACGGGAGATGAGCCTCCTGCAAAAAAGATTTCTACTATTCTTTATGAGAGAGGGATAAAATGAGCTTTGCAATAATTGACTGGGTATTCAGTATAATCATTCTGCTGTTTGCAATTTCCGGAGTAATTAAAGGCTTTATTGATAATGTATTTGGTAAGATTGCCTTTGTTGCCGGAATCCTTCTTGCTTATCTTTTTTATAAGGATGTTGCGACAGGCCTTTTGAAGGATATAAAGATTTCGGTTGCTGCAAATGTTATTGCATTCCTGCTGATTTTTGTAGTTACATTTCTTGCAATTAAGATTGTACAGATGATAGTAGCAAAGGTTTTTGAGTGGAGTATCTTGAAGAGTCTTGATAGAACTCTTGGTTTTATTTTTGGAATTGTAGAAGGAGCTGCTGTTGTTTGTCTTGTAGTGTTTATTCTTACAGCTCAGCCATTTTTCAGTACACAAACTATTTTTGATGGAAGCTTTTATTACAATATCATCCAAAGTATTTTTAATAGTGATGTAAAAAAGGAGATAGGAAGCCATGTATGAGAATCTTGTAAATCAGGCAGCAGGAAAATTACTTGCAGCTGATATAAAACATAACAGACTTCCGGGTGCTGTATTATTTGCTGGACCAGAAGCAAGCGGAAAACTAACTGCCGCTCTTGAAACTGCAAGAATCCTTTCCTGTCATGAAGCACCTCAGGGAGAATGGCTTTGTGAATGTCCTTCCTGCTTGCAGCATAAATCGCTAGTTTGTTCTAACCTGATGCTTATGGGCCCTCGCGATTGTTCTCTTGAAATTTCAGCAGCTGCAAAAACTTTTACAGAAGCTCATTTTATAAATGCAAAATATATTGATGCAGCACGATATCTTTTTTTACGAAGTGTTCGAAAGCTTACACTTCGCTTTAATGGAATACTTTGGGAAGGTGATTCAAATCTTAATAAAATCGGAAGCCTTATTGAAGAAATAAACGAAAGTCTTGAACAGCTGGATTTTCCACGCGAGCTTCCTGATAATGGAACTGTAAAAAAACTCTGTGAGGATATTGCAAAGCTTTGCACAAAGCTCGAAGATGATTTTCTTTATGATTCCATTCCTATAAATCAAGTTAGAAATATGGAAGGCTGGGCGCATATTAAATCAGAAGAAGGCCGGAAAACAGTAATAATTGAAAACGCAGACCGTATGCAGACCAGTGTTAGAAATGCACTTCTTAAAATTCTGGAAGAACCGCCTGAGGATGTTGTTTTTATTCTGCTTACTTCAAAACGAAATGCAATTATGCAGACAATTCTTTCACGTGTAAGAACCTATAATTTTTCAGACAGAACTCTTGAACAGCAAAATGCTGTTATTACACGAGTTTTCCATAATGATGCCTTTACCGGCAGCCTAAACGACTATCTTCTTACATATCTTCCGGTAACTCCTTCTGAAATAAAAGCACAGGCACGTATTTTCTATAATTCAGTTGCCAGCAAACAGATATGTAATATAGATGAAATTGTTAAAAAATGCGAAAAGTTTTATCCAAGAATTGAATTAAGACTTTTCCTTTCAAATATTGCCTTTTTTATGAAGCCTATGATGAACAGTCAGGCGGGAAGTGAAGCGGCGGCTAAGGCTATGCAGCTGCTCAGAAATTGCAGCGATAACATTACTTTATATAATCAGTCGCCTGCCAGTGCTTTGGAAATATTATTAAGAGATATGTTTGCTTTAAATAACAGCTTTGGAGGTGTCTTTTGCGCGGCTATGTAAAACGTGTACAACAGAAGGCCGAAAAGCTTTCTAAGGAACAGGTTTTAGCACTTCTTGAAGATATAGTTGATGAAAACGAAAGTCTTTATTCAGTACTTGAATCTCTTTCTACAGGACTTCTTATTATCAACGATGATTTTCAGCTTTTACGCTATAACCAGATTGCAGAAAGCTGGCTTCCTTTTTCTGAGCATCTTGAAGATATATTAGGAAGTGAAAAAGCCATCTGGGAATATATCGAAGATGAAGATATTGCAGCTTTTCTTCAGCGCTGTCTTGAAAAAAATGTAACCAACAGCTCTGAAGAATTTTCAACCGTTACAAGCGGCGGCTCTGTTCGTTTTCTTACTGTTACAATTGCTCCTCTTATTAATGAAGGCGAATTAAACGGCAAGATGATTCTTGTTCGGGATATTACAGAAAAGAAAAATCAGGATATTCTTCTTCACCGAATGGAAAACCTTGCTAATCTCACAAATCTTGCTGCAGGCATGGCGCATGAAATAAAAAATCCTCTAGGCGCAATAAGCATTCATATTCAGCTGATTCAAAAGGCTTTAGAAAAAGCCCGTGAGAATAACGATATTCTTCCTGGAAAAAAGTTTGTTGAAGATCACATCGATGTTGTAAACGAAGAAATTGATCATTTGAACAAGCTTGTTATGGACTTCTTGCTTGCAGTGCGTCCTGTAAAGGCGCAGCTTGAGCTTAAAGAGCCGGATAAATTAATTGATGGGCTTATTTCTTTCTTTAAGCCAGAGTTTAACCGCGAAGGAATTGAAGTCATTTATAAGCCTTCTGAAAGTGGTAAAAGAATTCTGCTTGATGAAAAATTATTCCGTGATGTGGTAATGAATATTTCGCAGAATTCTCTTGCTGCTCTTAAATCAAAATACAATGGTGATGCTGAAGCCGGTGCAAAATTCTGTATTTCAAATTCTGTCCGTGAAAATAAATTTATAATTACAATTGCAGATAACGGCTGCGGTATGTCCGAAGAAAGCCTTTCAAAAATCTTTGAACCTTACTATACCACAAAGGCTAATGGTACCGGTCTTGGAATGACCATGGTGTATAAAATCATAAAAGAATTTTCTGGTGAAATAATTGTGGATTCAAAAGAAGGTGAGGGCACTGCCTTTACAATTACCTTCCCGATTCCACAGAAGGATACAAAATTACTGAGCTCTGACAACCGTTAGGAGGAACCGCTATGTGCATTTTAACTATTGACGATGAAGAGAATATTCGTAATGGGCTTGCTGATAATTTTGAGCTTGAAGGCTATGAAGTAAAACAGGCTGCAAGCGGCGAAGAAGGTTTGTCGCTGATTGCTCAGGGTGGAATTGATCTTGTTATTACTGATTTACGAATGGATGGAATCAGCGGCAGCGAGGTTGTTAAGCGTGTTACTTCAGAGCATCCTGGAATTCCGATTATTGTTTTAACTGGCCATGGAAGTATTGATGATGCTACTGCTGCTTTAAAAGCCGGTGCTTTTGATTTTCTGACTAAGCCACTTGATCTGGATCACTTAAATAAAATTGTCAAAAATGCCTTGCAGGGAAAGATTCTTGCTGAGCAGAATCGCGAGCTTCAGGCTAAACTTTTGAAATCGCAGAACGGCGATGAAATGATTGGAAAGAGTGATTCTCTGAATCGTGTACGCCAGATGATTTCCAGGGCGGCACCTGCGAGAGCCAGTGTTTTGATTACGGGTGAAAGCGGCGTTGGTAAGGAGCTTGTAGCGAGGGCTGTGCATGAACAGTCGGACAGGGCGAAAGGGCCTTTTGTAGTTGTGCATTGTGCCGCCCTGAGCGAGACTCTGATCGAAAGTGAATTATTCGGCTTTGAAAAGGGAGCGTTTACCGGCGCTGAAAATTTGCATAAGGGGCGCTTTGAGCTGGCGGATGGCGGAACAATTTTCCTTGATGAAATTGGTGAAGTGAATCTTGCAACTCAGGTAAAACTGCTTCGTGTTTTACAGGAGCATAAGTTTGAACGGGTTGGTGGTGAAAAATCTATTGAAGTTGATGTTCGTGTTGTCGCTGCTACCAACCGGAATCTTGAAGATGAAGTAAAAGCCGGAAAGTTCCGTGAGGATTTATTTTACCGTCTGAATGTTGTTCGCATTGAAATGCCGTCTCTGCGTGAGCGTATGGATGACATTCCGCTTTTGATGCATTCGTTCTTACGTGAGTTTAATATTGAAAATAAAAAGAACATCAAAGGTTTTGATAAAGCGTCTAAGGCTGCAATGATAAAATACACCTGGCCAGGAAATATCCGTGAGCTCAAAAATGCAGTTGAGAGTGCAGTGGTTATGTGTACTGGTGATGAAATTAAAATGGAAGATTTACCTCGAGCGCTTAGAAGTCAGGGTGAAGAAAAAGTAATTTCAATTCCTATTGGCATCACAATGGATGAAGCAGAGAAAATTATCATCCAGGAAAATCTGGCAGCGAATAAAGGAAATAAGTCTCGTACAGCTGATATTCTTGGAATCGGTCGAAAGACTCTGCATCGTAAATTAGAAGAACTCAATATTGATTAACGACATCTTGGAAAATTTTAAACTGAGTGCTATGTGTAAATAATAATACAGTATATTAAATAATACACGTCTATAATTTTATACCAAAGAAATCACTCAGGATTTTATAGGCAGTAGTTATCTCATCTATGGTTTTGTGTATATTATTTTCTACACTTTGAGAAGTCTGTATAGTGTTTTTGGTGTCCGGGTGGTTTTCTTTTAGCAGTTTATGGTACTGCTTTGTAATATCTTTCTGTGTAAATAGGTACGCTATATCTAGTGTATTCAGTGCTTTTAGGATATGCGGCGGAAATTGCATATTATATGTATATTTATGCATTTTTATAACTTCACCGGTTTGCACAGCTTTTTTTGAGGTATTTTTACTGTATTTTCCGATATTTTCGGCACTATTTTGGGATTTTCTTGAATTATTTCGTTGAATATCAGCCTGGTTAAATGAAAAACGGTCAGAATTACCGGCATTTTCATCAGGTATGTTCTGACCGTTTGTTTTGTCTTCTTGAGGAATTTTGCCTGATTTTAGTGCTTCGTTGAGCATATCACCCAGCTTGTCGTACATATCAGGCATAATAACTCCGTCATCAGATCCTGAAACAAGTTCAGGATGACACTGTTTTATTATATTTCAGTACCAGAAGAGATTACTGCACCCTTTCGGATAACAATAATGCCATCTGCACTGTAGAATGCACCGTGATCGCCGTCTTCGTACTTCTTTCCGCTTACGCCGATTTTACAGTTATCACCGATTCTTGCGTTCTTATCGATGATTGTATTTGCGATTTTACAGTTTTTACCGATTCCAGTGCTTGGTTTACCGGCTTTTGCGTTTTCAGCTTTCTCATCTTCTGTATCATAATAGTCTGCACCCATCATGATTACGCCGTCAAATTCGGTTCCTTCATTGATGATTGAGCGTACACCGACAACAGATTTGTTGAATTTTGCATCTGTAATGATACATCCTTCAGAAATAAGTGATGCGTT
>CAMJNC010000141.1 GCA_946407195.1 uncultured Treponema sp. | reverse complement strand
CAGGCGACTCAATTCTTTATGCAGACTGCAACGGAAAATATCACTTCAACGGTGAGTTCCGCAATGTCCGCTTCCTTCGCGAATTCTGCGAAAAGTTGCCGGCAAGCAAAAAGCCAAAAGCACGCGAGCTCGCAGTTCTCGAGGCCCTTTACGAAAAGACCTTTAACCACCAGAGCTTTACAGGACGCAGCGGAACCTTCTATGCGTACGAAGGACTGGGAAGTATTTACTGGCACATGGTTTCTAAGCTTTTGCTGGCCGCTCAGGAGAACACTTTTGCGGCTGTGAGACTGGGAGCTTCGGCCGACGTAGTTAGAGATTTGACTGCTGCTTATTACGAAGTGCGCGCTGGTATTGGATTTAATAAGGAGGCCGACGTATACGGTGCATTCCCCTCAGACCCTTATTCTCATACACCGTACCTGCAGGGAGCTAAGCAGCCTGGTATGACCGGTCAGGTAAAAGAAGAAGTACTTACCCGCTGGGGCGAACTCGGCGTTGACATAGTAAACGGTTGTGCTGCATTCGCACCGGTAATCTTAAAGAAATCTGAATTCTTTAAGGACGGAGATGCCACAGGCTCACTAAGCTTTACCTGGTGTGGAACTCCAATTGTTTACAAACTAACAAACGGTAGTCCATCAGTTACAATCAACGGAAAACACCGCAACGGAACTATTCTTACCGCTGCAGAAACAGCAGACCTGTTTGCACGCAACGGTAAGATTAAAAACATTACAGTCGAAGTTAGATTGTAAAACTTAGATTTTAAACTTGCCTACCTCATCTCTAAGGTTGTTGAAGTTCTTCTGGTTATCATTTGTAAGATTAAAGCAGAGCTCAACAGCCTTAGTTATCTGGCCGGAACCTGCTGCCATCTCATTCATAGAATCATTAATTTCGCGGGTAACATTTGCAAGAATTGCCATCTCTTCACCAATCTGTTTACCGCCGGTAAGAAGAATTCCTGTATTTTCTTTTACAATATCCGAAGAAGTCTGAATCTCGCTGATAGACTGAAGCACCTGTGCACTTCCTGCATCCTGTTCATCCATTGCATTTTTAATAACTTCTTCCTGCTGCTGTACCTTCTGGGTAAGATCAAAAATAACCTCAAACTGATTTTGTACAGATTTAGTATTTTCAGAAACGCTTTCTATTAATTCCTGGAACTCACTCAACTGAGAAGAGATTGTCTTACCCTGAGCATTAGACTGCTCAGCAAGCTTACGAATTTCTCCGGCAACAACACCAAAGCCCTTACCTGCATCACCCGCATGAGCCGCCTCGATTGCCGCGTTCATGGCAAGAAGGTTTGTCTGAGTAGCGATACTCTGAATTACATTAGAAGCCTCTACAAGACCTGCTGATTTTTCAAGAATAGTCTGTGCCAGCTTTGCAGATTCATGAATTCTCTTACGGCCTGTTTCCGACTCACTGCCAAGCTCATTTACTGTAGCGGTATTATTATCAAGAATCTGAGTTACAGAACGAATATTCGCAACCATTTCTTCAACTGCACTTGAAGAACTTGAAACACCAGAAACCTGAGCTCTTACACTTTCATTAAGCTCATTGATTTTTTCAATCATGTTCTTAATTGTGTTATCACTCTTTTCTACACCTCTTGCCTGATTTTCAATACGGTTTTTTACACTGTTGATGTTTGCCATAATTTCTTCTATGGCAGCAGAAGTTTCAGACATGCTTGAACTTACATTATCTGCTGTATTAGCGGCAACAGAAACAGACTGATCAATATCTTCAACAAGACTTTTTGTTGCATGCTTAAAGGCATTCAGGTCATTAATTAAAAGACCAAATTCATCGCGGCTTTCTACCATAAGATTTTCACCGGTATAATCGTTAGCTGCAACCTGTCTTGTAAAATCAGTAATCATTTTTACACGGCCGCTCATACCACGGGCCTGAAGCAAACTACAAATAACAATAAAGCTTGCACCAAGAATTCCTTCAGGAAAAATATAATGCCATACAAGAGTTACAACCGGAAGATCCTGAAGATTAGTTACAAGAACCGGTGTAATTGTAATCATCAGTGTACCAAGAGAAGTAAATCCGCTGATTAATCCGCTTCGCATAATTAAAGAGAGTCCCTTAAACTCTTTGCTGTAAGGAACCGAATAAAGCGACTCTTCCAAAGTCTGAAGGAAGCGGATATAAAAGGTTGCCGAAATTACAATTACGTTTCCAATACAAGTTGTGTATAGAGGTGCTTTATCAACAGGAATTCCTTTCATACTGAAAGAAACCTGTACGAGTGCTGCACAAACTGCACCATTTGCAATTGCAGTTGCAAGAGTAATATTCTGAAAGCTTTTTGCAAGCTTATTAATTCTTTTTACCGAAGCATAATTATTCGGATCAAAATTTTCAAAACGTTTTTTTTGTGAATACCACCATATAAGAACAAAAGAAATTATACCAATTATTCCCCCAATACCAACTGGAGAAATTAATCCTATAAATGTATCGGATAATTTAAATTCTTTAAGATACACAAATGCGACCCAACTACAAAGAAATGGAACGAAATATGTACAAAGATAAATAATAAATAGTTTTTTGTTAAAAACTATGTCAGAAAGTTTTTGCTTGCTGTTCATGCTGTAAACTCCTTTTTTAAAC
The DNA here is from genome assembly GCA_946407195.1 of uncultured Treponema sp. GTDB lineage: Bacteria > Spirochaetota > Spirochaetia > Treponematales > Treponemataceae > Treponema_D. Next base: position 3,969 of record CAMJNC010000141.1, on the reverse strand, counting down.
AACAATTTATTAGAATATTATAATTATAACCCAACATTGACAATATTGCAAATATTGTCAATATGACAAAACTCTAAAAAGTTCATTTCTCGACACACATTTAATTATGAGCTATATTTAAGCAAAAGATTAAGCGAGGCGATATTATGAAAATCGGATGTATTGGAACAGGTGCAATGGGCGGCGCAATTATGCGTGCTGTTTGCAAAAAATATGATGTGAGTCAGATTAAGGTCACAGATAAAAATGTTGAAATGGGCAAGGCTTTTGCTGCAGAAACCGGCGCTACCTTTGTTGAAAGCAACACTGATGTGCTCGACTGCGATTACGTTTTCCTTGCAGTAAAACCGCAGTTCCTTGGTGATGTGTTTGCCGAGATTGCCGGAAAGATTTCTAACAAAACCCTTGTAATTTCCATGGCTGCTGGTGTAAAAATCGAAAAGCTCGAAAGCTGGGCACCTAAAGCCCGCTTTATCCGCATGATGCCAAACGTTTGTGCACAGATCGGCGAAGCAATGACTGCCGTTACTTATAAAGACAATATTTCAGAAGCAGAAGCAAAAACTGCTATCGAGATTTTGAGTTCTGCCGGCAAGGTAGAGGTTGTTCCAGAAAAGCTGATGGACTGTGTAACTGCTGTAAGTGGTTCCGGCCCGGCCTTTGTTTTCATGTTTATTGAAGCTCTGGCTGATGCTGCCGTACGCTGCGGAATGCCACGTGCTCAGGCTTATACCTACGCTGCCCAGACTGTTTACGGTTCTGCCGGAATGGTTTTGGAAAGCGGAAAGCACCCTGCTGTTCTCAAGGACATGGTTTGTTCTCCAGCCGGTACAACAATCGAAGGTGTAGCTGCCCTCGAAAAGAACAACTTCCGCAACGCAGTAATCGAAGCAGTTACTGCCGCCTGCGAAAGATCTATCGCTCTCGGTAAATAGGGTAGGACACACACGGTGGTTGAGTGCCCGCAAAGCGGGTGTATCGAAACCACCGTGTATTATTCAACAATCTTCTTCGGCTCCCCGGTAATCAAAATACGAAGATTCAACTTCACATAAGCGCAAATCTCCCGCACGTAACTGTGCAGGACATAAATTACCGGGCACTGAGCCCCAATCCCCTTAATATTTGTAAAACCAATTCGTCGTGCCAGGCGTTCACTTCTGCGCAAATGGTAGCTGCTTGTTACCACCGCCGTCGGCATATCCAGCACTTCCCGAACACTCGCGCCTCTATACTCCGAAAGCATTTTCAAACTGAACTGAAAATTCTGAATCGTGTCCTTTGCCTGGTCTTCAACTAAAATCCGCTCAGGTGCAATACCTCTGTTCACAAGCTGATTTTTAAGCTCGGGTGCCTCCGGGTATGGCAGCCATTTCAGAGTTCCACCGGTAACAACGCAGACTGAATCCGTATTTTTCTTAAGATACTCCGCCGTCTTTTCAACTCTGCTTATAACAGATTTCGGAAGCCTTCCGTCCTTATCAATTCCGCCGCCAAGAAGAATTACATTTTCCGCTTTATCTTCAATTCCGACGACCGCCGGGTTCAGAATAAAAATCAGGTTGATAAATGCAATTACCGCACCTGCAGACGCCACGCTAACAAACGTAATTTTTATCCACTTCTTCCAGATGCTCCAGAACGAATGCCCCGTTTTGATTCTGTAAATGCCAAGGAAGATCAGGTAGGCACCAAGGGCCAGCCAGATATGTGTAAAAGAAACAACGATATCTAAAAAAGTCCCCGGGTTTATAAGTATAAGAATTGCATCATAAGCAATGCTGATGATTCCTAAAAAAATCAAAATGATATTCATAAATAAATTCCTTTTCTAAAACATCGGTGGTTGAGTAGCCCGAAGGGCGTATCGAAACCACATTTATCGTCTCACACGGTGGTTTCGATACGATGCTCCGCATCACTCAACCACCCTAAAATCCCAATTGTGCTTCGGATAGCGGCCCTTCATTTCCTTACAGATTTCCACCCAGGCTCCCGTCCAGAAATGCTCAAGGTCCTCGGTAACCTGAAGCGGCCTGCTCGCTGGAGAAAGCAATCGCAGCAAAACTTTTTTTCCGCAGATTTGTGGTGTTGTAAAACAACCAAAAATTCTTTGAATTATAATTTCTATAACCGGCCGGATTTCTGCCTGTTTTTCGTATTTTACTTTAACGCGCCTTCCGTTTTCAAGCACAAGCTGCTCCGGCGCAAGACGGTCAATTTCCGCTCCATCCAGATACCAGTAAAGCGCGTCATAAACAATTTGCGGTGTAAGAGAAGTAACACCTCCCAAAAATGGCAGGAGCCACTCACGTGCATTTTCAGAACTCAGTTCCTTTATTTTTCCCGATTTCTGCTGCGTAATAAAATCAGCCCGAAGCAAAAGGCTTTCAATTTTTTCATCCTTTGGAAGGCATTCCAGCCCTTTTTCTTTAATTTCTGTAAGCCACGCTTCAGCAAAATCCTCGGGTTTTGTCGGCATTTTCTTTGAAGAAAGCACTATTTCTCCAAAGCATTTATGCTCAAATTTCTGCAAAGTCCCGTGAGTAAATGAACAAATTTCGCGAATTTCGCAGTTTTTTTCCAGAAATTCACCGATTTTGGCCTCAGACAGTTCAGCAAAATCAAAAATTACTGCATCTGCATTTTTGGCCATAACCTCGGGTGCCACAAGCCACAACGGCGCTTTTGAAGAATAAAGCCTTGCCTGCCTGCCGCCCGCAAACTTATATTCCGCAGGCTCTATTCCAGGTTCACTCGTTCGCATTGCAAGCCTGTCCGGATATCCGCTCAGAATCAGAAAATCAGCTTTAACATCAGCTTCATAATTACAGGCCTTAAGACGACGCTCCAGGTCGGAGATAAAACGGTTCTGCAAGTCGCGCGAGCTGGTCGAATAGTTACTGAACTTAAGCAAAAGCTCCCGTCCTTCCGCACTAAGCCGGCCGCTCTTAATATCAAAGGCTTCAAGCGCAATGCTTCCAAGCCGCGGATGCACACCAAGAGTTAAAGCCGCCCTTCCCTTTTCTGTAAGGTGACCATCCTCACGAATCAATCCAAGCTGACGCAAAAGCTGTCCACTGGTCTTCCATGCCGCCTTAGAAGGACTGTCCAGCCATTCAATTCCATCCACGTTATAAACACCGCGCTCGCTGCATTCAAGCACAACAGGCACAAGATCGGTGCGGAGAATTTCCGGAGCCAGCTCCTTTACTCGAGGATCATGCTCATCCCATAGACGGATACACGTTCCTTCACAAAGACGGCCCGCACGGCCCTTTCTCTGCTCGGCAGAAAACTCGCTTTCTGTTTCTGTGCAGAGCTTTTCCATTCCGGTATTCAAATTTATTCTGTTTATACGGGCAAGTCCCGAATCAATTACTGTAGTAACTCCTGGAACCGTAAGCGAGGTCTCTGCAATCGCCGACGAAAGAATAACACGTCGCTTTTGCGAAGGTGCCAGAACTTTTTTTTGCTCATCTATAGAAACACTCGAGTGCAGCACGCAAAGCTCCGTATCCGAGTTCTCATCAAAATTTCCGCTCTCAAGCAGAGCCTCCTGCGCCTTACGAATATCAGCAATCCCCGGCAAAAACACCAGCACATTGCCGACATCTCCGGTGGTTGAGCCTGTCGCTGATCTCATCGCATCCCTCACCGCCGCAACAACAGATTTCTCCGGCTCATACAATACCTTCACCGCAAACTGCCGCCCCGGCACAGCAAACACAGGAACCTCAGCCTCTTCTCCCAAATACCGGGCAAGCTTCCCAGTATCAATCGTCGCCGACATAATCACCACAAAGAGGTCATCCCGCAGTAGCATGGTTTCCTTCAAAAACGCAAGCGCTAAATCCGTATTCACCGACCTCTCATGAAACTCATCGAGCACAACAACATTGTAATCTTCTAGAGCCGGGTCTCTCTGCAGCTGTCTCACAAGAATAGCCTCAGTCACAACCTCAAGCC
>CAMJNC010000140.1 GCA_946407195.1 uncultured Treponema sp. | reverse complement strand
CAATCTTGTAGCCAAGTTCGCGCAAAGCCTTACAAGCCTGAGTTCCCGAATAGTCAAACTCACAAGCCTGACCAATAACAATCGGGCCCGAACCAATAATCAAAACCTTTTTGATGTCTTCTCGTTTCATAATCTATATAACTCCTATAAAAAGCTGTAAAAAAAAGGCGGAATTCAAAAGAATTCCGCCTTAGAAATCACAAAATAAAAATAGTATGAAAAATATTATTCACCATGAGAATTACAGATTTCAAACATGTCTCAGTTTTCATACTGAGAGCATATACTATCAGAAATTATGATTTTATTCAATCATATTCCATTATATTACATTAAACTGCGTAGATTATTTCTTAATGAAAATACCGCAGTTAGAGAAACTGTAATTATTCTTAGTTGAAGTAATATCTGAACGTTTATACTCCTTTCCGTCTAATGGGTCACGGCAGGATAAATCTTCGGTTCTTCATTTTCATCATCATCCGGAGGATTTTTACATCCAGTTAAAGCCATCCGTTTGAAAAAAAATACCCGAAGCCGTAAAGGCTCGGGTATAAACTAGAAAACTGAAACGATAAAGGAGGTTTCATTAAACTTTTATAAATTTACTCTCTCTCCGATTTCCGCAAGCATATTTAATACCAGCTTTCTGCTGGCCGAAATCTCTTACAGATATCTTAACTGAATCCAATTCTACAAGACATATAGTACAGAATCAGCACACAAAAATAAAAAATAAAGCACAAAATCAGCACAAATTTCATAAATTTTGACATTTTTTTAGTAACCTTGGTTATTTTTTATGTTATAATAACAACAAATTTAAATGAGGCAGTAAAAAAAAATGTTTTTTAAGAATCTAATAGAGAAATACAAAAGCCGTTATACTATACCTTATCTAGATTTAGCCGATGCCGGAGAATCCAACAGACTTATAGTTCACATTGCAAGCATTGGTCTTTTTTCGTTTTCTGCATTCTGTCTTGTTTTCTTTGCAATTACACTTTATCCAAATTATAAAAATTACATACCTCGATTCACTTATTATGCAATTTTCCTGGTTTTCAGCATCTATGCTTTTTTTGCCAGTAAACAGGGAAAAGATGTAGACCGAAAAAAAGCTTACATAAAAAAGACAATTCCATTTTATGTTCTTTCTGCCGTAATAATTGCAGATGCTATTTTTACAGTAAAGGTTGGTGCCGTATTTAATGGTTTTATAATCTTTTGTATTACAGCTTTTATCTCATTATGTACCTGTTCTTTTTCTCCACTGATTTTTCTTGGGGCAATTATAATCACCGTTGCCTGCATGACTCCAGATCTGCTTAATACTTTTGGAATATCCGGATATATAAATACGCTGATTACAGCAGTTCTTATGTTCTGTCTTTCACTTTATAAGCGCCGTGCAGAAAAGCGCCATATATCATTCCTTAAAAAACAGAGACAGACACTTGTTGTAAAAACCTTTGGAAATTTCACACTGATGTATGAGAATAAGGTTGTTAAATTTACACGATCAAAATCAGATGAATTGATTGGATATCTTATTTATAAAAACGGAAGCTCTGTAAAAACAAAGGAGCTGGTTTCTGTACTTTATGGAGAACATGCAGATTCAGCCCGTTATGGAGCAAGCTTTAGAAATCTTGTTGTAGACATTAAACATACACTCGGCGATCTGGAAATTCAGAACTTCTTTATTGCAGAATATAACAACTTCCGAATTAATCCGGAAGTTGTAAAATGCGACTATTATGATTTCCTTGCAGGCGAACCTACTGCTATTAAAAGCTTTGCCGGTGAATTTATGGGTCAGTTCAGCTGGGCCGAAGAGGCTGCAGGCTTTCTGGAGCAGAAGGCTCTTAAGAAAAATTAAAGTGCCTTTGCAATGTAAGCGTCAATCTTTGCAGGAGTATCAGTTGGGGCAAAGCGCTTCAACACAGTACCGTCTTTTGCTACCAGGAATTTTGTAAAGTTCCATTTGATTTTTGACGTACAGAAGCCGCGTTTCTTGCTCTTAAGATAAGTATAGAGAGGATCTTCATTTTTGCCGTTTACATCAATTTTAGCAAACTGAGGGAAGGTAATACCAAAGCGGCCTGTACAGAAGGTATGAATCTCTTCATCATTTCCTGGAGCCTGATTTGCAAACTGATTACAAGGGAAATCAAGTATTTCAAAGCCCTTATCTTTGTACTTGTTATACAGCTCCTGCAAACCTGTGTACTGAGGTGTAAAACCACAGCCGGTTGCAGTGTTTACAATCAAAAGAACCTTGCCTTCATAATCTTTCAGGCTGATTTCTTTTCCATCTCTTGCTTTTACAGAAAAATCGTATAAAGTCATAAAAACCTCGCTTATCTAAAATAGATTGTGTACAATCTTGTTTTCATGACAAATATACATAAAAAAAAAGCGTTTGTCAACTAAATTGTATACAATCTAATCGACAAACGCCTAAATTTTACATGAATTTGTAAAATAAAACAGAAAATTATTCTTCTGAAACGTCAGATACTTCAGACTCTTCTTCAGAAACTTCCGGTGCCGCTGGTTCTTCTGGCTCTGGCAGCTTGATTGTATATCCGCTGTCTGGCTTAACTCTTACGGCATATCCTGAAACATTAGTAGTTACCATTGTGTTCTTAAAGCCAGGTTCAACCTTTGTCTCAGACTTAAAGCAGAGAATGGCATCAGCTTCGTTAAGCTTTGCAATTTCAATCAGCTTATACTCAGCAAGGGCAGCCGAACGCTCAAACACATTCATCTTAATATTAACAGGCTTACCAATGAATCCATAATCACCAGTATCATTAAGGAACTTAGCCTGAATTGTCTGTGGCTCATAAGACAATTCATTTCTTACAAGCTTAGAAAACTCATCATTAGTCATAGACAAACAGCTGGAAGCATTAATCTCACCGAGCACAACGTAACGAGGTGCATCTCCTGCATCAATCACAGGAAAACTGTTTAAATTATAAAGTTTTGTAGTCTCGCAGGAAACAAAAAGCAGACTGAAGGCTCCCAATAAAGCCAGTACAATTTTTTTCATAAAAACCCCCAAAAATTTACATTATCAAATAACAATATAGTAATAATAGTACATTCTCACGTTGAAAACAAGGGAATGCAAAGGTGTATCTCCCAGACTTTAAATGTCTTGACATATCAATTGAATTGAATACAATTAAATCATGAGTAAGAATGAAACTGAGGAGTTTAATCCTCTTGCACTGGACAATCAGCTTTGTTTTGCCCTTTACGTATGTTCAAAAGAAATAATCAGAAAATATAATCCGCTGCTTGAACCGCTTGGGATTACCTATACGGCTTACATTACACTGCTTTGTCTCTGGGAAAAAGATAATGTTACTGTAAAAGAGCTTGGCAGCCGCCTCTTTCTGGATTCTGGTACACTTACTCCGCTTCTTAAAAAAATGGAAGGTCAGGGATTTTTAACCAGAAGCCGTGGCGGTAAAGATGAACGCACAGTTTATATAAAGCTGACTGATGCTGGTAGAGCAATGAAAGAAAAGTGTTCTGGAATTCCTCAGCAGATGATGTGTCAAAATATTCTTGATATGAAAAATGCTGCTCCATTGTTGAAGACACTACATACTATGATGGAAAATATGTCTACGAATGAGGAGAAAAAGTAGAGATGGATTTTCAGAAGTTTGTAGATGGTTTTCTCCCAATGACCTGTGTTGTTTCGGTAGAAAAACTGCCGGACGATAAATGGGGAGAAATCAGACTTGTTGCTGGTAATAAAGCGTATGTTGATTCAATAGAAAATAATCCAGAGCTTAAACGCAGATAACTGCAGAACGAAAACAGAAAATGACAGAAAAAAAACGAAACACTAAAAACGATATTTCTTCAATCCTGATGCTGATTGCTCTTGTTTGTCTTATGGCGGGCGGCTGGTACATTGCACGTAAAAAGGCGCGGTTCAAGGAAGCAGCGTCACTTCCTTTTTACAAGATTGAGCTTTCACAAATAGCTGATGGAGAATACGAGGGTCAGACAATGACCAGCTTTCTTCATCTGAGACTTCTGGTAACCATTGAAAACCATCAGCTGAAAAATATTGAAGTTCTTGAAAATGACGGACTGGACGGAGAAACAGCAAAGCCAATTATTCAGGAAATGATTAAACAGAATAAGGTTGTTGTGCCGGCGATTAAGGGCGCGGAGCTTGGAAGCCTTGTGTACATCAGCTGTGTAAGTACGGCCCTTAATCTTCCTGAGTAACGCTTACATTACCAATCCATACGTCGTTTGTTTTTAAGCCGAGATTAAACTCGAGGCGGGCGGTAACATCCGTTTCATTTTCCATTGTAAAGTAATATGAATAATGCTTTGTAGTTGTGTCGAGCTCCGGATAATATTCCGGTGAATAAACGGCCCAGCTGTTGTCTGCGTCTCCGCCAAGCTTGAGTGCAATTTTACGTGGTGCACTGGCTTTTGCGTCAAACTGGATTTTATAAAAATATCCCTTTGCAACCGGAAGGTGCTGAATAAGCTGAACAGAATAATTCTGATTTCCAGGCTTTGTGATTTTAACCAGACGGCCTTCGCCTTCTGCTGTGGCAAGTGAAGAGGAGGTTGCTTCACCGCCAAAATCAGAAAGGGCGAGAAAATACCAGTCGTGGGTTTTTACATCCATATTTTCGTTAGAAGACATTCCTTTATTTTTGTCTTCGCAAATTACCTGAGTAAGGCCAGAATCAAAAATAAAGTTATGACCATCTGCTGTTTCAAAGCTCTTAAACTTTTTTTCGTCTCGCTCTGGGGTAGGGCGCTTTACGTTTGTTGCATAAGGCTCGTTCTTGTCGTAAACACGAACCCAGTCTACAAGCATCTGTGCCGGAAGGTCTGAATCTTCCGGGGAAACTCCGCCGTCGTAATTTCCGCCGAGCGCAAAATTTAAAAGAATGTAGAACGGCTTGTCGTAAGGGGCAGGGTAGGCATATGGCTCAGATTCTCCAGCTCCAAGCGACCACCACTGTGAGGTTTCGTAATATTTGTTACCGTCAACTAACCAGCGTAAAACTCCCGGTTCCCATTCAAGAGAATAAACGTGATAGTCGGTAATTTTTCCGCCGTCAGGAAACTTATACATTCCACTAGAATATTTGTTTCCAGGCCATGGCTGTCCAAAGTGCACGGTTCCATAAACGCGGTTTGGAAGGCGGCCCTTCGCTTCGAGAATATCAATTTCTCCGGAAGAAGCCCAGGTACCGTAATCTGTTGTTGCAGGAAGAAGCCAGAACGCAGGCCATATTCCGTTACCAGCTGGCATTTTAATTCTTGCTTCAATGCGGCCGTAGGTTTTTGTAAAGAGCTCTGTGCCGTCGTCCTTTACTGTACGCAGACGTGCAGAGGTGTAGGACATTCCCTCGTAATTTTCCTTACGTGCTTCGAGTACAAGGTTTCCGTCTTTTACAAAAGCGTTTTCTTTACGGTAATACTGAAGCTCATTGTTTCCCCAGCCAACAAGGCCGTACTGACTTCCGGTTCCTGTCTGGAAGTCCCACTTTGTTGTGTCTATCTGCTTTCCGGAAAACTCATCGTTCCAAACTAAGTGCCAGCCCTCCGGGGCCTGGCCAGAAGCTTTTGCAGCTCTTGTCTTATTACAGCCGTTGAGCCCAATTAAAATAAAAATCATTATGGTTCCGGCAATTGCCGAGGCGGCTGCTACTGCAGCAGAAATACAGTATTCACATTTTTCTTTCATAATGTCTCCTATTTTAAAATCCAGGTTTGAATTGCTCGTGGCGGGCATTTGAGATAGAGCGGAGCTGCAACTGAAGCAGAATCAGAATCAGCTGAGGCTGCGCCATCTTTTGTATTTGACTTTGTATTTGCATTTGCCGAGGTACGGGCTTTTTCCCAGTCGCGCAAATCTGCAGTTTGCGAGCCAGCTGCAGTTTCAATTTTAAGCTCAAAGGCAAGCTCTGCTTCGGTTCGGTTTACAACTATCAGCGCAATTGTTCCATCCGGATTTTTAAAGGCAACTGTTTCTGCTTCATTGGTAAGGTGTCCGCTTACAGTGGCCGGTGTCATCCACGAAAAGAAATCAACTCCAATACAAACTGCACCAGACTTAATAAAACGGCTGAAGTGTCCAATATAATAATAAGAACTCTGGAAATGAAGCTCGCCTTTTTCTTCATCAGCTAAAATTGGGGCATCGCAGTAATTTCCTACATGATTAGGACCGCCCTTCATATCGAGCACGATGTTCCAGTCAATCCATTTTGTACAGCCACTTTTAAGGTCGTTGATGATGTTGTGAGCATAACGTTCACCGGTAAACCAGGCACCGTTACGAGGACCACCTTCAATACAGCCCTCGGTAAAAATCAAATCAATATCCGGATACCGGCGTGAAATTTCTTTTATGTTTTCGTACTGATCACCCGAATACCAGTGGAAGGCGAGACCGGCTACATATTTTGAAGCGCCAGAAACCTTAAGCGATTCTTCCAGACGTTCAAGGGCGAGGTCGCGGTTATGGTCCCAGATGTAAATTTTTACGTCGCCGAGTCCGGCTTTTTCAAGGGCAGGGCCAAGAAACTGCGCCGCAAATTCGCCTTCCTGCTTTGCAGAATATTCACACGAATCCCAGGTCTGTACTGCGGCCGGTTCATTCTGTATTGTGACAAAGCTGATTTTAATATTGCGCTCTGCCATCTTTTTAA
>CAMJNC010000139.1 GCA_946407195.1 uncultured Treponema sp. | reverse complement strand
TCAGCCTAAAATGTGCGTAATAGCTGTCTAAAAAAAAGGGGTCAGTTCAGAAGTGCGGGCGAGGGGGAGACTTCCCCCTCCTTCATAATTTAGAAACGGCCTTCGTCCTTATCGAGGGCGCTAAGTTCGTTGTGCTCTTTGATGAACTTGAGTGTTTCATCTACTGTTGTGAAGCAGAGGCCGGTTACTGTGTCGGCGCAACCGTAGTAGAGGGCGATGCGGCCTGTTGCCTGGTCTGTGAGGGCTGCTACAGGGAAGCATACGTTGTCTACAAAGCCTGTTGTTTCATATGGCATTTCTGGTGTGAGCATGTAGTCTGAACAGCGGTACTTTACGATTGAAGGCTTGTCCTTGTCGAGGAGAGCTGCAGAGAATGAGTAAACGTAGCCGTTACAGGTCTGGCAAACTCCGTGGAAGAACAAGAGCCAGCCTTCATCAGTTTCGATTGGAGCAGGGCCTGCACCGATTTTGAGGCCTTCCCACCAGCCGCTTCCGCCTTTCTGCATTACGAGGCGGTGTTCACCCCAGTACTTCATATCAGGAGACTGTGAAAGAAGAATGTCGCCGAATGGAGTGTGTCCTGAATCTGAAGGGCGTGAGAGCATTACAAACTTATTGTCGATTTTGCGTGGGAACAAAACAGCGTTGCGGTTGAATGGAAGGAATGGATTTTCGAGACGTGTGAAGTCTTTAAAGTCCTTTGTACTTGCAACACCGATTGCAGCTCCGTCAAAGTCGCCGCACCACATGATATAATAAGTATCATCAACTTTTACTACACGTGGGTCGTATGCATAATATGGATCGTGTGGTTTTCCATCAGGATCGTGCATGTGAATTCTTTCTGTCTGGAAAGTCCAGTGGATTCCGTCGTCTGAGTCGCCAAGGTAAAGGAATGGACGTGCAAGTGTTGATTCTGCACGGAATACACCCTTGAATTTTCCTTCCCATGGAATTACTGCTGAATTGAAAATGCGACCCATACCCGGGAAAGGATTACGGTCGATAACCGGATTTTCTGTGTAGCGCCAGATTGGCTGCCAGCTGTCTTTTGGCTTGTCCTGCCATGGAATGTTCGGCAAGTTGCCGCCACTAATGATTTTTGCCATATATTGCTCCTGAGTAAGGCCGCCCGGTAGGCGGCCGGTGATAAATTGAAAAGCGTTAAAAAAAATTGCGAAAGCAATTTTTTAGCTTATCCACATAATAATTTATATCGGCTTGCTTAAATTGTCAAGAAAAATTAAGTAAATTAGGTAAAATATATTAGGTTAAATTAAGTTAATTTAAGTAAAATTAAGTGCCCAGAAAGTAATAAAACCACATGGAATACTTTCAACAAAGTGAACCATTTATTTTTCTATTCTAATACGATATACTCTAAAATATGAAAAATTATCCAATAAATGAAGTTAAAAATATGCGTCTGCTGGGCCGTAACGTTGCCGGCGGCATTTGTAAAGATGGTGCTGTTCGCCTTTTCTGGGCCGGCGCTGCACTCGAGGTTGCCGTAAAAGCCCGCGAGGTTTGGGCAGAGATTTCCTGCAATTACGATTTTCAGGAAATATGGCTTGCAGTTGAAGTAAACGGAGCTCAGATTTCGCGCTTTCTTGCTCCAAAAAGACCTGCCTGGGTTTGTCTTGCAAGAAACCTTAATCCTGAAAAAGAAAATCTAATATCACTTATAAAAGATACACAGCCAATGCCGGGCGATAATCTTCATGAGCTTAAGATTACAGGGCTCAGACTCGATGATGCAGGGGAGTTTATAACTCCAAAGCCACGTTCCTGCAAAATCGAATTTATTGGCGACAGCCTTACTTCTGGTGAAGGACTTGCCGGAGGCCCTGATGAAATGGACTGGATTTCACAATGGATGTGTGCCAGCAAAACCTATGCGGTTCAGCTCGCTAAAAAGATGAACGCAGACTGGTCTACAATCAGCCAGTGCGGCTGGGGCTTGTGCTGGGGTTGGGACGGAGACGTTACCGCGAGTATTCCAATGTACTATCAGCAGGTTTGCGGAGTTCTCAGCGGAGAACAGCAGCAGGCAATGGGCTCGTGCGATGTAGTTCCTTACAACAACGGTGCCGATTATGTAATTTTGAATCTGGGAACAAACGATAATTCAGGCTTTAAGAGCCAGGATGACGGAAAGGGCGTTGCAGGAGTTGCAGGTAAAGCAATTGTTGCAGAAGTAAAGCGCTTCCTTGGTGAGATCAGAAGATATAATCCGGATGCAAAAATTATCTGGACCTGGGGTATGCTTTCTCTCGATATTGTTCCTTCTCTGATTCAGACTGGAATTAAGGAATACATAAAAGAAACAAGTGATATGAATGTGTATCCGCTTGAGCTTGAAGGAATGGATAAGCTTGAAAAAAATGAGGAAGACAAAGGCTCACGAGGACATCCGGGGCTTATAACCCATAGAAAGGCTGCAGAACGTATTTATGATTTTATAAAAACGCTCAAGGCTTAAGACAGGGCTTTTACAGAATTTCTTATAACAAGGCTGCCGCTAACCAAGTGGCGGCCTTTTATATATGGCTGTCCTGTAATCTTATTAATAATCAGCTCGGCAGCAACTCGGGTAGTTTCCTCCGGCTTAATATAAACTGTTGTAAGTTCAACCTCGGTTTGTTTTTGAGGAAGATAATTGTCAAAGCCGGTAACAGAAATATCCTGAGGAACCTTGTAGCCCTTTTCTTCGAGGGCAAGAATCAGGTTAGCGGCAGTTTCATCGCTGTTGCATACAAAGGCAGTAGGCATGTTTTTTGCCGGCGGTAAGCTGATTTTTATGAGCGTGCCGTTTTCATCTCTGTCGTTTATAATATCCTCCGGCTGGCAGTTAAGCTGATTTTCAAGCATGGCCTTTTGAAAGCCCATAAATCTGTCGGAGATAGAGGTTGTAGCACCGAAGTTTCCTACAAATCTGATTTTTTTGTGTCCCTGCGAAATCACATAATCTGTCATAAGATACGAGCAGAAATAGTTGTCATTAGAAACACTGTCGTACTGCAGCTTTGCAGAATAAAAATCAAAAAGAATAAAGTTCTGGTATTTTTTGTTCAGTTCTTCAAGGTAGGCGTCGCTGGTCTGTCCAAGAATAATCAGCCCGTCTACCTTGTTGTCGCTCAAAAGGCGGGGAAGGGTATGTGCCTGTTCGTCGTCTGAAGAAAGCAGTTCCATAATGCTGTAATAGCCACGGCCTAAAAGCTCTGTAGAAAGTGTGTTGAATATATGCCAGTAAAACGAAACGTTTGGCGAAAAGAATCTGGAAGGAATGAGAATGCCAATGTTGCCGGTTACTGTACTTCCACTTGAAGTATAACCAGACTTTTTTACCTGATAGCCCATCTGTTCAGCGACATCTTTAATCTGCTGTCTGAGTTCATCTCCAACGCCTTCCTTGTCTGCAAGGGCTTTGGATACAGTAACGGTGCTTATGTTTAGTTTAGCTGCAATATCTGATAATCTAACTTTCTTCTTTTGTGCCATGCTGCTAGTATAACTTTTTTTAAGTAAAAAATAAAGTAAAAAAAAATCAGCTAATTTTTTGAAAAAAAACTTGACTTAACTGTTATACTGTTATATAAACAGTTATATACAGATGTTAAAAAAGGTCTTAGTAAGGAGTTTATGTGAAAATATTACAGAATTCTAATGAGCCGATTTATAAGCAGATTGCGACTCAATTCAGGGAACAGATTTTGTCCGGACAGATGAAGCCTGAATCTTTTCTTCCTTCAATAAGAGAGCTGGCGCAGGAGCTTAAAATCAGCGTAATAACAACAATGAAGGCTTACGAGATTCTTGCAGAAGAGGGGCTTGTTACAGCGGTTCAGGGAAAAGGTTATTTCGTGAACCCACAGAATCTGGAGCTGGTAAGGGAGCAGCATTTGAGGCTCATTGAAAAAGATTTGCAAAATGCAATTAATTCTGCAAAGGTTGCCGGTATTTCCTCTGAGGAATTAAAAGAAATGCTGGAAGCACTTTTACAGGCAGATGAATAAAAAAGGAGATTAAAAAATGGAAAGAAACGGAATTAAACTGCCACCTGCAATAAAAATCGACGGATATAAAAAGCATTATTTTAGATTTGATATGGGGCCTTTGAATATTGAAATTCCTCAGGGCTTTACTACTGCCATTATTGGAGAAAATGGAGCTGGAAAATCAACTCTTCTTGATGCTCTTGGGGGAATAACTTCTTCTCAGGAAAAAATTACCTGGCTTGGAAAGTATAAAAATCTGGATCAGAATGATGGAGAGCCACGTGAAGAAATAGGCTGGTGTGCGGCAAACAGATATTTTCCTATTAACTGGACAATCAGACATGTAAAAAAATCACTTTCGCTTGGTTTTGAAAATTATAATGAAGAACGTTTTGATTCAATTTGCCGCGAATTTGGGCTTGGAGATGAGCTTGATTCAAAGCATCCAAAAAAGCTTAGTGCTTATTCTGATGGAAACCGTGCAAGGCTTGCAATTGCTTCTGTACTTTCGCGAAATACAAAAATGATGATTTTCGATGAACCGGATGCAGCCTTAGACCCGGTAGTTCGGGATGTCCTTAATTCAAAATTCCGCGAATACATCAGCAATGGAAATGGGGAAACAAGCATTCTTTTTTCTACACATAATATTGCAGACATGGAAAGCGTTGTTGATTATGTTATTTATCTTGCCTATGGAAGGGTAGTTGCACAGGGCTTTGTAGAGGATTTACGCGAGCAGTATCGTTATGTACATGGGCCTCGGGTTTTTGCTGAACAGTACCTGTCTTTGATGGAGCATTATTATTTTGAAGAAGAGGGGAAGAATAAAGAATCTGGTGGCTTGATGGAAGGGCTTTGCAAAGCAGAAAATGCAGATAAGTTTGATGAGCATTTTGCAGTAGAGGTTCCGACTTTACAGCAGCTTTCAGTTTTAATTCTTCGTAGTGCAGATTAAGGAGCAGGAAAATGAAAAAGTTTAATTTTATAAAAAACTATGAAGCATATACAGGCATAAGATTTTCTGTAGCCTTAGGATTTGGACTTGGCTGGCTGGTAATAATGAGTTTTTTACAGCTGATTATTATGGCACTTAACGTCTCTCAATTAAGCGAACTGAAAACTAATACATTATTTCTTGTTAAGCGGATACCACTTTTAACGGGAGCAGTTGGCGGAGGTCTTATGATTTTTACTGTTGCAAATGGTTCCAAAGCCGTTATGCTAAAAAAGAGTGAATGCTATCTGCTTACACTTAAAAACAATTACAGAACTTTTAAAAGTTTTTATCTGGTTCAATATGCAATGTACTGCATTTTTCCTGTGATATTTTTGGTTATTACGTATCTTACAGGCTTTTATATGAAGGTACTGCCTGCCAACCCGATGTTGTTTTTTCTGGGTGATGTGGAAAGTGTAGTTCTGGCCTTTGCTTTGATGCCTCTTATGTATGAAATTAAAAGACCTTCCTTATCATTTATAAAGGGATTTATTCCTGCAATTTTATATATAGTTTTGAATCATCTTATGCTAAGGGTAAGTATTCTTATTCTGGATATTATTCTTGCCCCAGCTGCAATAGTTCTCATATGGTTTTCAAATTACAGATGGCTGAAAATCATAAAAGCAATTTATAAAGATGATTTTGAAAAAGAATTACCTCAAGGTCTGGAGGCATAAAATGAAAAAAAATGGAATAAAAAAGCTGATGGGCGAGTTCAGGCTTCTGCTTTCTATTGGAAACTCTGCCCGAATTAATGGAATGGGTGTATTTGCCGGACTTTTTAATATGCTTTGTTTTACAATTATCATCCTGAAAGCAGTTTCCCGAGGAGATGTAAAGTTTCCGGCATTTAATATCGGCTGTATTTTTGCGTTTATTGCCTTATGCTATATCAGCTTTTTAAGAATGTTTTTTAACAGAACAAGCCCACGTTTTATAAAGACAATGAGAAATTCTAAAGCTGTTTATACAAAACGGCTTTCATTTATGTATGAGCTGATTAATACTTTTGTAATGCTTTTTGTTCTGGCTGGAGTTTTCTTTTGTTATTCAAAAGGTTTTGACTCTTATATGTATTATCTGGTAATTATAGTTTTTCTGTTTCAGCATCTTTTTGTTTCTGTTGTTGTACCGTTCTTTGCCTTGTACCTGAAAGCAGAAGACAAAATATATCTGCATAATTTAAATGGCCGGATTTCTTTGAGCGCAATTTTGATATTTCTGGAAATTATCATTTATATTTTACCGGTTTTACTTATCAGCTTTTTTGTAAAACCTCTTTCAGAATATTTTAACCCCTTAAACATTAATGGACTTCTGATTATTTCAGCGTTTTCAATATTTGTCATGAAAATCTCATGCAGCTTAAATCATCGTATATTTTTGAGAGTTTACAATCACAGATAAAAAATATAAAAAAAATAAATTTTTTTGTAACCTGTACCCCGTGTAATGGTTATATTAGTGAACACCAAAGCAATACTATTAAAGAAATACCTCCATAATTAAAAGACTGCCGTTTTCCTCCTTTCCCGGCAGTCTTTTTTTTATTAGCGCCATTCTTTAACAGATATCTTCTATATATTATTTGTTTGTATAAAGTCTGAAAATTTGCTAAAATGCCCATTATGGTAATAGCTTCTATTGATTTGAAAAACGGACACGTCGTTCAGCTTAAGAACGGCAAGGAACTGGTTTTGCAGCGTGATGACGCTGATG
>CAMJNC010000138.1 GCA_946407195.1 uncultured Treponema sp. | reverse complement strand
AGTCCCGTTTGGAGAAGATAAGGCAGAGTGCGGTTATTTTTCAGACCGTGAATGTACAAATATCTTAACCTCTTTTAACTGGATGGGTCCAAATCTTCCGGTTGAAAAACTGGACTGTATTCTTTATGAACGGCTTCTCCGCCAGGGCTTCCGACGTTATCATTCGCTTGTTTACCACACTAAGTGCCAGAACTGCCGTGAATGTATTCCGATCAGAATCCACGCAAAAGACTTTGTTCCTTCAAAAAGTCAGAGAAAAATCCTTCGTATAAATCAGGATGTAGAAGTCACAATCATTACAAATCCTGATGATTTCTGCACCGATGAAAAAGCCCTTATGTACCGCAACTACTACAATCATCACAATGAGGGAAAGCCGGGCTTCAACCGCATGACACTCGAGGAAGCTAGAGACGACCTAAAAAAAATGAACAGCGGCTACAGCGGAATTATTAATCTTGATTATAAAGTACAGGGCCAGCTGATTGGTGTAAGTATTATTGATTACGTCTTTGATGAATGCGGATTTCTCACCGGCGTTTCATCAAACTATTTTTATTATGATATCAGCAAGGAAGTGCTCAAGCGAAGCATTGGAGTTTACAGCGTTTTGTTTGAAATCAACTTCTGCGTTGAAAACCATTTCCCATATTATTATCTCGGACTTTATCTGCCTCACTGTCGCAAAATGAATTACAAGGCAAACTATAAACCTTATCAGCTTTTGCTTAATGGATTGTGGACTGACAGCCCGGGCCTCGAACAATACCCTCAGGTTCTCGAGAATTATCTGAGAATCGAAAATGAAAAATCACGATCCACAAAAATTGATACTTCAGATATCTTTACTTTCCCAGAGCCGGGTCTGCTTTATGGTTATGATGATATTTCCCTGATTACAGAAAGCATTCCTCTACGTCTGCTTTATTCCGCTTATAATCAGGGAGTTTTTCCGTGGTTCAACGAAGATCAGGGGGAGCCGGTATTATGGCAGTCTCCAAAGAAGCGTTTTGTGATTTCCCCAGGCAAGCTTCATGTTTCAAAATCGATTGAAAAGTTTTTGAAACACAATCCTTACACATACACAATCGACAAGGCCTTTTGTGATGTCATTAAAAATTGTGCTAAACAAAAACGTCTCGATCAGGACGGAACCTGGATTGGTCCAAAGATGATTAAAGCCTACAAGAAGTTTCACAAAGCAGGCTTTGCACATAGCATCGAAGTCTGGAAAGACGGCAAACTCGTCGGCGGATTTTACGGAGTCTTACTCGGCAGTGTTTTCTGCGGCGAATCAATGTTCACAATCGAACCAAACAGTTCAAAGAGCGCCTTCGTTCTATTCGCGCGAGCCTTCCAGAAAGCCGGCGGCAAACTCATCGACTGCCAGACATACACCGAAAACATGGCCCGCTACGGCGCCCGCGAAATCCCACGCAAGCAGTACATCGCAAAACTGGAGAAGTATTCCAGGGTGCCGCTTAAGTGCAAAATTGAAGAATGGGAATTACCTGAGACTCGAACTCAGAATGGCTGAACCACAATCAGCAGTGTTACCTTTACACCAGTAACTCCATAAGATTTCACGCACTAAGAATTTCCCTTCCCTCTTCTACAACGATATCAACCTCGACCATTCTGGTCACGATGATATCATCCATAGCAACTTCAAGAACCTGTGCAAGAACTACAAGGTTATCGATTGTCGGCATGTTCTTTCCGGCGAACCAGTTATAGATAGTCTGCACGTACGGAAAGTTGAGGATAAGCTGCATCTGACGAGGAGTGATTCCCCTCTGTTTCATAAGTTTTTTGATTTTTGCACCCGTAGCTTCAAGATCAAGTACAGGTCTTAAAAATGTAGATTTCACGTTGATTACTCCTTTCAATCCGGAGCCCAACGCAAAAAGAAAGGTTTACGCAGAAACTCCGCTTACAAAAATTGACTTACAATTCGACGAATTGTTTTCATGCCAGCATTCATGCTCACACCATGAATGTTTCGAGAGATGCCATTCATGCCATGAATGATGTTTACTATGGTTGAGAAAATCGAAATGTCTTTTGTTCATAGCGTTCATCTCTGAACCTCCATAAAATGTGAAGCCGGCACAAGCCAACTATTGCGTTATTTCAACGCTTTGTAATTCTCACTATATCATCAAACAAGAATTGTGTCATTAAAGATGTTCTTTAAAAGATATTATTCCTTACTCCGCAAAACAGTACAAACCTTCACAGCCTCAAAGAAATCTTCTTCTGAAATTCCTAGTGCCTGAATATCCGGCCAGACTGCGGCCTTATAAAACTCCAGGGCTTCTTTTGCAAACTCATTAAAAATCACATAGGTTCGGGCGTAATCAAAAACCGGAGGAGCAACTCTTGTGTTCATCCAGTCGATGATAGTGTAATTGATTTTATCTGCGACAAGAGCGGTATCATTTGGAATCATGATATTCAAAAAATGCATATCCAGATGGCAGATGCAGCTTTTATATTTTTGTGACAGGCGCTCTATTACTGGAAGTACTTCTGATTTTTCTTCATCAGATAACATAAGCCCTGCTGTTGCGCTTAGCGGTGGGATTGTGGTATCGCTTGCATCTGCTTCGTGAACAAAACGAAATACTTTTGCAAGTAGCTTAAAGCCCTCTTCCGGAGCATTAGGAACTGATTTCTCCAGCTGGTCTCCTTCAACTAAATCCATCTTGATAATATGGGACTCATCTGTGTCGTAATATTTTACCGGGCAAAGGCCAGCCTTGTTTACTGCCTGCTGCTGCTGTTTTTCAAAAGCAATCCATTCAGTAGGATAAGACTGATTATATACTTTGTAAGCAAATCCGTGATACAGCAGAACCTCTGCCTGTGCACCTTTGCCAATAACTTTCTGAGAGCCGTCGAATGTCATTTTTCATACCCCTACACTTCTTGTTTTTCTATATTATAACTGAATAAGATCCAATATTTCCATCGCATTTTTGACTGTATATTCCTGTCCAAAATCCTTTGCCGGACCACCTGATCGATTTATCAGAATTGAATGACAGCCGATATTTTTTGCAGCATTTACATCACGGGATGTGTCTCCAATCATAACCATATTTTCCGGCGCAATTCTAAAATGTTCAGAAATATCTCTAAGTCCTTTTGGATTCGGCTTTTTGTATCCACATGAAAGAGATGAAACATATAAATCAAAATAAGGAAGAAGCGGCGTTACATAATTCTTGTGCATGAGATCCGGCATACCGGTGGCCACATCAGTCATTGCAGCAGTTTTGAATCCGGATTTTTGCAGCTTTTCCAGGACAGGAATCGAATCATCATAAATGACAGGTTCAAGATGAAGAGACTCAAAAAAAACATCGATGATTTTTCTTACCGGAAGAGTTGTACCCCACTCTTTTATGATATCTTCAAAAATTATTTCTGGATCAATTTCCTTTTCGCGAGGATTCACTGCAGGGTTATAATCAGTAAAGATCTGAACTGAAGTTTCAATCTGCTGATCTGTAAGACCAAGTTCTAACCTTTTATTTACATACTCAAAAGAACTTTTATAATATCCGGCCCAACTCAGATGCATACCCTTATATTCCATCAGAGTTCCACCAAGATCGAAGACAAACAATTTTATATTTTTCATTTTAACTGATTATAACATATCCGTAAGATTTTGACTGTAAACTTATCGTTTAATTCAATTTCTATATCAGAATATTATATTTTGCTTTGCTCAAACATGCTAAACTATACACAATCAAATTTAAGGAGCCGTACATGAACGAAATAATCAAAGCAATGAAAGAACGCAGAAGTATCCGCAAGTTTAAGGCAGAGCTTCCATCGAAAGCTGATCTTGAGCAGATTGTTGAAGCTGGGCTTTATGCAGCAAGCGGAATGGGAAAACAGGCTACAAAAGTTATCGTAGTAACTGATAAAAAGCTTCGTGATAAAATCATGGAAATGAACCGCAAGGTTGGCGGATGGGATGAAGGCTTTGACCCGTTCTATGGTGCGCCGGCAATGATTATTGTTCTTGGCGAAATGGAGAATGGAAACCGCGTTTATGACGGTTCGCTTGTAATGGGAAATCTTATGCTTGCTGCTCACTCGCTCGGACTTGGAAGCATCTGGATCCATCGCGCAAAGCAGGAATTCGAAAGTGATGAAGGAAAAGAAATCCTGAAACAACTCGACATTGAAGGTGAATGGGAAGGCATCGGACACTGCGCTGTAGGCTACATGGATTGCGAACTTCCACCTCCACCAGCACGCAAAGATGGCCGCGTTGTCTGGGCGGAATAACCAGGATTTACAAAGATGAAAGTAATAATCCTCAACGGACCGATGGGAGTTGGAAAAACCGCTGTCGGAAAATACATTGCAGATCATACTCAGGGAACAGCCTTTATTGATGGCGACTGGTGTCTCGACATTCATCCTTTTGTAGGGAATCGCGAAACCAAAACCATGGCCGTAGATAATATTCTTCACATGATCGGGAACTATAAAAAGTGTTCTGAATGTAAGATGGTTGTTCTTGTCTGGCTGATGGATAATGAATGGGTATATGAGGCGATTATTGAAGGCATCAAAAAGCTTGAGCTGGAAATAAAATCAGTTACCTTAACCTGCGATCAAACTACCCTAACCGACCGCTGGCACAACGACAAAGAATGCCCATGGCGAACAGACGACTGGCTCAAAGTCAGTACAAAATCACTTGAATATTTTTCGTCACTGGACAATACTCTTGATACAACCAATCTTACTATAAAAGATGTTGCTGAAAAAATTATTAACGGATAGGTCTAATGAGTTACGAAAAGCCTTTTATCACATACGCAGTTTCTCTTCATTTTACTCAGGATGTAAATGAAATCATTTTTAATACAATGTCTTCAATTGCAGATTTGACTGGAAATGATTTTATGATCAAAAACAAAGTACCGCCTCATGTGACAATCGGCGCATTTCATGGAACAAAAGAAACAGAAGAAAAACTGATTCAGATTGTTGAAGAGTTTTCAAAAACACAAAAGTCCGGTGTAGTTAGATTTTCTGAAATCGGAAACTTTAACGGCAAGGTCCTTTTCCTTAAACCAGAAAAAGATGAGTTCCTTTCAAAAATAAATGATGAACTTCACAAAGTGATTCTTCCAGAATTTGAAGCCGGCGAAAACGGATATTACGTACCGGAAATCTGGTTCCCGCACACCACCCTTGCCACAGGGCTCAACCAAACTCAGTTTACCAAAGCACTCGAACTCGCAGATAAAATCAGTCTGCCACTGGAAGCAAAAATTCACGACATTGGATTCTACCAGTGCTCACCGTTTCTGGAATTAAATAGATTTCCGGTGTCTTAAAATATTGATTAGGTTACTTCGTGCAGCCACTTTCCGCTCAAGATTCTGATTGCACCAACAATCGCTTTTACAATCGATTCGCTTGAGAGGAATAAGAATATCATTGGAGCGGGAAGATGAAGCACAAAGGCAGCAACATATCCTAAAGGAATTGCAACACACCATAAAACAATCAGTTCTCCAACCGCAGAGAAAACAGTATCGCCACCGGCCCGGCACACACCAACAACCCAGTCCATGCAGAAAGAATTGAAAGGATAAAGCAGAATCAAAATCATAAGAATCTGAGTTGCCGTCTTAATTATTTCCGGCTCAACATTGAAAAGGAACGGCAGCAATTTTGAAAGTGGTAGAAGGAAGATTCCCACGCAAGCACCAATCAAAGGCATAAACCACATTGAACGCAGGGCGTAGCCACGAGCTTCGTCGAGTTTCTTTTCGCCGATTCGTTTTCCAATAAGAACGCCAATTCCATTGCCGAAGCCCATACAGAATACCCAGGTCAACTGGCTGATTGTTCCTGTGATACTGTAAGCTGTAAAAGCATCAGTTCCTGCATGTGCATAGATTCCGTTGTATACAGAAGTTCCAAGTCCCCAGAAAGTTTCATTGATAATAACCGGAAATGCAATCTTTATATATTTGAAAACAAAAGACCAGTCAAAGCTCAAAAGTTCACGAAGCTTTCCGCTAATTTCATATTTATGAGAATATGACCAGCTTACAAGAATTATAAGTTCTACAAGGCGGGCAAAGACGGTTGCAATTGCAGCGCCCTTTACTCCCAGATGCGCAATAAAAATCAAAAGATAATTTGCACCGGCATTTGTAAACAAAGAAACTGACGTACAAACGAGCGGTAGTTTGACACGCTCTGTACTTCTCAGAGCCAGAGTAATAGAGAAACTGATTGCTGTAGGAATATATGACAAACACGCCAGACGAAGATATTCACCGCCAACTTTTACAACCTCAGGATCCGGAGAATAAATACCTATCAGCTTATATGGAATAAAAAGTCCAAGAATAGAAAAAACAACAGAAACAAACAGCGCAATCAAAGTCATCAAACCTAATGACTTTCTGATTCCTTTAATATCTTTCTTACCCCAGAACTGAGCGATAAAAACTCCGCCACCAGAAGTGATTCCAAAAAGAATCATATTGAGAATAAAAAAGATTTGATTGCCTAAACCCACCGCTGCAATTTCAACACTTCCAAGCCGCCCGATCATAACAGTGTCGAGCATGTTTACAAAGTTCTGCAAAAGAGCCTGAAGAGAAATTGGAATTGCAATTGCCACAAGTGATGAGTAAAAGCCTTTAAGTTTCATATCGCACTATTATGAAGATTATT
>CAMJNC010000137.1 GCA_946407195.1 uncultured Treponema sp. | reverse complement strand
GATATGATTGACTTCTTTATTCCAAAGGAAGGCGGTCCTATGTACCTCGACTCTATGGTTATTCTTAAGGGTGCAAAGCATTATGACCGAGCCAACGAGTTCATTAACTTCATCCACAGACCAGAAATTTATGCTATGTTCCTTGATGATTTCCGCTTCCCAGGCTACGTAAACCTCGAAGCTGAAAAGCACCGCACAACAGTGCCAATGTACAAGGCAGAAGAAATGGCTGCAGGTGAACTCAAGCTCGATGTTGGTGAAGACCTCGAAAAGTTCAATGAAAAGTGGGAAACAATCCGCTTTACAGCTGACTAATAACAGAATATTAAAAAAAATATTTGACTTATGCCCATTTTAGACTTACTATAATAATTGCCGAGAGGGAAATTTAAAAAAAATAGCAGGTTCTAAAATGGGCGTAAACCTTTCTTCCATTCTCGACAATATAGCAGCACCGGTAATAGCCGGAACTCCAATCAAAGACAATACCGGAAAAATAATCGATTTCGACATAATCTACACAAACGAAGAAATGAAAAAAGCGGCAGGCTTCATTGTGCAGAATAAACTAAAATGGTCTGATTTCTCAATGAACATTACATCAGACATTCCATGGTTTAAAATGGCTCTGGACGCAATTGCCGGCCGTTTTTACGATGATATAAAGTACTTTTCACCTTCAACTCAAGCTTGGTACAAAATTGAAATGAAATGGATTCCTGACGAAAAGTACATTATTATTACCTTTATAAACATAACCTCAGAACGTGAATATTACAGAAAGCTTAAGAAAACCCTCATAACAGATCCTATGACAGGCTTTTCTAACCGTTCTGGCTTTGCAGACGCATTTGCAATTACACTAGAAACAGCACGCTTTAAAAAATACTATGCAGCCCTTCTTGTTATAGATATTGATAACCTTCAGAATATAAACGACGCTCTTGGAAGTCAGGCCGGCGACAAGGTAATTCTTGATGTAGCTGATGTATTAAAGCAGTTCCAGCGCGAATACATCCAGATTTTCCGTTATGGTGACGATGAATTTGCCGTAATTATCACTAATTTTGAATCAAATGACTCACTTGTAAACTTTATAGACTGTATTTACGATGCATTCCAGATGAAGCAGATTTCCATTTCGGGCGGAATCTCTATATTCCCTGTAAATACAGAACAGAAAGATGAAATGATTCGCTTTGCTGATATGGCAGTTCATTACGCAAAGAAAAACGGTAAAAACAGCTTCTTCTACTTTGAACCGGAAATGCAGCGTGTATTCATTCAACATCTCACAATCCAGACAAGAATGAACGCCGCCCTTCTGGAAAGTAATTTTACCCAGTACTATCAGCCTCAGTTTGACATTCAGACAGGAAAGCTCCGCGGATTTGAAGCACTTATAAGATGGAATGATGAAGAACTTGGAAATATTTCTCCTGCAGTATTTATTCCGCTGGCAGAAGAAACCGGACTTATCGTTCCTATTGGAAGATGGGTTTTGTACACAGCAATCAACACCCTTAAAACCTGGCAGGCAAAATATGATTTTAACGGAATTATCTCTGTAAATGTTTCGCCTATTCAGTTGCTTGGAGAAGGCTTTGTTGAAGAACTGGCCGATATGATTAATACCTTTAAGGTTGACCCTAATCTTCTGGAAATTGAAATTACAGAAGGTGTAATGATAAACAATATGGGAGACGCAATTGAAAAGCTCCGCCAGATAAAGGCAATGGGCTGTCGTGTTTCTCTCGATGACTTTGGAACCGGCTATTCTTCTCTTAGCTATCTGCAGATGCTGCCATTAAATACCCTGAAGATTGATAAAGCCTTTATTAATGACATCACCTCTGAGGATGGTGTTCAGGCTACAATTACCCGTTCTATTATCGATATGGTTGAAAAAATGGGTCTTGAAACCATTGCAGAAGGTGTAGAAAACAATGCTCAGCTGAATATGCTTAATCAGTTCCGCTGTAACTTTGTTCAGGGCTTCCTTCGGGGAAAGCCAATGCCATATCACCTGTGCGATGCATATCTTGCTGGTGATGTAAACGCATTGCTAAAGAACTAGGTCATTCCGAACTTGTTTCGGAATCTATTCCCCAGCCCTGTATTCAACATAACGCACACGGCCTTCGGCAACCGCCCGTCGTACTTCTTTTTCGCGCCCGCTTAAGGCAGATTTACCGGTTTTAACCTCTATTAAAAGAACCTCGTGAACCGTATTATCTTCTGTCAGACCCGGAAAAGCTATAAAATCCACCGGCTTACCTATAAAGCGTGCATCCCCCGGGTTACATGGAAATCCGGGTAAAAATGGTGCTACCTGCTCTGCAAGCTGCCCGCCGATTACAGAACGCGACCTCTTAATTGCATCCTTACGGAGTGAGGTGCGGTCTTTATGAAGGCGGATTGTCTGGATAATTAGCAAAAGCAAAAGAACTGCGAGAATTACAAGAACAGCAGTCGGGATTGCTGTCGCGGTATTTTTAATGTAACATAAAACCTGTTCAATCATTTTTACAATATATACTAAAGTTGTCGATAATAATAGCGTCATCCCGAACTTGTTTCGGGATCTATTAATGGAGATTACTAATGAAACGAATTGTTTTTTTTACATCACTTATCTTTTTTGCAGCAGCTCTTTTTGCTGATGACGAAGGCGTTTTATTTGAATTTAATCAGCTAAAAGGAGCAGCAGTTGTTCATGTAGCAACTGTTGAAGAAGAAGCATATTTAAACGGCCAGTTACATAACCAGACTCAGTTTATAAACCGTACCTCTACTACAGTTACGGAAACACAGAAGGATGGTTCTGCAAAGCTCTTTACCCACTATATGACTACCCAGAACAACTTCTTTAAGTCAACCGGAAAAATGCTTTCCTGGGGAGAAGAAGAATCTGTAAGACTTTATCGTGACAAAAATGGTCAGCTCCATGATTCTGATAACGATTTTCTTCCTACAGTTCAAAGCGTTCCTTCTTTTTCTGATAAAAAAATCAAAATTGGTGAATCCTGGACAAGCGATGGTCTTGAAGTACACGACTGCCGCGAGCTTTTTGGCATGAATGAAGCCATTCAGGTTCCTTTTACAGCTACCTACACATATACTGGCGATGAAGAAATAGATGGAAACACACTTCAGGTGCTTGAAGTACAGTACAAGTTTTTCCAGAATAATCTGACAGAAAATCACTACGAACAGAGTGGAACCTTTGCAGGTGCTCAGGGACAGGCTGCACAGAAAATCTGGTGGGATAATGAAAAAGGCGAACTGGACCATTACGTAGAAGAGTTTATTATCTATCTGTATGACACAAACAATAACACTTACGCCTTCCGTGGAATTGCCCATGGTGAAGTAACTGAATATAAATCTGTAAACAATAAGGATAATCTCAAAAAGCTTCAGAAAAAGGTTGAAAAATATAAGCTCGACAATATTTCTGTTAAACAGGGCGATAAAGGACTTACAATCAGTCTTGATGCAATTCAGTTTGAACCGGATTCTGATGTTCTCCTTCCTTCTGAAAAGAAAAAAATCGAAAAGCTTGGTGAGATTCTTAAGGAATTTGCAAACGACCTTCTTATTACCGGCCACTGCGCACAGCGCGGAACTCAAAAAGCACAGCAGCAGCTAAGCGAAGAACGCGCAGAGGCTGTTGCAGCTTATCTTGTTGAGCTTGGTATACGAGATGAATACCATGTATTTACACAGGGAAAGGGCGCGAGAGAGCCGGTAGCATCGAATGCTACTGAAGAAGGAAGAATAAAAAATCGTAGAGTTGAAATTACTATTATGGATTAGTTGTGAACTAAAAAATAATGGGCTTCCGCTACACCGATTGCAAAACTGCATCGGTTTCGCTCATGCCCATTATTTTTTCATTTCTGTCCTTTCATTTTATTTCAAAGTTTTATTTTTATTCTTCCTGATTCGTAGACGACCTTTCCACAGGAAATTGTCCATTTCTATGCGGCCGCTGTCTTTGAGCTGTTTTATGATTTCGGCGGTGTCTTTGTGTGTCCATACGTTGAGCCCCAGTAATGCGCGGGTACGGCTGTTCATGCGTTCAAAGAGTTCTGTTTCAATTTCATCCTCAGAATAATAGTTCCGCGCCTTCCGGATTATTTCATACGCCTGCTGCCAGTCAGAAAGCACGGCCTTTGGCAGATTTTTACCTTCATCCATTTTTCTGCGCGCATCACATAAGTCGCAGCCGCTGCAAACTGCCTGCTCTGCCCCAAGAGCATCCAGCAGCACCTGACGACGGCAGGTATCAGTTTCCGCAAACTCCCTCAAAGCAGCTTCACGGGAACCTTTTTTGAAAACTGAATAATTCAGCGAATCAGCCGGACTCCACAATAAAATTGCTTTAGCAACGCTTCCGTCACGCCCACCACGCCCAGCCTCCTGAATATAAGCCTCAGCAGTGGCCGAAGCTTCCAGGTGAACTACCGTCTTTATATTTTTCTTATCGACGCCCATCCCGTAAGCGCATGTGGCACACAAGACGCCTTCGGTGCTGTCGTAAAACCATTTTTCAATTTCATCCTTTTCTGATTTTTCAAGCCCTGCATGATAAAAGCGTGCCGTTCCGTCTCCAAAACAGACGTTGAGTTCACGTGCCATATCCTCAGTTTTATTACGTGTGCCGCAGAAAATAATCATTGGGCGCTGTTCGGTTTTTGCAAGCATAAGAGCTTCCTTTTTCTTTGCGGCCGCATAACGCACATAGTAAATAATATTTTTACGGTCACTTTCGCTGCGGACAATATGCGCCTGCCCGTCAAACAGAATTTCTGCTACACGGGAAAGAACTTCCGGCGAGGCAGTTGCCGTAAAGGCCGTAATCATAGGCGGATTAATTACCTTAATTACATTTCCAAGTCCAAGATAAGCCGGGCGAAAGGAATCTCCCCATTCTGAAACACAATGCGCTTCATCAATGGCAATATGTTTAATTCCCACTTCCTTAAGCTGATTTAAAAGCGTCTCGCTTTGCAGCACCTCGGGATTCGCAAGAATAATCTGCGCCCCTTCCCTGATTTTTCTGAAATTTTCCGCACGCTCTTCATCAGTCTGTCCACCCCGGAACATTACACTGCGCAGGCTTCCCTCTTCCATTCGACGCTGCTGGTCACTCATCAGCGCAAGTAACGGGTAAATAATAAGCGAGGGGCCATCCAGTAATAAAGCGGGAATCTGAAAGCATAACGATTTTCCAGCCCCTGTCGGTAAAAGTACAATCTGACGGCCCTTGCAGAAGGAATCATCAGCCTCCCCGATATCCTCATAATCAGCCATGTTTTTGTGGTAGTCATAGGCTTCAAGAATATTTGCCACCACAAGTCTTTGCCACGGGTAAAGATACTTAATGCCGAAATTCTTAAACGCGGTTTGAGTTACAAAATCGTCCGAGATTTCTTCGGTTTGATTTTCAAGATTTTCCTGTATTTCCATATATATAATATGGTGCGAGTTTTGCGATTTAAGGAAGTTTTCTGGAGAAAAAATAGATTTATTTTATTTACTTCCTTCGGCAGCGGCTGCTTCGCCTTCTGCAGGCTTTTCTTCTTTCTTTTCTTCTTTTGGAGCCGGAGCCTGTTTTGGCGCCTTACCTTTTTTAGGCTTAGGAGGCTTTTTTCGGTAGGTTGTAACGTATTTAGCAAACTGAATCACTAAAATCATGACAATAACAGTTCCAATTACGCGGAAGTCTTTGAGAACGCCTAAAATTACAGGAATATATTCTTTTATTGTCATAATCATTTTATCGGTCTGGAATACTTGAAACATTACCGTTTCTAATCTATTCTAGGAAAACGTTTAACATCAGTTTTACAAAATATTACAAGGAAGGAAAACAATGAAAGAATACATCAAGGGCGCAAACCCATATATGCCGCTTTGGGAGCATGTTCCAGACGGAGAACCTCGTGTTTTTGAATACAACGGCGAAAAACGCGTTTATCTTTACGGCTCTCACGACACCCTCAAAACTGAATACTGTGGAACCGATCAGGTTGTATGGTCTGCTCCAATTGATGATTTGACTAACTGGAAGTGCCACGGCGTATGCTACACTTCTACAGACGGTTCAATTTTGTATGCCCCTGATGTTGTTCAAAAGGGAGACACCTTCTACATGTATGCAGCAGAGGCTAAGGGTTCCCGCATCATGCTTGCAACAAGTAAAAATCCGGCAGGTCCATTTACAAATCCAAAGCTTACTGAGCTTGCCTTTGACCCTGGTATTTTAGTTGATGATGATGGCCGCGTTTATGCCTTCTGGGGCTTCTGCAAACAGTACTGCGCAGAGCTCAACGACGATATGTGCACAATCAAAAAGGAAACTCTGCGCGAGAATGTTGTAAAGCACAGTATTACTCCATGGTCTCCTGATGACGGTATGGATGATGAAAATGACGCTTTCTTTGAAGCCTCTTCACCTCGTAAGCTTTTTGGTAAATATGTTTTCATCTATTCAAAGCGCTACTACACTCACCGCCCACAGTACGGTGTTTACGAAGACTGCAACGGCTTCCTTTCTTTCAAATACAGCGACACTCCTCTTGGAGACTACAAGATGGGCGGTGACATCAGCTTTAATGGTGGTGAAATTCTCGCAGGCCCTGACGGCAAAAATCAGATGAGCTACCGCTGGGGTAATAACCACGGAAGCCTTATGGAAGTAAACGGCCAGTGGTATATTTTCTATCACCGCCAGATTGGAAC
>CAMJNC010000136.1 GCA_946407195.1 uncultured Treponema sp. | reverse complement strand
GTAATTGATACTCTTATCATCTGTACAATGACTGGTCTTTCAATCGTACTTGCTGGTGGCGATGTATGGAACAGCGGTGCAACTGGTGCTGCCCTTACTTCACGCGCTTTCTCTGCAATCCTTGGCGGTGACAACATTTCTGTTCAGTTCCTTCTCATGCTCTGTCTCGTATTCTTTGCCTTTACAACAATTCTTGGCTGGGACTACTACTCAGAAAAATGTCTTGAATATTTGACTGGCGGAAACATGGCTGTTGTTAAGGTTTACCGCTGGCTTTACATCATCGCAGTTGCAATCGGACCTTACATGACAATCTCTGCAGTATGGACAATTGCTGACATCACAAACGGTCTCATGGCAATTCCTAACTGTATCTCCCTGATTGTTTTGAGCGGATTAGTTGCTAAAGAGACTAAAGCATACTTTGATAAGTATCCGAAACTGTCCTAAAGAATGGCTCAGAGGCAAGTGGTGCTTGCCGACTTTTAAGCCCGTACGGACTGTTGAGTTCCGTACGGGCTTTTTATTTACCTTCAAAATATTTGTCAGAATAGTTAATTAGTTCGAACTTTTAAGAGCTTCAAGAACAAGTTCCAATGGCGCATCTACATCTTTAGCCGCGTCTTCAGGTGTTGCTTTATATTTTTTTATGATTTTAACAGCAGCTTCCACAGCCTTCTGTTGTGCACCAACGGCTGCACCTTCCTGGAGAGCCTCGTATCTTATATCATAATCATGTAAATTCACGGCTAAATAATCACTCCTGAATTTTTCATTTTCTTTGCATTTTTCAACGAGTTTGGAAAGACGCTTTGACAGCTCGTCTTGGCCAGGCTGGTTGGTGTAAATGAAATGAAGAAAATCTCGTATTAAAGGATCTTCTTCTTTCTTATAAGCACTTGCATTATAAATCACCTTAATTGTTTTGTCATCTAAATTTACGGAACTATTCTCAGTGCAGATATTTTTGAAAGTATAACATGGTAATTCAAAATGTTTTTCTTTTTCATCTTTGAATGGATCATCTTTACAGATAAAAAGTATATAACTTTCTTTAAGTTTATCGTATTCTTCTCCCTTCATAAGACTGTCGATATCAATCATACTCTGGTAGTAGCGGGTTCGCCTTCCTAGAGCGGGCTTAAGATTTGCCTGACATTCAATATCAATTACTTTGTCAGAATCTTTAAGATAAACATCGAGTCGAACACCTTTACTCTGGTAATAAGGGGCTATGGCTTTTTCGAGTTCTGGGTATTCAACATGATCGATATTAATGTGCAGCAGCCGTTCAACTAGCTCTGCGCAAACTTCCGGATTTTGCATGACCTTCTGGAACATCCAGTCATCAGAAAAGGTTAGTTGGTCAAATGATTTTTGCATTTTTGCCTCCAGTTATATAAGTTTAAAGGACACATAATCCTCCACTTATAGAGTAGGTTTAATATGCCATTTTTGACACTTTTTCAGAAAGAAATTGAAGAAATGTTTTAATTCTGCATGCTTACAAATCTTCTCTCGATATAAATGTTATTTCGTGTTATAATTTTTCTATATATAGAAAATTGGAGGATTGTAATGCGTAGATTTATTAAACTATTGAGTCCGCTCCTTCTTGCAGCATTATTTATTTCCTGTGCTCAATCAGTAAAGCAGAACGGCTCTATCAACCTTGATGGTGGAAAAATCGTTTCCCGTGCCGTTCAGTATTCAATTAATAAAAGTCGAAGCCCGGAAACTAAAGCCGGTTATGAAGACTTTACACCGGAAATGGTTGAAGCCATGAAGGAAGCCCTTGAGTTTAAGGCTACTCTTGCAATGGAAATCAGCAGCGAAGATGGTGGATATAAAAAGTCTGCTGAAGAAGACTATAATATCGATTATTCAAGTTTAACTTCGTTCGAAAAGAAAACAATAAAATTCAGTGATGTTCCGGTTGGAATCAAAGCAAGCATCAATGCGACAATCACTACAAAATTGGCTATAAAAGATAAATCGGCTCTTTCACAGCTCTTTGAACTTATGGATATGCCGATTGAAGAATTTACAGATTTTCCAGATGAAGAACTGATAGGAAAGCTTGCCACTGAATTTGACTGGGGCTTTACTTTATACGGTAAGTCAGAACTAACAGTTCACGAGGGCGAAAATCCGGTTACCTTGAAAATGACTGCCGATCCTAATGGCGGCGGCAGTGGCGAAGGTGGCGAAGAAGATATTCCTGTTGATGGAACAATTGATATCGAAAAACCTGTTAAGCTGACAATTACAATAGATCAGGAAAAAAGCGACAGTAAGTATTATCTTAACAAGGGTAAAATTTTCTTTACTTTGCTTGACGAAAATGGAAATGATATTCTTGAGGATGTTGACTGGGATGCTTATTCAGAGACCAATGGCTTTATAAATCAAAATCTTTTGGCAGTGGACTGTGAATTGTATTATGGGCATAACAAAATTAATGGTCTTTTAAATTATGGTATGAATTATCTTACAATGGACAATGATTATCCACTTCCTAGGGGAGGTTCTTATCAGCTCTCCCTTACTATAAGGCCAGGAAAAACATCTTATGTAAATAATGCGGGCCAGACTGTAGACTTCCCTGATTTTGAACCTGTTACCGGCAGTTTTGAAATTGAGGTGGAGGATTATTTATATACTGAACTTGATTTTACAGATATTGATAGTGAGGGTATTTCTGCAGCCCTTACTAATGCTCTTAGCGGGTTGACGACAGGAAGTTCAACAGTCTACTTTAAGTTGTGTGGACAAACTACAGAATATTATACAAATATCTTTGTTGGCATAAAAAGTGCACTTTCAAATGCTTCTTCTTTATTCTTTATAGATGCTTCTGATCTGACTACAACTTATAGTGGTAAGGATATTCAGCAATGTGCAATGCAAAATAGTAGTAAGATTCAAGGTTTAATTTTGCCAGATGATGTGGATCATATAGGCGGTTATGCATTTGCCGGTTGTACAAATTTAGAGACTGTCGTATTTGGAAAAGGTCTAAAGGATATGTCTACTTCCTTTGATTCATGTTCAAAGCTTGCTTCTGTAACCTTCCCAGAAGACTCTTCTTTTGAAGCTTTTGGAAATATGTCATTTTCTAACTGTCCTGCCCTCAAAACACTTAAATTACCAGCAAGTATAAAGGGAATTGCTTCTAATGCTTTCTATAATAATGATGCTCTAGAAGAATTTACTCTTGAAAATACTTCTGGAACCTGGTATTACACATTCGATTCTGATACTTATTGGGCATGGATGGATGGAACACTTGAGCCTCCTTCTAAAGCAGAAAGTGCTGCAGAAGGTTCTTGTGGTCTTGTTACAGACTTGCAAACAGTTCAACCACAGTCACAGTATTCAGGTCAGAATCCTTATACTTTCCCAGATGGTACAAGTCTTACACAAAAACTAACCTGGTTAGCAAAGCAGACATCTAATACTGGTGCAGAGTTTACAAAAGAAATCTATCTTTTCCATAAGTCAGAATAGTCGAGAGGGGAGTTTAAACATGAAAAACATAAAATTCTTTTTATTATCACTTATAGCCGTAACACTTCTTTTTTCAGCCTGCTCAGACTTTAGCAAGGACACAAGCGGCAATCAGAAAAAATCACAATATACAGTGCTTGGAAGCCTTTCTCTGGCGGGAGTTAGCAGAACTGCTTATTCACGAACAGCAACAACGTTATTTTCCGATGAAATTATCTTTTGGGATATCACTGCAATAAAAGGTGAAAAGTCTTATCCTCCTAATGAAGTTTCAGACTTAGCCTTTAGTTTTACTTTTGATGAAGCCGGAGAATATTTAATAGAAGCAACAGCTCTAAAGTCGGGAAAGATTATTGCACAGGGCTCATGCTTGTGTATGGTTTCTGAAGATGAAGAAAATTTCGCAAGCATAATCGTTAAACCTGTCGCAAGTACAGTACCAGGAAGCGTAAATCTTGAAATCAATTTGGATTCATATTCAGCTAATAAAGTTTCTTCGGTACAAGTAGAATGGCTTGGTTTTGTAAACATTGATAGAACAAAACAAGCTCTTGGTTATCTTGCTGGATCTGAACTAACAGGTGATGCAAAGGAACCTGAAATATCAGAAGAGGTTCAGGCTGCTATAGCGGCTTTAATTGATTGGGAAGAGCAACGTTCAGAGGGAGAGTTTAACAAAACACTTCCTGTTGAAAGTGGAAAAGCTGTCATTGAAATGGATAATATTTTCTGTGGGGCTCATACAGTCAAATTGTCCTTCAACGATTCTGTGGGTAATACCCTATATTCCTGCAAAGAAATCTTAAATGTTTATTCAGGTTTCACCACAAACGAGTGGTACGGCACCGCCCCATATTTGAACAACGGAACCTTCACACTTACAGAAAATCTTGTAGAAAAATATGGTACAGACCTTGTGCCAAGTACGCAGTATATGCTTTATAATCAGGGTGCTGATAATTACGATTATTATCTTGTTGATGATTATAATCAATATACAACTGAACTCCCTGAAACTACGATGGGGGCTAATTATAGTACAACTTATAATTCATTTTGTTTTGACTCAGATGGCTATTACTACATTCTAACAAAGGAAGGTGAAGATCATATATGTGTAACATCAAACAAACCGGAGTTTGGTTCGGAGACTGCTTCTGAAAATAATGGAGCAATGAAAATTAGAATAGATTTAGGTAACGTTATTTCTGTTGATCGGGCAACAAATTATCTCTATGCATTTGATAAATCAAATCGCCAAATTACCCGTATTACAAAGGAAGATGGTAGCTATAATTATGATCCGGATGATTCGTGCTATACATATACAAAATCATATTCAGTTGATTCATCAGCTGAATATGCAGGGGTCATAAACAATTCTACAAGATTTACTGTGTATAATAATATTGCATATTTCGCAAGTATAGTGGACGATAAAATTGCAATTATTAATCTTAATAACACTGGCACAGAAATGGATGTTGAAGTGAATGTTGCTAAAACTGTTTCACTCGGCTTATCTGGAAAAGATCTATCTTATAATGCAATTTGTTCCGATATGCTCTATCAGGATGGGGCAGTGTATATGCTGGTAAGAGATTCTAAAGCCGAAACTAATGAAATTTATTCTCAGGGTGGTATTATAAAATATGATGTTATTCTTGGAACTATCTCACAAGTTGGTTTTGTTCCGGGAACAAACTTATCTTCATTTATCGCTGCGACAAAAACAGATCAGTATCCTTTATTATATAAATCTGAAGATGCTACAGATTACTATTTAACTGAATTTACTTTAGCTGAAGGAAGTTATTATAGAATATATGCTCCTTATAATAGTCAGGAGTCATTTTTTGTAGGCCCACAGAAATTCATTGCAATCAAGCCTAAAAAGCTTGTAATTTCAGATACAGGACTTGCATTCTATACAACTGAAAATGGAGTTTTGGCAAAGAAAAAGATTAATCGCGTTGTGGAAATTGATCTTGAAACACTTTCAATGGAAAATGTGAAAATGACAGATGTTGCTGTTGAGTTTAATGCTGAATATCCAGTTCCATCAATGTCGGGAATAAATGTTACTAAACAATTGTATTCAGGAAATGCATATAGGGAGTTTGAAGGTTCTTTCTATGAAGTTACAGGCTCAATAACATTAAAACCTGTTATTATTGAAGAGTAACTCTTATTCTGTTTTATGAATTATAAAACATGTCTTATATCCATCTGCATTCCGGTACATAACACCGAAAAGCTTTTGCCCCGTTGCCTTGATTCTGTAGCGGAGCAGAAGTTTGATGGACTTGAACTGGTTTTGATTAATGACCAGAGCATGGGTAAGGATGAGCAGGGGCGGAATTGCAAAAAGATTGTCCGAACTTTTGAAAAAAAATCAAAAATCCCTGTTGTTTATGTTGTCCATAATCAGTATGTTCCTCTTTTGGAAACGCGTCGCGAGCTTGTAGAGCAGGCTCATGGCGAATATATCTTAATGGTAGACAGTGATGATTTTCTTGCACCCAACGCAGTTCAGGTGCTTTATAACGCGGCAAAGGAAAAAGGAGCTGATATTACCTGTGCACAAGAAAGAATCTATAAACTCAAAGATGGCTTAATTCAAATCTCCGACAGTCAGTATTCATGTTTTAAAGCAGGGGAGCTTTTTGGTCGCGATGTTTTGGATTCCTGGCTTGTCAAAGAAGAGACTTCTGCTTTTTTATGGGCAAAACTGATTAAGCGTGAACTTTTTCTTAGGACGATGAATGCAATTCCATTCATGGACAATTCTCTTTCTGTCGATACTCCTATCTATTTTTTCCTTGCTTATTATGCAAAATCCTATTATGGCATAAATGATGTTGTTTATTATTATCTGACAAACGAAGGAATTACAACTAACAAACCTATAACTGATTTGCAAAGCTGGCGCCGTCATTGTACGGTTGCATCAATTTATACACTTCTGCTAACCTTTGAAGGTGACCTTACAGAAGAGGAGCGGAAAGCAATAAGAAAAATGTCTCGTCGCTTTATGAAAAACTCAATTGAACGATTACGTGAACAGGTTATCCCTGAACTGCGCCCACAAGCCCGAGAAATGCTCTGCGAATTCTGGGGCACTGATTATGTTGAGTTTGTTGAAGAAATGTTAAAGAAAAGTACTACTTCCTAAAAATCCAATAATCTGATATATTCTAAATATCCCACTATTATAAAGAGGTTCAATATGCCTTATACAGAACCAACAAGTCTAGCGATTGTTGCGTGTC
>CAMJNC010000135.1 GCA_946407195.1 uncultured Treponema sp. | reverse complement strand
TCAAGTATTTTACAAACCGGTGGGTTAGCATTTGGTGAAACTTCAACAAGATCCAAGTCTCTGTCTTTAGCCATTTTGAGGGCTTCCTGTGTCGCAACGATGCCTAACTGATTTCCCTCGTCATCGATAAGACGAACCTCGCGGACACGAATCATTTCATTGATTCTCTGACCATTTTTGTTGTTGTTATTGTTATTCACGTATGCCAATTTTCCTCCTGGTATTAATAAAATACCTTTTTAAACATATAGCGTGTATCTTCTTATTATATTTATTTTCTAATAGTGTGTCTAGTGATAGAAGGAGATCTTTCAAAAAACAAAATTGCTTCCGCTGTCTCTACTATAATAAACTAAAAAAAATAAA
Organism: uncultured Treponema sp.; assembly: GCA_946407195.1. Lineage (GTDB taxonomy): Bacteria > Spirochaetota > Spirochaetia > Treponematales > Treponemataceae > Treponema_D. The sequence goes on along the minus strand of CAMJNC010000135.1, from coordinate 6,421 downwards.
TATAATATAACCCATGGCGGAATTTGTTTCTTCTTTTATTACCGGATTTCAGGACGTTATTCAGAATGATCTGACTGCAAGATTTCCGAAAATTAAAATAATTAACCTTTTTGACGGGCTGATTCATTACCGCTTTGACGGGGATTCCCGTAAGCTGGAAAAAATTATCTATTTTAATAATACATTTTTTGTACTCAAAACCATGAAAGGGAAGGGACTGAGCTTTAATTCTCTTGTCGGTTCAGTATGCTCTTCTAAAAATTATTTTATTGTAAATAAAGGCAGCTTTAGAATCCGTTTTGTTCAGGAAAATCAGTTTGCCAAGGTTGATAAGTCGCTTACACGCCGTGCGGAGGATTATGTTCTTGCAAACTCAAAGCTTAAGCTGGACCGTCTTTCACCTACAAATGAAATATGGTTTTCAATCCGCCGCGAAGGCTTTGCGTTTTGCGGGGAGCTGATTTCTAAACGAGAGTTTACAGAAAAGAATCTAAACAAGGGCGAACTCCGGCCTGAAATAGCGTACCTTATATGCTGCTTTGCTGATATCAGAGCTGAAGATACGATTATAGAACCGTTTTGCGGCTATGGCTCAATTCCAACTCAGCTTGCAAAAAAGTTCCGCTTTAAAAAGCTTTATATAAGTGATATTGAAAACGAGAGAGTAGAGCTTACAAAATCTCGTAAGCAGATTGCAGCAGGTCCAGAAGGTCTTATAGACTGCCGTACTGCCGATGCCCTTCAGCTTTCTCATATAGAAGACAAATCTATCAGCCTTGTAATTACTGACCCTCCGTGGGGTTTTTATGAGGAAATAGAAGATATAGCTGATTTTTATGCAAAAATGTTTAAGTCCTTTGATCGTGTACTTACCAGTGAAGGCCGCCTTGTAATTCTTTCTGCACGTAAGGAAGAACTTGAACAGACTGCTGCTTCTGCCGGCTTTAAAATAAAAAACAGCCTTCATACCCTGGTAAACGGTAAGAAGGCTGGTGTATATTATCTGATCAGAAATTAATTAATAACCAGGTGCAAGATACATTGGAGTAAAGCGGTCTTCAGTATTCATAGCCTTAATGACATCTGCCGGAACTCCAAGCTGTGCTGCAGCCTTTGCTGTCTGAAGCTCGAGGGCTTTTCCTGTAAGCATTTCATAAAGCGACTGCTTTTTCTGATATTTAAAGGTTTCTACCTTAATGCCAGGTTTTTTAAGTTCGTTTTCTGCAAGGTCGCGGAGCATGTTATCCCACGAATCAATTGCATCAATAAGACGGTGCTCAAGAGCCTGTTTTGCAGAATAAAGTCTTCCGTCAGAAAGCTTACAGCAGGTGTTGTACTGAATACCACGGTTTTTTGCAACAATTGAAACAAACTGATCGTAGCATTCGTCGCACATAGACTGCATTATTGCTCTCTGTTCATCAGTCAGAGGCTCGTTATAATTCATCATATTCTTGTTTTTGCCGGAATGAATGGTTTCTGATTTAATTCCCATTTTGTCAAACAGGCCTGTAAGGTCAAAGGAATTACCCATAATTACACCAATGCAGCCTGTAAGAGTGTTGCGGTTAGCATAAATTCTAGTTCCTGCACAGGAAATATAATATCCGCCGGAAGCAGCAAGAGGTCCCTGGTAAACATAAACAGGACGGCCAGTTGTTTTATAATCATTTAAAGCAAGGTAAATTTCATCAGCCTGATATACTGCTCCACCTGGAGAATTGATGAAAATTGCTAGGGCAACATTTTTGTCGTTCTTTTTGAGCGAACTGATTGTATTCTTAAGCCACTTCTGGTTATAGCTCTGATTTGTTTCTGATATAACGCCTTCAATATATAAAGCAGCAATAAATTCCTTTTTGTAAGCCTTAGCTTCTGCTGCATTGTAGCTGTCTGAATCTTCTGCTACACGATAAGTGCCTGAAGATGAGCCGATTGAAGTTGTGTCCTGATTTATACCTTTAATTGAATAAAAAGTATAAGCGCCTACAGCAATAAGGAAAATAATTAATACAATTAATCCAGATCTTGTTGTTTTTGTCATTCGGTAAAATCCTCCGGTTTAAGTCTGCCAGACTCAATTGCTTCCTTTACGAGAGAATGATATGCATTAATGTATGTCATGTTCTTATAAGGAAGAAGCCATAATTGAAGAATTCCAACTGTCATAATGGAAAGAAGATCCCAGCCAAGGAAGCTGAGGTACATTACAAACAAATCCCATTTATGACCTTTTGTAATTTCCATACTTATGCGCATTGCTTTTGTTATAGAAACATTTTTATATTCAACTATGATATAGAACATCTGTGAGTAAGCAATTGCTTTAATGATTCCAGGAATAATAAAGAGAAGAGTCCAGAGTGTAACCCAGAGCAGCTGCCACAATACAGAGAGTATTGCACGAGCCCAGTTATTAAAACCTTCTATAAAGTCACTAAAGCTTACTGGTTCTGGAGAACGAGACATTTTGATGTAAACATTGATTGAAGCAACGGAAAGAATGGCATCAACGACAGTTTGAATCAGTGTTGCCAGAAGGGAAGTATTTGCAGATTGTGAGGCTGCAGCAACTCCCGGCCAGTCCAGCCTGAAAAGAGCTGAAAAATATCCGCTTTTGTAAAGCTGCATCATGTCTGGAATACCGAAAATTCTGATGATAATTGTTACAAAAAGTGTAACAAGAATTGGAACACCCCAGCGGCCAGAAAGCTGTGTTTTGGCAAAATTCTTATACTTTTTTCGTTCAAACATAGTTTTTGATTCTCCAATTTTTTATTTTATATTCTATTATCATAATACTAAATGCGGGATATTTCAAAGAAATTTTGATATAATATATTGAATATGACTAAAAAATTAATCTGTGGACCAATGGCAACAATTTCTCATCCTGCATTCAGAATTCTTGTGGAACAGTTTGGTGGCTGCGATGAATATTTTACAGAAATGATTAATGCAGGGAGCCTTTTGAATTTCGGTCCCTTTGAAAAATATTATATTGATGCAACTCCATGCCCGGAAAAGATTGTATGGCAGCTTACAGGTAACGATGCTCCTCGTATGAAAGAAGCGGCAGTACAGCTTGCAGAGCTTCCCGGAATAGGAATTGATATAAACATGGGCTGTTCGGCACCGGATATTTATAAAACAGGAGCTGGTATAGGCTGGATGCTTAAGGATAGGGCAGAAACCGAAGCAATGGTGCGGGAAGTTCGTTCTGTGGTTCCTGTTGGAAAAAGGTTAAGCGTAAAGCTCAGGCTTGGAGATGAGGATTTTACAGAAGGTGGATTTTTTGATTTCTGCGATATGCTTATAAATAATGGAGTTGAACTTCTGACTCTACATCCGCGTACAAAAAAAGAAAAGCTTTCTCGTCCTCCAAGATATCAGTTTTGCCAGAAGCTTGCAGAACGTTATAAGGGAAGATTTCCGGTTTATCTCAACGGAAATGTAAAGGATGCTGCTTCTTATGAATATGCTGTTTCTGCCTGCCCGGACTGCGAAGGTGTTATGATTTCGCGTGCCGCAGTTACAAAACCATGGATTTTCAGTTTAATTAAGGCTTCAGAAGAAAAAAATAATGCATCTGAACACAAATTTAATAAAGAAATTAAGGTAGATTTGGAAAAAGTATGTTATGATTATATAGATAACATTGAAAAGTATCAGCCGAAGGAGTTTTATAAAACAAGGCTTCAGAGGTTTTTTACATACTTTTGTATGAACTTTCAGTTTGCTCATTATGCGCAGTCGTGTTTTATTAATGCAGCAGAAAAGGGAAATGAGGAACTGAGAAATGAAATAAGGGCATTTTTTGAAAAATGTCCTGAAGAGAGAACTAAAATATATAATATAGGATGATAATATAACGATGAGCCAAACTGATTTACCAGAAAAAGAATCAGAAGAAACAAAATCAGAAGAAAAAGAAAAGCTGAAAATTCAAGAGGTTCAGGATAAGGCTGAAGAAAAGGCTGCTGCAGAAGAAGATTCTGCTGGTAAACCGGCTATCCAGGTTCCTCTTGCTCCCCGTTGTGAGAATCCGATTATCGGACGAAAGGTCTTCTTTGTAAATCCTCCTTTGTATGTAGAAAATTATTTGCAGCCTGAATTAAAACTGCATGAATATGAAGCTTATATCATTAAAGATTATAAATATACTAAAAATGCTTTAAGAATGTTCCCGGACGCTCTTTGTTTCATTTTTATTGATGATGAAATGAGTTATGACGGCTGGTTTAATTATATTCTGTCTTTTCAGCAGGATGAAAAATTAAAAACAATTTTTGTAGGCCTAATGTCTGCAATGATTCCGACTGCAAAAAAAGAAAGATTCATTATGAATCTTTCTCTGCCTGGCGGCTTTATAATGCTTAATGAAATAAAGGGATCTGCTCTAATAGAAAATATAATAGGAATTCTTGAACTTAATGGCGCAAAAGGAAAACGAAAATATTTACGCCTTGACTGCGATGAAAGTATTTCAATTAACGGCTATTTTGCAAATAAAACCCAGCTGCTTCAGGTTTCCATTGCAAATATTTCTTCTGTAGGTTTTACCTGCTATTTTCCTAAAAGTTATGGTGCAGCCCTTGTAAAGAATATGATTGTACCTAGTTTTTCTATTACATTGGGAAGACGTTCTATCGTAACGCCATCAGTAGTTTTTGATGTAAAGTCTCTTGATAATAATAATTTCTTTGCTGTACTGCTTTTTCTTAAACAGGTTGGGGCAGAAGACAGAAAGGTAATAAAGAATTTCATCTTTGAACATCTGGAAAAGCGTATAGACGATTTAATTTATGCAAACCCTCCTGATATTGATGATTATCTGGGTAAAGCTTCAAAAGCGGAAGAAGAGGAAGAATCTAAAAATGATAAAGAAGCAGTTGAAGCCGCAAAATCAGATGATGCTGCCGGAAAAGATTCTGTGGACGAAGTAGAAGAAATCGAAGAGGCTGAAGAAGCAGAGTCTGAGACCAATGAGAAGCCTGCCGAAGAAAAATCTACTGAAGAAAAATCTGCCGAAGAAAAGCTTGCAGACGCTTAATCTTTTCGTTTGCATACAATTCCTTTTTATGGTACTCTCACATTTACAACTAAAATGCTTTTGGCCGCCTTTCCCGGTGTGTCTGAGCGAAAAAAATCAAAAACGGCCCACGCCAGAGTCGTAAGGAGATATAAATGGCAAAAACAGAAAACGCTGACGTACACGCATGTACGCTGGACAAAATCATCAGCTTGTGTAAGAGAAGAGGCTTTGTATATCAGGCTTCTGAAATCTATGGTGGACAGGCTGGCGCATGGGACTACGGTCCTCTCGGTGTAGAATTCAAGAGAAATATTCAGAACGAATGGTGGCACTACATGACTCAGCTGCATGATGATGTAGTTGGTCTTGATTCTGCTATCTTCCAGCATCATACAACATGGAAGGCTTCTGGTCACGTTGACCACTTCTCTGATCCTATGGTTGACTGTATTGAATGTAATGCACGCCACAGAGCAGATAAGCTTATCGAAGACTTTATCGCTGCAAATCCGGATGTAAATCCTGGAAAACCTGTTGATACAATGACACACGATGAAATGAAAGCTTTCATCGATGCAAATATCAACTGCCCAACTTGTGGAAGCAAAAACCGCAAGTACACAGCCGTTCGCGAGTTCAACCTTATGTTCAAAACATATCAGGGACCAATCGCAGACGACTCACACCTCATTTACCTTCGTCCAGAAACCTGTCAGGGTATTTTCACAGACTTCAAGAATATTGTTCAGTCTAACCGTATGAAGGTACCTTTTGGTGTTGCTCAGGTTGGTAAATCTTTCCGTAACGAAATCATTTTTAAGAACTTTATTTTCCGTACCTGCGAATTTGAGCAGATGGAAATGGAGTATTTCTGTAAGCCGGGAACTGAGGATGAAACATTTGACCGCTGGAGAAAAGACCGCTGGGCCTTCTACCTCAAGTACGGTATTCCAGAAAAGCAGCTCAAGTGGCACCACCACGACAAGCTTGCTCACTATGCAAAAGACGCATACGATATTACATACAACTTCCCAATCGGATTTGAAGAGATTGAAGGTATTCACAGCCGTACAGACTTTGACCTTTCTCAGCACCAGACATACTCTAAGAAGGATATGTCTTATATCGATCAGGAAGATGGAAACAAGAAGTACGTTCCATATGTAATCGAAACTTCTGCAGGTTTGAACCGCAACTTCCTTATGTTCCTTTGTGAAGCATACGAAGAACAGAATGTTGCCAAGGCAGGAGAGCCAGAGGACTACAGAACAGTTCTTCACCTTGACCCACGCCTTGCACCTATCACAGTTGCAGTATTGCCACTTATGAAAAAAGACGGTCTTGCAGAAAAGGCAAAGGAAATCCAGCACATGCTTAAGGAAGACT
>CAMJNC010000134.1 GCA_946407195.1 uncultured Treponema sp. | reverse complement strand
CTCCGCTTGCCTGTGCTTATGCCCGCGCTCGTGGTGCAGACCGCATGAGCTCTTTTGGTGATTTTATTTCTTTGAGCGACGAGTGTGATGAAGCAACAGCTCTTCTTATTAAGAAGGAAGTTTCTGATGGTATTATTGCACCTGGTTATTCTGAAAAGGCTCTTGAAATCCTTAAGGCTAAGAAGGGCGGAAACTATTGTGTAATTCAGATTGATCCAAACTATGTTCCAGAAGCTCTTGAACGCAAACAGGTTTTTGGCGTTACTTTTGAACAGGGACACAACTTCCTTAAGATTGATGAGCAGTCTGCTTTGTCTAACATTGTAACTAAGAATAAGACCTTGAGCGAAGATGACAAGCGCAATCTTATTATTTCCCTCATCGTTCTTAAATATACTCAGTCTAACTCAGTTTGTTTCGTAAAGGATGGACAGGCAATTGGTATTGGTGCCGGACAGCAGAGCCGCGTTCACTGTACTCGTCTTGCTGGTCAGAAGGCTGATAACTGGTGGCTGCGTCAGTCACCTCAGGTGCTTGGTCTTCAGTTTGTAGACGGCATTAAACGCGCAGACCGCGATAACGCTATTGATGTTTATATTGGTGAAGAATATATGGACGTTCTTGCAGAAGGCAAGTGGCAGAATATCTTCAAGGTTAAGCCAGAAGTATTTACCCGTGAAGCTAAGGCAGAATGGATTGCTAAGAACACAAACGTTGCAGTTGGTTCTGATGCGTTCTTCCCATTTGGCGACAACATTGAACGCGCCCGCAAGTCTGGTGTTACCTGTGTTGTTCAGCCAGGTGGAAGCGTTCGCGACGACCTCGTAATTAAGGCTGCAGACGACTATAACATGGTAATGGCCTTTAACGGAATTCGTTTGTTCCACCACTAATCCACGAGAGGGCAGCATGCTTTTCAAAACCGAATACAAGAATAAACTTGTAAAAATCTTCGTTCCAATTATGCTGAGCAATCTGATTGCTCAGATTCAGATGTTCATAGACCGTATCTTCCTGGGACGAATGGACATTCTTTATATGAGTGCGGTTGGAAATGCAACTGCCCCTATGTGGACAACTATGTCTTTCGTGTTCTCACTTTCTATGGGAGCATCAATCCTTATCAGCCAGTCAGTAGGAGAAAAGGATATTGAGAAGGCAAAGGATTATGCAGCTTCTATGATAAAGCTGCATAATTTTATACCGGTTCTCTTATTCTTTTTCTGGACTTTTGGAAGTCCGTTTGTTTTCAGGCTGATGGGTGTTTCAGAAAATGTAATGAAGCCTTGTGTTACTTATACAAGACTTTATGCACCTGTATATCTGATTATTGGTCTTTGGGCTTCTTACAGTGTAGTTTTCCAGACTTCAAATTATACAAAACCACTTGTTGCTTACGGTATTATCCGTTCGGTTTTAAATATCATTCTTGATTATCTTTTGATTTTTGGAAAATTCGGCTTCCCTCGCATGGAGATTGCAGGTGCTGCTCTTGGAACTACAATTGCGGAATATATAGGTGCAATTTATCTTTTCTATGTAACAATTTCTAAAAAAGATAAGTTCTTTACCAGTCCGGGACTCAAGAGAATTCTCTCGGCAAAGGTAAAACCATATTTAAAATCAATTAAGCTTGGTGTTCCAACAGCTTGTGAAGATTTACTCTGGAATGTAGGCAACCTTTGTATTATCAGAATATTAAATACAATTGATGAAAGAGCAGCTGGAATTTACTCTATGGTATTTACTGTAGAAATTCTTTTCGTAGTAATTATCGGTGCAATTGGAAGTGGAACACTTACACTTACCGGCGAGGCAACAGGTGCTAAGGATCTTAAGCTTTACCGCTCTGTAGTAAAAACTTCTGTAAAGTGGTCGTTCCTGGTTGCAGCCTTTGCTCTGATTTTTGTTTCAATTTTCCCTCGCTTGACCTTGAGTCTGTTTACAACCGACAAGGAAGTTATTGAGATGTCGGTAATTTATATTATTCTTGTAGCAACAAACCTTTTTGGAAAATCAGGAAATATTATTATTGGAAACGGAATCCGTGGTTACGGAGACACTAAATGGATGTTCTTTACACAGGCCTTGGGTACAGCCGGTGTAATTGGTCTTGCGTGCCTTTGTGTTTTTGTTTTCAAGCTTGGAATGCTCGGTGTGTTCATTGCAGTTTTGTGTGACGAAGCAGTGCGAGCCCTGGTTAATTTTGTCCGCTTTATGAGGATTAAGTTTTCATGAATATAAATGATTTTAGGAATTCATTAAAGGCAAAAACAGTTCTGATTACAGGTGCCGGCGGTGGAATTGGTTTTGAAACTGCCAGACTTTTTGCAGCCATGGGTGCACGGGTTATAATACTTGAAATCAATAAAGAAAAAGGTAAAAATGCAGAAACTTCAATTAATTCAGAATTCACGGGACAGGCGGAATTTTATCCTATAGATCTTGCAGATGAAAAAAGCATTTTAGAAATGAAGGCTTTTGTTCTGGAAAAATACGGCTGCCCGGATATCATCTTTAACAATGCAGCTATTCTTCATCTTGGTGAAATTGGAAAGGTAAGCAGTCAGGACTGGGACCATGCTTATGCTGTAAACTTTAAGGCCCCGGTTTTGATTACCAGTTGCTTTTTAGAGGAAATGAAAAAACGAAATTCAGGTACTCTGGTTTTCGTATCCTCTTCTGGCGCAGTTGCTTATATGGGCGCCTATGAGATTTTTAAAACTGCACAGGTTGAATTAAGTAATACTCTTTCCATGGAGCTCGAGAATACAAACATATATTCCTATACAATCGGACCTGGGCTTGTAAAAACCGAAACAGCAATGAAATCTATTGAAGTAGTTGCTCAGAGCATGAACATTTCTCTTGATGAATTTTATGAGATGAATAAGGCTCATATTATAAGTGTAGAGGATGCAGCCTTAGGTTTTGCCTTGTCTGTCCTTAAGGCAGAAGAATATAACGGACAGGAGCTTGGTTCAATTCAGGTTTTGAATGCATTGGAAAACAAAAGAGAAGCATCTTCAACCTGTAATGTTGATTTGCTTTTAAAAGTCATTAAGACCTTTGAAGAACAGTATAACGGCTGGAAAGAGCGCAATATTTTTGAGCGTCAGTGGGTTTTAAGAGATTTCAAAAAAAGTGTGGGTAAATCAGCTGATGAAGTTTATACAATTTTGAATTTGCTGAAGAACAGTAAGGGCGTTTTATCTGCCGAAAATATTCAGCTTCTGGAAAAAATGATTAAATATTGGGAACATCAGTATGATTTGTTACAGGGCTTTGAGAAGAATAAAGCAAAACTCGAAGAAAACAATAAAATCATAAAAGGCTGGATTTCTGATATTGAAGCCTGTATAAAAGATTTAAAGTAAGCTGCAAAAAAAACTGCCGCAATGGAAACCAAAGCGGCTGCCTGACCTCTATTATATTTCTATGCTTTTACCGTCGCGTTTCAAAATACGTTGAACGGCAAACTTTCCCGAAATTACTGCGATTGGAAGTCCGCCCGGGCTCATAACCCACTGTCCTGCAAGGAACAGATTGTTTACCCGTTTCACAATACCATTCAAGCGCATCTGCTTGTTTCCAACTGTGGTTACAAAGCCCATGTATGAGCCGTGGAATGCGTTGCAGTAACGGCTGTAGGTTAATGGAGTCCAGCAGTCCAGAAGTTCGATTTTGCCTTCGAGCTCAGGGAACTCTTTAATAATTCTTTTTGTAATCTCCTGTACAAGCTCCATCTTTTTCTGTTTGTAATCTTCTCTTGAAAGACTGCTCCAGAATTCATAATCAACATCATACTGAACAATATTTGCCTGGAGAACAGTTTTGCCTTCAGGAGCAAAGGTTTTATCGTAAGCATAGCTTTTAATCGACATTCTCGAAAAACTCTGCGAACCGATTGAAAGCGGCTCACAGTCAAAGAATACTGTGTCATCAGCAGAGAAGGTGTTGTCGATTGCATAAGCAACCTGGAAGCCGCTTGTAATAGGGTAAGCCTTTCGGTTTTCATAGGCGTTTTTCAAAGCTTTTGGCATGTATTTACGGTCAATCAGCTTGTCAAACAGAAAGCTCAAATCTACGGCACTTATTACTTCGTCGGCCTTTACAATAGTTCCATCTTCAAGCTCAATTCCTCTTGCTTTATTTTTTTCAATGATGATTTTCTTTACAGGAGTGTTAGTGTGAAGAAGGCCGCCCATCTCCTGAAATTTCTTTACAATTCTCATGGTCATTGCAAGAGAGCCTTCCAGAGGAATGTTTCCGTTTCCGCTTGCCATAGTTGCGTAAGAAACGAGGAAAGAATAAGCAGTGTAATCAGCCGGAAGATAATCCTGCATCAGCTTTCTGAGGGTTGGATTATGGAATCTTTCTGCAAGCTGACGGCAGTTGATTTTACCGTATTCTTTCATTACCTTTGGCATGTAAGCCATTTCTTTTCCCATTTCGATATAGTCTTTGATTTTCATCATGTCTAAAGGCTTTGCCGCAGGAATTACACAGCATTTTGCGTATTCAACATACTGAATAAATTTGCGGATTTCTTCTTCATCTTCAGGGGCTCCTTTAATCAGTTCTTCTTCAGTTTTTTTAAGGTCGTTCCAGAGAGTGAGCTCCTGGTTTCCACAGCGGCTAGAATAGAATTTTTTTGTATCTGCATATTTTGTGTTTTCATCAATAGCACCAACATTTTTCCAGACCTGCCAGAGCTTTGTCTTCTGGTCTGTTCCGGTGAGCCAGTGAATGCAGTTATCAATATGATAGCCCCTGCGGTTCCAGCCCATACATTCACCGCCTGCTACAGCATTTTTCTCGTAGATTTCGGCTTCAAAGCCTGCCCTTAAAGCATAAACTCCGGCACTAAGACCTCCGATTCCACCACCAATTATTATTACTTTCTTAGACATAGTTTTCTCCTTTTATGCGCGTAAAATATCTAAAAGCCATTCCGGCTCTGGTAATTTTGATTCTGGATTTATTGCATGCTCTTCCATAATTCCCTGAAGGCTGGTCCAGAAGGCAGTTGAAAGCAAAAGCGGATCTCCCTTTCTAATGCTTCCGTCTTTTTGTCCTTCTTTGATTACTTTTACAGAGCGTTCAATCTGATTAACTGATAAAGCTACATTCCGGATCTGTTCTGGAATTCCAGGACGTCTTGCATTGTTCATCAGTACAAACATCTGATAAATCCATGGCTGAGTCTGCGTTGCCGAAAAAAGTGCAGTAACAAAATTGCCAAAGTATTCCAGTGGTGTTTTGTACGGGATAGTGTCTGGAACCTGAGTGCCTTCCAGCCCCATCTGTACAAGTGCAAGACATAACTGTTCTTTTGATTCGTAATAGTGGAATAAAAGTCCGGTACTGATATCAAGTGCCTGTGCGATATCAGTTATCTTTGTTTCGGTAAAGCCCTTTGTAACAAAGAGCTCAAGCGCCTTAAACAGAATCTGCTTACGGCGTTCTTCCTTCTGTTCATTTCGTGTCATAAAGCCACCGTTATATTTCATTGAACAAATATTCAATGAAATATAATTCAATGTAACTTTAAAAACTTGATTTGTCAATTGGTTGAATAAAAATTCAATGAAAATTCAGCGAATTTTATCTGATATCAGCAGAAAGAATAAAATCTCGTTTAATTTTTAGAAATTCTTCAAGACGTTCCATGAGAATAAAAAGATTTGCCCGGTTTTCAAATTCTGCACGGGCCTGGGGCAGTGGAACGGTTTTCATTTTTTCATGGATTATGGTGAGTTCTTCGAGCAGGGCTTTTACATCGTTGTCTTTGTGATATTCGGTAGAAACCTTTTCGAGGAAGTCGGCAAGAAGGCCGGCAGTGGAAGGAACGGTGTGAAGGCTGCTTGCGGCCTTGTACATTTCGTAAAGGATTTTAGTCTGGTTTTCGCGCATTTCGAGATAGCGGGTGTCGAAGGTATCTTTTTTTGTAAACTGATTATTGAAGTTTTCTTCGGCCTGTCTTTTCGCTGTGAAAATGCTTTGATTAAGCGAGGTAAAGCAGGTGCCGTCGTAATCAGCTAAATCCGGATTCTGGATTCGAAGTGCCATTCTGTGAAGGGCGAGCTTTATCTGGCCGTCGGTTTTGTTTTTAAGCTCCTCAATATAATCAGCTTTTTTATGAAGGAAGATATTTACGAGAATTCCAAAGCCAACACCCAGAACGAAAAGCAGAACTTCATTTTTGATTTCTGTAAATCCGGTTTTACCAAATGAAAGAAAATGCGAAATCAAAACCGAATCCATTGCCATGGCAGAAATCCATTTGCGCCACTGACAGATTAAAATAAAAACTGCAAGATAAATAAAAAAGACTGGAACTGTAAAACCCAGAAGATTAAACAGTGCAACAGAAATTACAAGTGCAACTGCAAAGGCCAAAAGCCTGGCAAAAGCTGTGCGGAGAGTTTCTTTTTTTGTAGGCTGAACCGAAAGAATTGCAACAATTCCGGCGGAAACTGCAAAGTCGAGCTTAAGAGCTTGTGCACAAATTATTGCGAGTACTGCTGCAACAGCAATTTTTACTGTGTTTGTGAAAATGGATTTCATAAGGCTAGTATAGCATGGAAACTATATTTATCATATTAAAGTTTTTTAGTATAATTAAAAGCTAATAATAGTATAAGAGGCAGAATTATGAAAATCGAGACAAAAGTTTTACATTCAGGCTACAAGCCGGAAAATGGCGGACCTGGAACTATTCCAATCGTGCAGAGTACTACTTACCGCTTTGACAGCTGCGATCACGTTGCGGCTCTTTTTGATAAGCC
>CAMJNC010000133.1 GCA_946407195.1 uncultured Treponema sp. | reverse complement strand
CGGGTGGTGTACAGGCTGTTCTTGCAGAGCTTGCTAAGAAAAATCTGATTGATACTTCGCTGATGACTGTTACCGGCAAAACCGTGGCAGAAAATATTGCAGGCGTAAAGAACCGCAATCCGGAAGTTCTCCGTCCGATTGAAAATCCATTCAGTGACAACGGCGGACTTGCTATTCTTTTTGGAAACCTTGCTCCAAACGGAACTGTTGTAAAACGTTCTGCCTGTGCAAAAGAGCTTATGAAGCACACAGGACCAGCCCGCGTATTCAACGACGAAAGCGAGGCTATGGATGCAGTTCAGAACCGTAAAATCAAGAGCGGTGACGTTGTAGTTATCCGCTACGAAGGTCCAAAAGGCGGCCCTGGTATGAGAGAAATGCTTGCTGTAACTGCTGCTCTTGCCGGACAGGGACTGGATAAGGAAGTAGCTCTTATTACAGACGGCCGCTTCTCAGGTGCAACCCGCGGTGCTTCTCTAGGTCACTGTTCTCCGGAAGCTGCAGTAGGCGGACCAATCGCGCTGGTAGAGGAGGGGGATATGATTACTCTTGATATCAACAACTACAAGATTACCCTTGAAGTAAGCGATGAAGAACTTGAACGCCGCCGTGCTGCCTGGAAGGCTCCGGAACCAAAGGTTAAAACCGGCTACCTCGCAAGATATGCAAAATTAGTAAGTTCTGCAGACAAAGGTGCAATTTTAGAGTAGACGGTTTTATCTGGAATATCAATCTGTTATATTTTCTTGCCTTTTCTCATGTTAAGACTTAAAATTATATAATATGAGTTTACGAGCTTTTTGTAGTTTTATAATTTTAATTATTCTTATTACAGGCTGCTCATCCAGAAATCAAAAGGCCGGTTCTGATAATAATTATATTGTAAAGGACACAGCCTTTGCTCCTGAAGAAGAAAAATTTCATTTTAAGCCAACTCTCGATTCCTATATTCCGGAAAAACGCGATTATAATTTTTATCTGACTTATAAAACTGCCCATCCCTGGTGGAATGCAGTTGCCCTCGGTATAGAAGATGCAGTAAAGCAGTTTGAGCAGAAGGATATATTTATCACCTATGATTATCTGGCTCCGGAAGCAATGTCGGTCTATGACCAGATTGAAAGAATACAAAAGGCTGCCGCAACTAAGTCCTATGATGTAATTGGAGTTGATGTTGCTGATATTGAAATTGTAACTCCTGTAATCAACAAGCTTATGGAGCAGGGGCAGAAGGTAATGACATTTTCCAGTTCAGATTCCGGTAAGGAGCACGGCTGCAAAAGGATTGCCTACGTTGGAAATACCCATAATTATGAAGATGGAAGAGACCTGGCAGAAGTGCTTTGTGAAAAGTTAAACTTTAAAGGTAAAATAGCCATGCTTGTTGGTAATCATGGCGCTCCCTGTCATGAAGAGAGGGCGGAAGGTGCAAGGGCTGTTTTTGCAAAGTATCCTGATATTGAACTTGTTGGTGAACAGTACGATGAAGACCTGGAAGAAAAGGCTTATGAGTTTACAAAAGAATTTATAGCAAAATATCCTGATTTAAATGGTATTATCTGCTGCAATATGAGTAATCCGGTGGGAGCTGGAAGAGCAGTTCTTGAAGCAGAAAAATCAGGACAGATTGTAATAACAGGAATGGATCACGATAAGAGAGCGCTGGAATATATGCGCGATGGAGTAATTTATGCCCTTGCTCTTCAGGATTGTTATGCAATAGGTTTTGATACAATTACAACGGCTGTGAAAATTGCAGATGGCCTTCTTCCTGGAACAGAATATCCAGAAATGACAGAAGAAACCACAACTGTTTTCTTCCAGAAGGATGCAAACTGGCTTTTACGTTCTCTTTATGGTGAAATAGATTAGGTGGCATTGAATGAATATCAAAGAAAATAAGGTGATTTTCACTGGCGGAATACTTGTTCTGCTCCTGATTATTGTAAGTACTGTTTGGAATGTACAAACTGCACAAAAACAGACTCAGGCAGTAGCAGAAAGTGTAAGTGATTTTTATGTAGAAGAGCTTGCAAATCGTCGTGTTACTATTATATCTGATGCCCTAAAACAGAACTTTCAGTATATGTATAATGCACTGGATGCTATTACAAAAGATGATTTACAATCAATTGCATCCCTCAGACATTATCTTGGAAGAATCAGACGGCTTTATGGAGTTGAAAAGTTTTCTTTTGTTGATCAGGATGGCCTTGTTTATACTGCTCATTCAACAACTACAGGAAAAAGCCGTTATCCTTTTCTTACAGAAGGACTTTTTGAACCACTTGTTACGACAGTTTTGAACTATGGTGGTGAAAAACTGCTCTTTATTGCAATTCCTGTTTATGGAATTGAATTTAATGGAAAAATGATTACAGCCTGCTTTGCTCAGGTAAATATAGATCAGATGGTTCGTTCAATGACCTTCCGTGCCGAAAACATGGAAACTTATTTTAATATTTATCTAAAAAGCGGAGAAAGCCTTACCAGTGTACCATTTGGTGGCGTTGAACCTGGACGAAATATTCTTTCTGTAATTCATGAAAATGATGAAACTCTTAAAAGTTTCCAGAAAATTTCAGATGATTTTCAGAATGAAAGAAAGGGAAGTATACATGTTCCATATAAAAGACAAAATGCCCATCTTTATTATACCCCGGTAGAAGAAACCGGCTGGATGCTTTCGATTCTTGTTTATGATAATGTAATTACCAGCCAGATCAGGGCCGGTAACCGCATGATTGTAGCTCTTAATCATCTTCAGATATTAATAACTCTTTCTGCTGTAATAATTCTATTTGTTATTCTGGTTATTACAATACGAAAAAATTCACAACTGATGCTGGAGCAGGAAAAGAAAATTGCGGATGAAACCAAAAAGGCTTATGATAAATTAAATAAAGAAACTCAGGGTATGCAGATTATTCATTCCATAATTAATTCTGGTCCCTGGACAATTGAATTTAATGAGAAGGGAGAGGTTGAAAAATGTATCTGGTCTCAGTCTTTCCGCCAGATGCTGGGCTATCTTACAGAAGAAGAGTTTCCTAATAATCTTGATTCCTGGGCTAATCTCCTGCATCCGGATGATAAAGCCAGAGTATGGAAAGCCTTTTGGGATGCGGTAAATGATTATTCCGGCAATACTGTTTATGATGTTGAATACCGTCTTATGACAAAAAATAACGGATACAGATGGTATCATGCGGCTGGTAATCTTATTCGAAATCCGGATGGAACGCCACTTACTTATGTAGGCCTCTTTATTGATATTGATGAAAAGAAATCTTTGAAGGTTCTTTCTGAAACAGATCAGATGACAGGCCTTTTGAATCGTGTTAGTGGAGAAAAACGGGTAGTAGAAGCCTTAAAGCAGGGAAAAGGTGGGCTCTTTATGCTGCTTGATATAGACCACTTTAAATTCTTTAATGACACATTTGGTCACGGAGTTGGAGATCAGGTAATTATCAATGTAGCCAGATGTCTTAAAACAACCTTCCGTGGAGAGGATATTGTATTCCGACTTGGTGGTGATGAGTTTGCAGCCTATGCAGAGAATATTCATAATGATGAAACTGCAGGCAAAGTAATAAACCGTTTTATTGATGCCTTAAAGTCAATTTCTATTCCAGAACTACAGGGCAGGCCTGTTGACGCCAGTATAGGTGTAATGGTTTTACCGGAAGGAGAAGCCGCTGATTTTGCTGCCTGCTACAAACTTGTAGATGATGGTGTTTATCAGAGCAAGAAGATAGATGGCCGCTCGGCAGTAACTATTCAAAGCCTGTAAAAATCACTATACTACTCTAATTATGGCAACGACTAACTTAGACAAAATGCGCAACATTGGAATTATGGCGCATATTGATGCTGGAAAAACAACCACTACAGAACGTATTCTCTATTATACAGGTAAAATTCATAAGATTGGCGAAATTGACGACGGCCAGGCAACAATGGACTGGATGGCTCAGGAGCAGGAGCGCGGAATTACAATCTGTTCTGCTGCCACAACAACTTACTGGAAAGATCATCAGATAAATATTATTGATACACCGGGCCACGTAGACTTTACTGCAGAAGTTGAGCGTTCGCTCCGCGTACTCGACGGCGCGGTTGCAGTTATCTGTGCGGTAGACGGAGTTCAGCCACAGACAGAAACTGTATGGAAGCAGGCCGATGAGTTTGCCGTTCCACGCCTTTGCTTTATGAACAAAATGGACCGCATTGGTGCAGACTTCTTTGGTTCAATGGCAGACGTTGCCGAAAAATTTGGAGTTGAAACCCTGGCTTTGCAGATTCCAATCGGCGAAGGCCAGGACTTTGAAGGTGTAATTGACCTTCTTAATATGAAAGAAATCCGCTGGCACGAAGATGATGAAGGCGAAACCTTTGATGTAACCGATGTTGATTCTTCTCGCCTGGCTCAGGCTCAGGAATGGCGCGAAAAGCTTGTTGAAACTGTTGCCGGCAGCGACGATGCCCTTATGGAAATCTATCTTGAAGGCGGCGACATCAGCGTAGATCAGCTTAAGGCTGCTATACGTAAGGGAACTATTGCACGTACCTTTGTTCCGTTTGTAATGGGAAGTGCCCGTCACAATCAGGGCGTTCAGCCTCTTATTGATGCAGTAATTGATTATCTTCCGTCTCCTCTCGATATTCCTCCTGCAAAGGGAATCCGCATTAAGAAGGATGAAGAAGAGAGTGTTGATGTTCCGACAGACGCATCAAAAATGCCTCTTGGTCTTGTATTTAAGATTCAGTACGACCGCGAAATGGGGCCTTTGTGTTATGTCCGCATGTATTCTGGAAAGATTCAGGCCGGAACACAAATCTTCAATATTAATAAGAAAAAACGCGAGCGCGTAAACCGCATTCTGCGTATGCACGCAAATAAGAGCGAGCCTTGCGATTCAGTAAGCGCAGGTGATATTGCAGTATTTATTGGTCTTAAGCTTGCTCAGACTGGTGATTCAATTGGAACTGAGGCTTTCCCAATCCTTCTCGAGCAGCCTAAGTTCCCTCAGCCGGTAATTTCTGTTGCCCTTGAACCGGAATCTATGAGCGAAAAGGATAAGATGAACGAAACTCTCGAAATCCTTAGCCGCGAAGACCCAACCTTTACAAGTCATGAAGATGCAGAAACTGGTCAGCTGATTATCAGCGGAATGGGTGAACTCCACCTGGACGTTCTTGTTACCCGTATGCGCGACGACTTTGGCGTAAAATGTAATGTAGGTGCTCCTCAGGTAACTTACCGCGAGTCTGTAAGCGGCACGGCCGAGGCTACAGAAGAGTTCAGCCGTGTACTTGCCGGAAAAGAAAATACTGCAGGTCTTACAATTACAGTTGAACAGAGAGAGACGGGTAGTGGAAATAACTTTGAAATTACCTGCCGCCATGCAGAAGTTCCAGATGAAATTATTGAAGCAATTAAGAACGGCTTTATGTCTGCTCTTAATTCAGGAATCAGATATGGTTACCCATGTACAGATGTTGGCGTAAAGGTAACTGCAATCAAGTATGATGAACTTACTTCAAGCACTTTTGCCTTCGAGGCATGTGCCGCACAGGTATTCGACAAGGCCTGTACTGCAGCAAACCCTGTAATTCTTGAACCTGTTATGAACGTTGATATTTCATGTCCAAAAGAGTTCGTGGGACCTGCTTCCAGTCAGCTCAGTCAGCGAGGCGGAAACATCATGGGCCAGGATTCAAAGACAACCGGAGAAATTATTCATGCTCAGGCTCCTATGGCAAACATGTTCGGTTTTACAACAAACCTTCGTTCTGCAACTCAGGGGCGTGCAAGTTTCTCAATGGAGTTCAGCCACTTCCAGCTTAAGGTTGGCGGATTGGGATAGTATAGGGGAATTCTCTTATTAAGTGATTATCCCTATTTATTCACTTTTCTAAAAGTTTAGATTGAAATCTCCTAATTTGGATTTATAATAAATATAACAAAAAAATATTAGGAGTATTTTTATGAAAAAAATCAGTGTTCTTATCGTCGCTATGATGATGTTCGTTGGCTCTATCTTCGCAGAGGATATCGTTGTATTTGAACCAGGTGTAACACCTGCAAAGGGTGGACAGGTGGTTGAAGTTGATGGAGAAACATACTTCAAGATCAAGTGTTTCGGTTATGATACATCTTTCAAGATTCCAGAAGTAGATTTGAACGGATGTACAGAATTTGAAGCAAGTGGTTATGTTGAAAAAGAAAACCTCAAATATCAGGTTGTATTCTCAATTAAAGATGCTTCATGGGGCGATATTTCTAACCCAACAATCAAGGGACTTAAGGTTGAAAAGCAGACTGTAACTGCAGAACATGAAATTCAGCAGTCTTGGAACAAATTGAGTAAAACTGATATTGCTGCTATGATTCAGCCAATGGTTCAGGATGCAAAAGAACCTTTCAATCCTCATAACTATACTATTTATATTGGTAAAATTGTTGCCAGAAAGAAGTAATTTCTTTTAGATTACAAAAAGCCTTGTAAGTCTAATGCTTACAAGGCTTTTTTTGTTTTAAAAAACTAAAAAAATCTAAAAAAAGATAGAAATAATCTGTTGACACGAATCAGGGTTTTTGATATATTCATTATCACATTCCGCGGGGGTGGTGGAATTGGTAGACACGCAAGCTTGAGGTGCTTGTGGCGCAAGTCGTGGCCGTTCAAGTCGGCTCCTCCGCAAAGGCTTCCTGAATAAGGAAGCCTTTCTTTTTTAACCGAAAAAATCACACTTATACGAAAAATCTCTGTTGACTTCTGGCATGGATATGCTACAATGGTTCTAATAATATAACCCTTAAGGAGGCCACATAAAATGGCAAAG
>CAMJNC010000132.1 GCA_946407195.1 uncultured Treponema sp. | reverse complement strand
TCCCTATCATCGCAATTACAGGTCAGGTAAATACAAGCCTTATTGGTACAGATGCCTTCCAGGAAGCAGACACCTTTGGTCTTTCCTTCCCTATTACAAAGCACTCAATTCTTATTAAAACTCCTTACGAGCTGCTCGAAGCAATTCCTAAGGCTTTTGAAATTGCAACAAGCGGACGCCCGGGACCTGTTCTTATTGACGTTCCTCGCGACGTTCAGCTTAAGGAATGCGACTTTGACACCTGGCCGGACATTAAGAAAATCCGCCTGCACGATATCCGCTTCCATACTCCTATTGATGAATATTCAGAAAAAATGGGAAAGATTACAGAAGCCCTTGCAAAGGCTAAGCGCCCTGTACTTTACTGTGGTGGTGGCTGTGATTCAGAAGAAGCTGCAAGCGGAATTAAGGCTTTCCTTCAGAACTATAAGCTTCCGGTTGTAACAAGTCTTATGGGACTTGGCTGCGTTCCTGAAAGCTCAGAGCTTTTTATCGGCATGGTTGGTATGCACGGAAGCCACGCTGCAAACGTTGCAATGCACGACAGTGACCTCGTTATTGCAGCTGGTGTTCGTTTTGATGACCGCGCAACTGGTCTTGTAAATCAGTTCTGTCCAGATGCGACTATTATTCATATTGATATTGATGCTGCCGAAGTTGATAAGATTATTGAATCGAACATCTCTGTAGTAGCTGATGTTGAATCTGTATTCCCGGTAATTGCTCAGCTTGTAAACGAAAAGAAAATCAGCTCGGATGAAGGCTGGCTCAAGAAGATTAATAAGATAAAAAAGGAATGCCACTCTGTAGAGTGTGGCCGCCCGAAAGGTGAGAAGCTTGCTAATCCAAGAGAGATTATCTCTAAGATTCCTCAGCTGGCATGCGAAGCAGGCCTTGCCCCAGACGGACTCATTGCCACAACAGACGTTGGCCAGCACCAGATGTGGGCTGCCCAGTACTACCCTGTAGAGCGCCCTCGCAGCTTCCTTACATCAGGCAGCCTTGGAACCATGGGCTTTGGTCTGCCTGCAGCTATCGGTGCCGCAATCGCTAATCCTTCTAAGCGCATTGTCTGCTTCTCGGGTGACGGTTCTATCATGATGAATGTTCAGGAAATGGCAACTCTTGCAGAACAGAATCTGCCGGTAACTATCATAGTATTCCAGAACGGAACATTAGGTATGGTTTACCAGCAGCAGAAATATCTTTTTGAAAAAAATTATTCTGCTTCCGTTTTTGGCCGCGAACCGGACCTGCTTTCAATAGCCCGTGGCTTTGGAATTGAAGCCGTTGATGCTGATTCCGACCCTGAATGGTACAAAAAAGCTTTTGACAACAATCGACAGAACAAGCCTTGCTTTGTTCGCATCAGCGTAGACAGCGAAGAAAATGTACTTCCATTTGTTCCTGGTGGTAAGGCTAACATAGACTCTATCCGATAATATAAGAGTTATGAGTTCAGACATTCTTTTTAATTCTTCACAGATAATAAATGACTCTGGAGCAGCTTTTGTCGCACAACTTCTGCAAGAGATGGCTGCGACAAAATCGTTTTTTGCACTGGATAGTGGAATTAAAGCCAACGATATCTGGGCCAGAGCAGATGCTGTTAGAGATTGTATTGAATTAATTGATAATGAAGATGTAAAACACATTGTCCGCCAGATGCTCTACTTTAGTGCTGGCATAATGCCGGATCTGGACGCTGTAGAAAACCGCTACGACTACATAGAAAGTCTGGAAGACACTATCATTAGCTTTAAGGATTCTGACGACGACTTTGCTGGAAAACTAGTAGCAATAGGCCCTTGCGGAATAGACCACGACTGGGAATCTGTTGAATACGAAGGCCGTGAACATGATTACTTTGATCACAG
This sequence comes from uncultured Treponema sp., assembly GCA_946407195.1. GTDB lineage: Bacteria > Spirochaetota > Spirochaetia > Treponematales > Treponemataceae > Treponema_D. Next base: position 4,991 of record CAMJNC010000132.1, on the reverse strand, counting down.
TACAATCTCAGATGAAAAAGACCTCTTTGCCCTGCAGCTGACTCTGGGTAAAAAGCTGAACCTGCCGGTAATAGTTCATTCACGAAAGGGCTTTCAGGAAACTGTTGATGTTCTCAAAGCGGTAAAATGGAACAAGGGCGTAATTCACGGATATTCCTACAGTAAGTCCGAACTGGACTTTTTCCTTGACCTGGGCTGGTACATAAGCTTTAATGGAGAAGTAACCTATGCGGGTAAAAAGGGAGCCTCTGACATGGCAGAACTCATAAATCATGTTCCAAAAGAAAGAATCCTTATAGAAACTGATTCTCCTTATTATGCGCCTGTCCCTCTCAAGAATACAAGCAACACTCCAAATAACATCAGCTACATTTATGATTATGTAGCCACAAAAAGAAATATGGCTGCATCAAAACTCGCCTCAGCAGTAGAAGAAAACTGCCGAAAGCTTTTTCTTAATTCATAATTATTTTACATCCCCGTGTGACTTTTTAATTTAATTAGTCTATAATTAATTCAAATGTCTCTTAACTGTAATGAAATCAATTTAATCCTTAATGAGCTTAATCTTGAAGGTGCTTTTATTCAGGATATTATTCAGCCGGGTTTTGATACCCTTGCTTTTTATACTTATAAAGAAGGCACAGCAAAAACTCTGCTTGTTTGCACTGCACAAAATTCTGTGCGAATAAATGAAACGCGACGTAAAATCACAAAAAATGATAAGCCGCTTCGCTTTATGGAATTTCTCCGCGCTCATATTAAGGGCTGCCGCATAAACTCTATTGAGCAGCTGGGCTATGAGCGTGTAATTAAAATGGAGCTCAGCCGCCTGGTCCAGGAAAAGCAGTCTAACAAAGAATATGTTCATATTTCGCTTATAAAAAAACCGGTGCTTTCTAAAGAAGAGCTCGAAGCTCAGAAAGGGCCTGAAGAGATTGAAGAAAATTACCTCCTTTACATAAAGCTCTGGAATAATGCGGCAAATGTTTTGCTCTGCGATACTGATGATACAATTTTAGAGCCAATGTTCAGAAGGCCGGAACGCGGCGAAGTAAAGGATGAAAAGTTTAAGGTAGAACTTCGAGAACAGTCGGAAGAGGCAATTCTTGCGAGATTCCCGGTGCGTGAATGGGCTAAGGGTGAAGCCGGGGGTGTTACGGGGGCGGAGCCCCCGTTAGAAGGGGTAGCCCGCAACGAAGTGCGGGCGCAGGGGAAGGCATTCCCCTCCTTCAATTCCTACATTGACTGGTGGTACTCGGAGCATTCAGATAACCTTTCGCGCGAATCTCTTTTAGAAAAGGCTGAAAAATGGTACAACTCTGCCCGCTCGAAAAAGGAAGCAGCGCTAAGAAATCTTGAAGAAAAACAGGAATCATTTAAGAATGCGGGGCAGCTCAAGCATCAGGGCGACCTTATTTTAAGCTACGGCTACCTGATTGACGGCTCCAGCAATTTTCTTGAATGTGAAGACTACGAAAGCGGAAAAAAAATCCGCCTGATGATAGACCCGAAAAAATCTGCTCAGGAAAATGCGGCTGAATATTATAAAAAATACAAAAAGGCTGTAAGCGGCACCGAAGAGCTTGCCCACGATATTGAGATTGCGAAAAAACAGATTGAAAAACTCGACGCACTTTATGAGGAAATTAAAAACGAAAAGAATCCAGTTAAGATTGAGCAACTGCTCCGCCGTGACACAACTCCAAAGCAGCAGCAGAAAAAAACTCACCCTGGACTCGACTACACAGTAAACGGCTGGTACATTCTTGTAGGCCGCGACGCAAACGAAAACGACGAGCTGCTCCGCCATCACGTAAGGGGCGATGATCTCTGGCTGCACGTGCGGGACTACCCTGGCGGCTATGTTTTTATAAAGGCACGAAAGGGAAAAACTGTTCCTCTTGATATTCTGTTAGACGCCGCTAACCTTGCAGTGTATTATTCAAAGGCCCGCAACGCTGGAAAAACAGACCTTTACTACACTCACGTAAAATATCTGCGCCGTGCAAAAAACGGACCAAAGGGACTTGTACTTCCGACTCAGGAAAAGAATCTCTGCATCACTCCGGACAAGGCACGCCTCGACCGTCTGGACTCTCTTCGCGCAGAAAGTCAGTTATAAAAATTTAATTCGACCGCCAAGTGTCAAAGAGATTCCAGGCATCGCATAACCTTCTACAGACTGATACTGCCAGTTCAGTAAATTATCAACCTTAAGATACGGAGTAAAGCGTTCCTTTATTGGTGCCATTTCCACAGCCAGGTTCATAAGTAGATATGGCTTAAGAAAGTAAAGATTACTATTGTCTGTATAACGGCGTCCGGTATAAGTTGCACTAAGAGATATTTTTGCAAGCTCAAAATTCAGGGCTGTAGAGAAATTGCATACAAAATCTGGAGTCCACATTATTTGTTTGCCGTAAGTGTATTTGTTATCTTTGTCTAACAAGCGGTTGTAAAGATATTCACCGTTTATGTCCACAGTCCAAAATCCAGCAAAGAAATCTGCATTTAAATTAAAATCTACACCCAGATAAAATGCACTTGCAATATTTTGTGCTGTCCCGCCTTCCCATTTGATTTTATCTTTATAATAATCAGAAAAAACTGTAAGGCCGAAATTTAAAACTGAGTTTCTCTTCCCCTGCCCAAGCCGGATATTTTTTATCAAAACACCTAGATCTCCACCCCAACCATATTCTGGTGTAAGATTTGGATTTCCATGATAGCCTGCCCCGTCCCAGAATAAATCATCCATATTTGGAAACTGAACCATACGGTAAACATCTGCAGTAATCTGTAAGGCTGTATCCCCAAAAATATTATGCTTCCAGGCTACGCCTGCCTTTGGTACAAAAGCGAAATTTGTTTTTGTATCATTTATACAAAATTTTCCTGCCATAGGAAAACTGAAAGACCAGTCTCCAGCCACAGCAAGTTTTGTAGTTTCTTTTAATACACCAGAAGCCTGAAAATGATGTCCGTCATTTGTTGAATCAAGTTTTGTAACATCAGCAGAAAGGCCCGCACTATGCCTAATACGACCTCCGGCAAGCGGAAGAAAATCTACTGTACCTGTATATTTAATTGTATTAATAACGTGGTGGCTATTTTCGCTGCCTGACATACTTTTATGTAAATGATTTTTATAATAGCGGTTATTAAAAAGCCAGACCACACTATTTTTCATATTGAAAAAATCTGCAATTGCAGGAGTCCATACAGAAAAAGAAAGATTATTATTGTAATCTCTCTGAAGCCCCTGATCATTAGAATTAGCAGAACCTGGTATATTTTTATGGCCACCGTAAAAAATCTCACCGACAGAAAAACTATTTCCATCACCAAAATATTGAGTTAGGAAGGATGAAGCATGACCATCTATAACAGCTGAATTTTCTTCATTCTTCCAGATTCCTTTTTTATCATATGCTCCAAAAACACCATCGCATAGACAATAGTTTTTATCCATCTTATAAAGATAGCGGTTACCGGCATAGTTTAAACTACCACCGGCAGTCAGAAAAGTATTTTCACCAAGCCGGCCCTCATATCCCAGCTTTTGAAAAACTGAATCAAGAGGCCTTTCAAAATTGAAAAAGGTTTTAGCCGACACATCTGCCGTTAAAGTATTTTTCAAATCAACCTTTTTCATGGTGATGTAAATAACTCCGCCGACAGAACCTTCGTCTTCTACTCCTTCTGTAAAAGCGCCGCGAACAATTTCAATTTTCTCCACTGCAGATAAATTAATAGCAGAAAGGTCAAAGGTTCCGTACTGTGCATTATTCACACAAATACCATCAATTACAACACGCACCGTCTCGTCAGTAAATCCGCGCACACTCGCCTTACTCTCAAGCCCATACGCTCCGTAAGAAAGCATCTGAATACCGCAGCGCTCCACCAGCTCAGGCAGCCCCTCATAATGCGCTGCTTCAATATCCTCTTTCGTAATCACAAGTTTCTGTTCTACCGAAGCTGGAATATAAGTAGTTACCTCCGGCAGAGTAATCTCCGCCTCATCAGCAAAAGAGAAAAAAGTAAAAATATTAATTAAAAGAAAAAGAATAAAAAGATTATGTTTCATGATTAAGAAATTGAAAGAAGAGGGCGGAGCCCCGCCCTGCGCTCGCACTGCGTTGCTCGCTACCCCACCCATCGGGGCAAATCACAGAAAACTTAGCCCCGCAACGCCCCAAAGGACGTTAGTGATATAAGATGTTTATTCTTTTGTGCAGGCTGACGATTTACTTAAAGGGAAATATTTATTTTCAATGGAAAATTCTTTTACTGCCTCCTCTAAAGAATCACAAGCAGCTTTTCCACCATCTTTATAAGCCTGAAGAACTTTTACTTTATTATCAGTCAATTCATAATAATACAAAGCATACCACTGACCTACATCTGCTCCGTATCCAATATGAGTCTCATCATTAAATTTTGAATAAATAATTCCAGAGGTGTCACTTATCTCGTAAACATAAGGAGTTACTGTTGAATAGTAAAGATTATATGTTTCTCCAGGAGCGTTAGTTGTATAATCCCAATTTGAATAGTTATTATAAGCTGAAGTTGTTATTTCAAATTTTTCGCCAAATGAACTAGTCCAAGTACCAATAATTTTATCTGTTGAAGCAAGAGGTCGAACAACTAAAACCTTTTCAACAGTAACTTCTTCTGTCTGAGGTTTACATCCAGTCAGAGCCAAACATGCAACAACAAGAGCTGCTGCAAACAAACGAGAAAATTTTAAATGTTTCATTTATTTCCTACCCGGAAAGCGAACTTGCGCACTTTCCAAAATTTGAGATATCCCTTCATACGAAGGGCGCGTACCAAAGTTTCCGGGCTCGCAGCATTTGCTTCTGAAGCCTTCCCAGACCGAGCGGTCCAGTGGCTGTCTTCAGATATCCGCGGTGTGACACCGCAAACTGCATACCGTTGCGCATTCAGCTCAGGCCTTGCACCTGATTCCATTGAAATAC
>CAMJNC010000131.1 GCA_946407195.1 uncultured Treponema sp. | reverse complement strand
CTGGTTCAGAAGCCTTCCCTGTTATCAGTCCGGATGGATGGATTCCAGGTCAGCTCGATGCAGACATGCTTAATCCTGGCTGGCAGTTTGTTTATGATGATTCTAAACCTACCTGTCGTTCTAACGAAGCTCCTTACAACGACGAAAATGCTAAGGCTCATAACTGGCAGTATTATGTAATTGACGGATTTATTATTTCGCCGAATGTTGAAAAGCTTTCAATGAATATAATTGATGAAGATTTCCAGGACGCAGATCATAACCCTGTTTACATGACCTTCCAGCTTAAGTAAAAGCAGTCTTTATGGAAGAAAAAATCCGTGCGGACAGAAACCGCACAATTACATTAAGTGATGAAGACAAAGAGCGTCTAAGAAAACGGCTGGTTACAGGTGGCGATTTCCTCGATCGTACCATTCATGCTGATTTACTTACGGCGCTTCCCCGTCTGCCAGATGAATTTGCAGACCTCATAATTATAGACCCGCCTTATAATCTGACAAAAAACTTTGGCGGTAGGGTCTTTTCTGAGCGTAAGGATGACGCTTACGAAAAGTATCTTACAACCTGGTTTAGCGATGTGTGTCGTAAGCTCAAGCCAAACGGCTCTCTTTACATGTGCGGCGACTGGAAATGCACAGCCGCCCTTCAGCGCGTAATAGAACGAGAACTTACTATATTAAACCGTATTACCTGGCAAAGAGAAAAAGGACGCGGTGCAAAGGCAAACTGGAAAAACGGAATGGAAGATATCTGGTTTGCAGTAAAAAATCCGGATGATTATTATTTTGATTTAGAAGCCGTAAAGGTAAAGCGTCGTGTAATTGCCCCTTACAGAGAAGGTGGTGCCGGTGGTAAACCAAAGGACTGGGACGAAGGCGAAGAAGGAAAGTTCCGCCTTACCTGCCCTTCTAACTTTTGGGATGATATCAGCGTGCCGTTCTGGTCTATGCCGGAAAATACAGACCACCCTACACAAAAACCAGAAAAGCTTTATGCAAAACTGATTCTCGCCTCTTCAAAACCAGGAGACCTTGTGTTTGATCCGTTTTTAGGAAGCGGAACAGCGAGTGTAGTTGCAAAAAAACTTGGACGACACTGGTGCGGAATTGAGTTGAGTGAGGAATACTGCCTGCTTGCAGAAAAAAGACTCGAGCTCGCCGAAACCGACCGCTCAATCCAGGGCTACAGCGGCGGCGTGTTCTGGGAACGAAACACCGCAGCTCTTCAGAAAAAATAGCCGGCAAAAAAAATGCCGCGGATTCGCCTGTGAGAAAATGTTCAAAGCCAGCACAATACCATTACCTCATAATGAATAAACCAACCGGCTATGTATGCGCCGCGGCATCCGATTCTCACAAAACAGTTTATGAGCTTTTACCGCCGGAGCTTCAAAACCTTGTAAGCGATGTACCCCGAGGAAGCAGGCTGCACACAGTCGGCAGACTGGACTGCGACACAAGCGGACTGCTTCTGATTACAAATGACGGAATATTTTCCAATAAGATTGCTGCAGAAAAAAATGTACAGAAAACCTACCGGGCAACACTCGCCGCGCCCGTAAGTCCGGAACAGCAGAACACATACATCAGCCGGGCTGCAGCCGGCCTTACCCTCCCACCAGAAAAAAAATATGGCGAGCAGTCTGCACTGCCCGCCACCTTAAGCTTTAATACTCCCTGTAGCTGTGACATCACCGTGCAGGAAGGAAAGTTTCATGAAGTCCGCCGCATTTTCCGCGCCCTCGGTAACGAGGTAACAGACCTCGTTCGAATTGCCATAGGCAGTCTGAAACTACCACAAGACATCAAACCCGGCATGTGGCGCGAAATGACTACAGCTGAAAAAGTTTCTTTATATTCTCATCCACAAGATTGCTGAATTCTTCCGGTGAAGTTCCCCGCACCTCTGCCGCAAAATTATAAACATGCTCAACATTTACCGGAGTGTTTACAGTGCCACGCAATGGAACAGGTGCAAGGTATGGTGCGTCAGTTTCACACAAAAAGCGGTCTGCAGGAACAAAGCGCAGCAACTCTTTAATTGCTTCAAGCTTTGCTTTTTTGTTATAGGTAATAGCACCGCCAAAGGCTATGTACCAGCCGCGGTCAAGAAAAGCCCGTGCCTCATCAATTCCGTAGCTGTAACAGTGAATAATTCCGTTGTCGTAGCCTACGTTTTTTATACATTCAAGAGAATCTTCAAAGGCATCGCGGCTGTGCACAATTACAGGAAGCTTTAATTCTCGCGCCAGCTCAAGATGAGCCTCGAACATTTCCCTTTCACCACGGTAGGTTGCCTCATCAAAATCAGATTCACAGCGGCCGTCTTCTCCACTCGGATTCCAGTGATGGTCAAGTCCGCACTCACCTACTGCAACAATTTTACGATGAAGCGTATCCTGCTCTCCGCCGGTATTTGCAGCTTCAATCGACTGTCGAAGAATATTCATCTGATTTTCCCTGTCGTGAATAGCCCCCACATCAGGCCATATACCTGCCGTAAAATACATAAAGTTGCGTGCCTTTGCGGCAAGTTTTGGATCAGGAATTCCTGCAATAGCACGTTCTACACAAGACTGGCGTTCTGCCAGATCATCACAATGGGTTCCTATATCAAGACCGAAAAAACAATTGCGCGCCGCCATGGCAGATAAAACATCTACGCCATTAACGCCGCGCTCGGTTGTCATCATCTTAAAATGAAAATGAGTATCTGAAAACATAATCAGAAGTATGCCAAGTTGGAAATTATTTTTCAACTGACCTCTTATCTGACTATTTTTACATCCTTAATGCAGAAGCCCTGTTTTGTAGCCTTCTCTCCATTCTGGAATACCAGATACGAAATACAAGTCCAGTCAAATTTGCCCTGTCCATTCTTCCAGCCTTCTGCATTACTCCAGCCTCCCATATCAGTAAGCTTCTTAAGAGGAACTGATATTAAATGCCATTGTCCGTCTGCAGAAACATTTCGTGAATTTACAGCTTTAGAGGCTCTCCATGGAAAACCATTCTTTTCTGAATCTTTAAAATATACGTCTATAGCAAGAGTTTTATCTGTAGTCTTTATCATAAACTCAAGCTTTGCGTCTGAATTCATTAACTCTGTAAAATCACAGACTTGACCAAAGTTGATTGAAAATTCCCCATACGAGACCATCTCTGTAAATTCAAGACTCTGTTCCTTTGTTTCCGGATCAATCTTAACAATTGATTTTTTAGGATTTGAATTATAGTTACCTGTTGATAAACCTGAAGCAAGACCATTGTGGAAAATTGTGTAATCACCAGTTTTATTTGCGTTTTCAAACCAGCCTGTACTTTTTCCTGCCGGGATTTTATATTTCATAGCTTCGAGCAAAGGCTTGTTCAAGTCCTCCGGGAAGCGTGATTCAGAAGTACTGTTAAAAATTCCAAAGGAACCGGTATAATCCCAGCTTATACGAACTATGCTTCGTTCATCCATCCAGTTATTCTTTATGCGGTACCAGTTAACGCGTTCCTGAGGGTCAGCATAAACAAGGCTTACACCATATTCATTACACATTAAAGCAGCATTTCGTTTATTAGCAAATTCAACTGCCTTATTCAAAGGTGCAACAAGAGTTTTTTCAGAAGAATCATTCTGATAATTTTCCAGATACCACTTTTCAGAAGAGGTTGCACCCTTTGGAGCTTTAGGCATTTTTTCCTTTACATAAGGAAATGGCACTCCCTTAATGCGTTTTAAATCAGTCCATTCTGCCCCCTGATGTGTAAATACAAAAGGTGAATAATCGTGGAAATTATAAATCAGCTTCTCATCCACATATTCAGGAAGCTTAAGCATAGAATCGAGAGAATTCCAGTCTGCTCCACCAACAATTACATAATGCTTAGTATCAATTTCACGGATAAGCTGCAAGGCTTTTCCCTGTATATTTCCCCATTTTTTAATATCAGCTGCAATATTGCCACTTTTAAAATGAGGCTCATTCATTATTTCATAGATAACATAATCACTTTTGTTTTTATAACGCTCTGCAATCTGAGGCCAAACCTTTACAATAACCTTTTCAATATTAGAGTCTGTTTTTGAAGCACCATTACAGTCATTATGAAAATCAATAATGATATACATTCCCAGCTCCTCGCACCAGGAAATTGCATCATCAAGGTAATACCAGCAGTCTTCTGAAATCTTATAATCGGGAGCTCCCTCATTCCAGACTTCAAACCATACAGGTAAACGAAGTACCTCTACCCCAAGGGATTTAATATTTTCAAAATCTTTTTTTCCAAAAGACATTGTGTTGCTTCTGCTGTATTCAAGCCAGCCTGGAAGATTTATTCCTTTTGAAAATGGAAGTGTCTTTTTTACCTGCAATACATCTTCTGCAGAAAAAGCCATTCCTGCAAACAATAAAATAGAAAGAACAATACTTAAGATTTTTTTCATTCTGTTACTCCTAACCTAATTATCAATTACCAGAAACAAAAAGTCAAATTAAACCGCTGCTGCCGTTTGAGTAGGCGGCGAGCCCCGCAGAGGGGGTAGCGCAAGACACCGCAGGCGAAGCCGAGGAGGCTTGCGCGCAGGGGGAGACTTCCCCCTCCTAAATCGCTATACTTATAATTATGACTGATATTAATAAATTTCTTTCTGATATGCAGAAATCTCTTAAGCACACTCGCCAGAACAACGGCGGCAAGAGCAGTTACGACCTTGTGAAGGGGGATTTGCGCCGGCTTTTTGAGCGTAATGCGGCGGCTGTTGGCGAGCTTGCAGACTCTATTTTTGAATATTGGGAAAATGAATATATTTACCGCTCTGCAGATTTGACCTGGGAGCCGAATGAAGAAAACCAGAACCGGCTTGCGGCTTATCTTGCATTCCTTGAAAACAGCGATGAATATCAGGAGCTGATTTCGGATGCTGACTGGGAAGAGTTTGGCCGGCTTGTAAACTTTGAGGCGGAAGATCTGGACGTTGGTGTTCTGCAGGATTTGATGAAGATTCTTGTGAGCAAGGGCGCATACTGATGGGAAACTCGAAAATGGCTGAGTTCTACAAAAAGTGCCTCCAGTGCCCGAGAAAGTGCGGGGTGGACAGAACAAATGCAGCGGGTGGTTTTTGCCGCGAGAACGCTGATTTGCGCATTGCCTTTGCAGGTCTCCATTTTGGCGAGGAGCCGCTTGTAACTGTTTTTGGCGGAAGCGGCACTATCTTTTTTACCGGCTGTACTCTCCGCTGTGCCTTCTGCCAGAACTATCAGATTAGTCAGGATGGATTAGGCCGGATTGTTGATAAGGCTGAATTTGTTGATATTTGTCTGAAGCTGCAGGCAGCGGGAGCGGAAAATATAAATCTCGTTACGGGAAGCCATCATATTCCACGGATTGCAGAGTTCTTACGAGCTGCCCGTAATGCCGGAGTAACTATTCCCTTCTGCTGGAATTCTTCGGCTTATGAATCTGTTGAAATGCTGGAGCTTTTGAAGGGGCTTGTTACAATCTGGCTGCCGGATTTAAAAACTCTGGACAGCGGATTTTCCAGGAAGCTCTTTGCCGCACCGGACTACCCCGAAGCAGCCAGCACCGCTATCAAATGGATGATAGAAAATAATCCACTGGAAATTTCAGAAATCCCCGAGCCGCCGAACGCAAAGCCCGCTGAGTGGGCAGAACCGGGCCAGAGCCGCGACAAAATGATGTCTGGTGTAATTATTCGCCACCTCTTTATGCCGGGCCACTTTGCCGAAACCGCAGATGTTCTTGCCTGGCTCAAGGAAAATGCAGACGGCCGCGCCATCATCAGCCTTATGAATCAGTATACTCCGGTGCCTTTTGAAGAAACTGCGGCACAGCTGGAGACCCGCTCGAATGCCCTGGGCGCCATAGAAAACCGCCTCGTCACCACTGAAGAAGACAGTGACATTCGAGACTTGATTGAAGCCTACGATTTCGATTATCTTTTTTATCAGGAGCTTACAGATGATACGAGCTGGCTGCCGGATTTCCGAAGGCCACAGCCGTTCAGTAATAAACTGGCAACGCCAGTCTGGCACTGCCAGCATAAATTATAAAACTAATGATAAAAAAAATTAAGATTTATAAAGGAGCGTAAAAAAATGTCTGACAAACCAACACCGCCATGGGCAAATGAGATTCCAGAAGGAAGCTTTATTTCTTACGCGCCGACCTATAAAGTTGGCGAATACTTTGACCGCTTTCATAAGACTTCTTATGATGATATAACTTATTACTTTTTTGACCCGACCGAACATGGTTTTGAAAAAGGAAAAAAATATCCACTTCTTGTTTTTATGCACGGCTATACAAACGCTATGGAGGGAGACATCTGCATAAATTATACGGGCGCTGAATTTTATTCAAAAGAGGATTATCAGAAAACTCTGGGCGGAGCTTATGTTCTAGTTCCGATTGCAAACGAATATCGCGGCGAAGATGGAAAAGTTCAGGGCAGTTGGGATAATTCATATATTCCTCTGGTTTACGATTTAATCTGCGATTTTATGAAAAATCAGGCAGAGCCAAATGGTGGAATCAGTAAAAAAGTGATTTTTGGAAATTCCCGCGGCGGAACTATGAGCATAAGACTTCCGGTCCGCTATCCTGATTTTTTTGACATTGCAATTCCTATTGGTGCAGATGCAATTGTAGATGGAAATAATCTGGATATTTTTGAAAAGAATAACATTGGTCTTTTTCTTGCACTCTGCAAGCATGACGAGATTAACAGTTACGAAGAAAGAATCAAACCGCTTTTACCTCGCTTAGAAAAATTGAAGAAGAGTTTCATTTTCACTCCTGACTGGGTTTACAACGGAGACCACGGAATTGCTTCCATCAATTTTGGATTTGAAA
>CAMJNC010000130.1 GCA_946407195.1 uncultured Treponema sp. | reverse complement strand
CTATCAAAAGTTCGAATCTTTTTTACTCCGATATTTGGTCGGTTCGTCTAACGGTCAGGACAGCTGGTTTTCAACCAGCAAATGAGAGTTCGACTCTCTCACCGACCTTTTCTGGAAGTTTAGCCTAATTGGTAAGGCACCAGTCCTGAAAACTGGCGGTAGATTGTATCTCCATGCAGGTTCGAGTCCTGTAGCTTCCGCTCTTTGGTTTGTATCTCCTCTAGAAAAAATATCTTCATAATCAGTCATCATAAAAATCCATATTTTTCAAATTGTAACACAAAAAAAATTGAGCGGATTAAACTACTGGTTGAATTACACTTTTCAACTTCTGTATTAGAATCTATAAATAGTATGAAAAAATATCTGATCATTGGAAACAAGAAAATCAATATCTCTAAACTAGTAAAAAGAAATAGTCTTGAAAATCTTCTTATGGACATGAAAATTGAAACAATAGAACAAGATCGAACAATGATGGATGTAGTCTTTACTGGTCAGAATAATGAGTTTTATTATTTTAATGAGAGGCTGAAGAATATCTAATTAACTGGAAAATTTTAAATTGAAAGATATACTTGTTATTAGCGGGGGATAAAATGAGCAGAGAAGAAAACATTGAAATATTCAAGGATACAGAAAAATTATGCAAAACAAATCCTGTCTTGTTAAAAGCCTGGAAGGAATCCTCTTCGAAACAGAAATTGATTCTTGAAGATGAAGAAATTATATGTGAGAAAGACATTTATGAAAATCCGGCTAAAATCGTGGTATCTAAGAAAAGAACCTTTGAAGCGGCAATGGGGTATGCAGATAAAAAAGTTGCGGTTTTGAATTTTGCGTCGGCAAGTAATCCGGGAGGTGGGGTAGTGAATGGTTCTTCTGCGCAGGAAGAATGTTTGTGCCGTTGCTCTACGCTTTATTATAATTTAACAGAAGATTCTATGTGGAAAAAGTTTTATCTTCCTCATAGACATGCAGCAAATCCTATTCATAATGATGATTTGATTTATACACCGGATGTTGTGATTTTCAAATCGGATACTGCTTATCCAACTCTCATGCCAGAGAAAAGATGGAAAAAGGTGAATGTCATAACATGTGCTGCTCCGAATCTTAGGGAACGTCCGAGCAATTCTTATAATTCTGGTGATGGAAATAAGGCAATTAAAATTTCTGATACACAATTGGAACAGATACATATAAAACGTGGCCGAAAGATTCTGGAAGCTGCTGTTGCAGATAAAAACGAAATTGTGATTTTAGGAGCTTTTGGCTGTGGTGCTTTTATGAATAAACCGGAGGTTGTTGCAGGAGCTTATAAGCAATTATTTGGAGAATTCAATAATGCTTTCGAAATCATAGAATTTGCAGTTTATTGTTCTCCTCGTGATGATAGTAATTTCAGGATTTTTGAACAGATATTGTGCTCTACTAAATAAAAATGATTTGATTAAAAGGAAAAAATCTATTATACTACATATTGGCAAAAACAGAAAATATTGCCAATATGTAGTGGTGTATGTGGGAAACAAAACTTTTATCATCAGTTCCGGAATCTCAAGTGTTTACAAGGCAAGCTCTTTATAATCTCTTTAAGGAGAGCAAGAAAGACTTGTCTTATAATTCTGTCGGCTGGATTATTGATGAAGGTCTAAAATCAAGTATTCTGTTTAAAGTTGGTGCCGATTCCTATTCAAGAAAAAAAGAAATGCGTAGTGTCTATATCCCTCGTTATTCCGATTTTTCTATAGAATTACTTTCAAAAATGGGTGAGCGATTTCCGGAGTTGGAATTCACTTTATTTGAGACACTTCTGTTGAATGAATTTGTAAATCATATGTATTCTCAAAATGTTTTGGTTTTGCAAGTTGAAAAGGATTTGTGTCCGTTTACTTTTGATTTCTTGAATGAATTGTATCCAGGGAAAGTTCTTTTTAATCCATCTTCTGAAGATTTAGGAAGATATAAATCCGATAATTGCATCATACTCGAAAACAGAATCAGCGAAGCTCCTTTTGATAAGGAGCATCAACATTTCATTACACTGGAAAAACTGTTTGTTGATTGTGTATCAGATAAGGCAATTAAAGAACTGATCCCAAGCAGTGAAATCAGCAATATTTTTGAAAACGCTAGATTAATATATAAAAGTGATCTTACAAAAATAAGACGATATGCAAAGCGCCGTAATGCCTGGACTAAGGTAGAAGCTTTGTTAGGGTAGGGGAATTAAAAATGATTTGTAAAGACAATTTTTCATTAGAACATATAAAAGCGCTTGAAAAAGAAACTGGTTCTCAATTGGCTATTATCGAAAGAACTATGTTTGCATTCGGCTTACTTGAAGCAATCAGTCAGACAGGACTTCAATTCATCTTTAAGGGTGGAAGCTGCCTTATGCTGCTGTTGAATGAACCTAAACGCTTTTCAACAGATATTGATATTATTGTTCCCCCAGGAACTGATATCAATGATTTCATAAATAAGGCTGGACATATTTTTCCGTTCTTTCATCAGGAAGAAATTTTTCGTGCGAAACGAAACAATATTGAAAAGCGTCATTTTAAGTTTTTGTATATCTCTCCAGTAACAGATAGTCCTGTAACAGTTCTTCTTGATGTACTGTTTGAAGAGAATCATTATTCTTCTACTACGAATAAGAATCTTGGAAATAAACTTCTGCTTACAGAGGGAAATAATGTTGAAGTAACAATACCAGGAATCAATTGTATTCTGGGAGACAAACTGACAGCTTTTGCACCTCATACAACGGGAATTAGAATTGATGATGAGAAAGAGCTTGAAATCATAAAGCAGATGTTTGACTGTGCAACCTTGCTTAGAGAAATAACTGATTTTGGCGAAGTAAAATCAACCTATAAAGAGATTGTGAAAGTTGAACTTGCTTATCGAGATTTACATCTCAGTTCTGAAGAAGTTCTTTTGGATACCATTAGATCTGCTGCTGTAATTGTCGGACAAGGATCATTAATAAAATCTGAAGATTTTAAGGTTTATTCTAAAGGTATTAATGGTATTACATCTCATCTTGTCAGTAAGAAATATGGAATGACAATGGCAGGTTTTGATGCTGCTCAGGTAATGTATTTGGCAGCAAATGTCTTGAACGATTCCAAAGATCTTAAGCTCATAGACGATGTCCAGAAATACAAAACAGAGCATATCCAGAATAAAGAATTCTCTTCATTGAGTCCTATTCGTAAAATCAATCTTGAATCATACGCATATCTTTGTGAATGTGTGAATAAGATATAAAATACTACATATTGGCAAATGATATAGTATTTTGCCAATATGTAGTATTTATGAATTAAACGATAAGTTTACGTTCAAAATCTCTCAGATATGCTATAATCAATTCAATATGAAAAAACAAAACCCTCCGCAGCAGACACATTTTATTGGAGTTCTTACACCAGAGGACATAACACTTACACTTGAAGACTGCCGTCGTTATATGAACGAGGCTTACGGCTGTCGTTCAGGACATCTTACTCCGATACATGTAACTTTGATACCGCCGTTCAGGCTGCAAGACGAATATTCAACAGAAGATTTGGCAAAAGCGATTGAGCAGGACGTATCACCTGCCGGTTTGAGTTTCACTGCAAAAATAAATAACTTCGATGCATTTGGCGATCGAACTCTTTTTGCAAAGGTTGAAAAAGATGATAAATGGACAGCCCTGCGTGACGCAGTTTATTCTGCAATCACAAAGGCAGTTCCTGGTTGCACCAAAAAAGACCAGCGTCCTTTTACTCCGCATCTGACAGTCAGCAATCGTGATATTCCTGCAGGTGTTACAAAAGATGCAATAGAAGTGATGAACGAATTGAATCTTGTTGAAACATTCCCTGTAAACAATATCACCATTTTTGAACGCAATGGCAGCCGTTGGGAAGCAGCCGTGTCGCTGGAGATTTAAACTTTATTAACTAATAATGAGGAAAGATATGTTGAATTGTTTAGTAGTGGCTTTAGGCGGTGGAATTGGAGCCTGCCTCAGATATCTGATAGGGTTGATTCCTTTCAAAGAACCATTTACCTTTCCAGTAAAAACTCTGGTGATAAATCTTCTCGGATGTTTTGTAATTGGACTAATTGCAGCTTTTGCAGTAAAGAATAGTTCCTTGTCGCCAAAGACAGTGCTTTTTATAAAGACCGGCTTGTGCGGAGGCTTTACTACTTTCGCAACCTTTGCATTGGAAACAGAAGCTCTTATTAAAACAGGACACATCGGGCTTGCAATTCTTTATATTGCTCTGAGCGTGGCTGTAGGAGTAGGGCTTGCCTTTGCCGGTCAGCTTGTAGTAGGAAAATAAGAAGTAAGTCGCTTCAGCTGTTTTTTTTATTTTTGAAATAAATTATGGAAGATTTTTGATATACCTAACCGGTAGTTCATCACACAGCCAGACTTTATCATTTCCAATGTAGAATTTTATTCCACTACGAAAAGCAGCTTGCGCGTCAATCTCGAGAATAACAGGATCCTCGTCTCGACGCATGCCTACAGAGATAGCGGTTTCTACATCAGTTGAAAGATGTACATACTGGCGTCCCATTGGAAGAAGACCTCTTTCCTTTATTGACTCTACGAATCTTTTTGCTGTTCCATGATACAAAACTGCAGGAGGTTCTGCTTTTTCTTTCTGAATCTTCATTGAAAATGAATGACCATATAAAGCCCTAATCTTATCTCCCACAATTTCATAACGTTGTTTTTCTGAGTTTGCGATAATATATTCCAGATCACTAAGACCAACAGTTCCACCAAAATGATTATGAGCATTAAGACCAGAAAGTAACTGTTCTATTTGAACAAATCCCTGCCGATCCATTTTGAGACTAAATTCCTCTGGAGCATGCCGTAGTACATGGCTGATTTTTTTACTTAGCTTCAGGTAGTTCATACTATTTTAATCCTATATTACTCTTCAAAAAACATCTTGTAATATCTTTCAGCAAGTTTATCACCATAAACAGCCTTGAGCTTTTCCATTACAAATTCTTTTTTATAATCCATGTGACTAAATTGCTGGCTCTTAATGTCATTAATGCATTTCATCGTTTTCTTGTAGAACTTATTAAAATCCAAAAGAAGCATTTTATCAGCTGGCAGTTGCTTAGTATCAATCGTTCCAAAGATTTGATGATATTTTGAATCAGTCGCAATTACAGTATTTTTCTGGTCATACGATAAATCCTTATCGCAAAGAACAATAAAATCTCCAAGGCAAAACTCTGTATGGCCAACCACTTGAACTGGATAAGCAGCATCTTTAATCAAAGCTTCCGGTCTGATCCAGAGTGGACCTTGAGTAATCTCATTACCAGAGGAACTGAAAAATCCATACCAATCCAAAAGTTCTTCGAAAGCATAATTAAATGCTTCATCATGGGGATTGAAAGAAAGCTTATGCCATTCATCATTCAGATAATCAATAGACCAGTGTTTTTCAGCATCCCATAAAACCTTATACACAGATTTTATCCAGGTTCGAGAAAATCCGGCATGAGAGAAAACAATACCATCACATTCAAATGCTATATCAAGTATGTCATGATTTTCTGTAAGCAGATTTCTGATTTCTTCAATCTTATCTGTCTGATGACCTGAAACACCTGAACCATTTTTTGTTTTACTGAGATAACTCCAGTCATGATTTCCCAGGAGAAGTTTTCTGTGTGTTCTATCTTCCCGAACAAAAGTGCAGATTGATTTAAAGTTGTTTCCCTGATCAGGCCACTGATTTTCCCACGAATCAAAATAGTCACCCATGAAAACAATGAAATCATAAGAGTCAGTCGGCATGTCTTTTACAGATTCCCATTCATGAGAACCATGAACATCTGGAACAACTAGAACTTTCATTAAAGAGAAACTCCTTAACAACTATTCTAGCACAAAGAAAATGATTTGAAATTAAAGTATCAGTTTAAAAAATCACTTCTAACTTAATTCATAAATCAACTCATCAATCATATTCTGATTAAAGATTTTATTTTGTATACAGAAACGATAGATTACGTCAGTTGTGTTTGTAGGAGAAAGTGCAAAACCTGCTCTAGATAGCAAATCCTCTGCCTCAGTTATGTTTAAGTGTAAAGCAATCAATAGTGGAAGAATTGTCTGCTTTTGTGGATGATAAGATGAATCTGATCTGATTTTGGAAAATAATCGACGATCGATATTTGCTGATTTGTAAATTTCTGTTTCAGAAAAGCCTTTTGTCCAAATCAATTGCATTAACCGTTCCTGGAATGTTTCCTGATGTTCATTTAGATTTTGTTTAAGAGATGGAAACTGTTCAAGAAGTTTCTTGCGATAAGTAAATGTAATATTTGTGAATACCTAATCTCCTTGCAACTGGAATGTATCAAAGAAAATAAAAATTGTCTATCTCGGGAGAGGGACTCGAACCCTCGACCTCGAGCTTATGAGGCTCGCGAACTACCAACTGTTACTATCCCGAAAAGTTATGTTTAGAATATATCGGATAAATTGAAGTTTGTGGTCGCCGCTATGGGGACATTTTTTAAAGTACAACTTTAATGCTTTAAATTGATTTCTGTGATAGTATTTTAATACAAAACACAAATTTCGCGTCTTATTGGTTATGACAGGCCTGACGCAAAAATTCAAACGGTGCCGTTGGCATCCATTTATCTTAATGAAGGAGAACGCATATGTTCGCTAGTTACGTTGATAACGCAAAAGTTTCATCTGCAATTATGACAACATTGACTCGCGGTGATTATACAAAAGCCACCAGAACGACATTGTCTACATATGCGCTTCCTGTAATTAAATGCATAAATGGAAAAGCTGCAGCAGACGATCAGAATGGATTTACAAAAGAGATGTATGTCCA
>CAMJNC010000129.1 GCA_946407195.1 uncultured Treponema sp. | reverse complement strand
CAAAAAGATGCGCCTGCTTTGGAAGATGGAAGTAATCAAACGGAGTTGCCATTTCTATAGGCTTTTCGTAAAGCACAATTGCACAGCCGGTAATACCAAAGGAACGAACATCATCGTTAATTCTTTTACACAGCTGATCGTAAGTCATGTCCGACTGCATTTCTGTATAGAAGGAAGTTGTCTGATAGAATTCGCCCTTTTTTCTGTACCACTCTGTACCAGTGCTGGTTCTTAAATATTTTTTAGTATCTTCAGATTCAAATTCAAAATTTCTTGCATGAGGAGCTGATTTATCATAAGGCACACGTCGTGTAGATTCCCTCATTATCGGAATAGCAGTCATAACCGAAAGCTTATCAGCAGGCTTTCCGTTTATTTCTTTAATCAGGTTCATTCCGGCAAGATAGCCCTGCCCTTCAAAATTCTGTTTGATTGTTGTAAGTGTTGGAATACAGGTATCTGCATTGTTAAGATTGTCAAACCCCACAACTACAATATCATCAGGAACCTTTCTGCCAATTTCGTTACAGAAATCCATTGCAGCAAAGGCCATTTCATCGTTCATACAGATGAGAGCATCATAATCAAAAACACTAGTTACCTTATAAACTGCACGCAAGTCTTCAAGAGCAGGTCCATAGCTTAATACAGATTTCCAGACCGTAATTTCTTCCTCTGGAATATTATGCTTAGCAAGCATTGTCTTGATATTTTTAATGCGGTTCTTTACTTCGGTAGAATTTCCGCGAACTCCAAGAATACCAAACTTATGGCAGCGCTGTCTTGTTACCAGCTCTTCTATAATCGACTCATAAGCATCCTGATTATCAACTACAACTGAAGGAATGCCTGGAATTTCCATAGAAATATTAGCAAGCGGTAGAGGCTTAAATGATTTTATATATGATGCGGCCTCAGTTTTATTATAGGTATGCATAATGGTACCGGAAATAAAAATAGCACCATCCAGATTTTTTGAGGAAATAAAAGATGAAACTGCTACATTCTGATAGTCAAAGGCACCACTTATATCCTGAAGGCGCCCGATAGAAAACACAACCAACTCTGCGGATTTTTCCTGACAGGCAAGTGAAACACCCCTGATAATCCGCTCCGCATATTCGGAAACTACATAGTCAATTATAAGCCCTATTCGCATACTCTCTCTTACCAGTAAATCGTTTTAAATAATTATTTTAAATATAATAACAAATACTTTATGGGCTTCGTTAATTATAATTGATAAAGTCTGATTTGTCATTATAAAAAAAAATTATCAGTCTTTTATAATTTCAAGCGATTTAGCCTGATATTGAGGAAGAAATTTCTTTTTCGTCCCCGTAGCAAACTGGACTTCTATTACAAATTCGCCTGTATTGTTGTAAGCAGAAATGACTACACCCTCACCGTAATCATCATGATAAACATGTGTGCCTTTTTTCCATTTTGAAGCAAGCTCCGAAGCTCCGTCATCCTCAGAAGAGCCCGCAAAAGCAGAAGCATCGCGGCCAAACTGCCCGTAAGGAGAGGTCTTTTTTACTGAAAAACCGAAGGGAACCTGACCTATTACTGTAAACGCTTCTGCAGCTTCCTTTATAAAAGGACTTGGACGCATAAAATCCCAGCGGCCATACAGACAGCGCTTTGCAGTTGAAGTAATGTAAAGCTCGTCTCGGGCACGGGTAATTCCTACATAGAAAAGACGGCGTTCTTCTTCGAGCTCTGCCCCGGTTTTTTCCATACGAGGGAAAACACCTTCTTCGAGCCCGGTAATAATAACGCGGTTGTACTCCAGACCTTTTGTGTTATGCAGGGTTATCAGGGTAACTGCATCATCGCCAACAGCCTGATTTTCTGCATCTAGAGTACGATCCAGATTAATTGCATCAAGGAATTGCAAAAGACCTTCCATTGTACATTTATACGGAACTGCAGTATTAACAAGCTCCTGAAGGTTTTGTACACGGGTTGTTCCTTCAATTTCATCGCCCGCCTTATGGTATTCATCAAGACCCGAATCGCGGATAACCCGTTCTACAAAATCAGAAAGATTTTTATTTTCGTCAAAGCAGCCGGCAAGCGTATCGAATAGCTTAATAAAACCTGCCGCGCCCTCACCTGCTTTTTTTGAAAGACCATCTTTATGAGTTTTAAGGTTTTCAAGTAAATCAGAATAAACCGGAACTCCTTCTGGATTTACAGCAAAGGCTGTTTCCATCAGCTTGTCCTGAGTTTTTTCGCCGATTCCACGCGGAGGTTTATTGATTATTCTGCGGAAAGAGATTTCGTCCTTATGGTTTGCGCAGAACGAAATATAGGAAAGAGCATCTTTTATTTCTTCGCGCTCGTAGAATTTCAGGGAGCCTACAACAACGTACGGAATTTTTCTGTGAAGGAATTCTTTTTCAAAACCAAGCGACTGGGCATTTGTACGGTAAAGAATTGCCCAGTCAGAATATTTAGCCCCGCTCTCCAGCGATTTGAGTACAAGGTCTGCCGTAAACTTTGCTTCTGCATTCTGATCCGGCAAGAAGGCCAGCACAGGTTTACCACCGTCTCCACGGTCTGCAACAAGAGTTTTTTCAAGGCTGCCGTGATGATTCTTTTTTACAACAAGACCTGCAGCATTTAGAATACTTGCGGTAGAACGGTAGTTGCGCTCAAGCTTTATAATTTCTGTACCCGGAAACTTTTCCGGGAAGGTAAGAATGTTTTCTACCTCGGCACCACGGAACTTATAGATTGACTGGTCATCATCACCGACAACGCAGACATAAGTGTCGCTTCCCTGCTTTACACCAGAAAGGTTCTGCAGCAATTTGTACTGGGCAATGTTTGAGTCCTGATACTCATCAACCATAATTACCTTAAAACGGTTGTGAATATAATCTGTAATATCAGGATATGCTTCCAGAATCTGAACCGGCAGCATGATTAAATCACCAAAGTCTGCATTACCGGTTGCACGTAAGCGTTTTTGATATTTGGAATAAATATCGTTTAAATCAAACTCGCTGCCGATTATGCCAAGATCATCATCCGGTGTAAGACAATAATCCTTGCAGAGAGAAATCTGATGAGCTGCAGTACGAACCTCTTTTGTAGAAAGCGAAGGTTCAGCTTTTTTAATCAGCGTTGCCATGTCATCATCGTCATAAACAGAAAAGGTTGGCTCTACCCCGCCGTGTTCAGCAAACTTTCTAAGAAACCAGGAACCAAAAGAGTGAAAGGTCTGGATTTTTGCATCGGTGGCACGGTCATCAATTGCAACGGCACGCTCGCGCATTTCGTTAGCGGCTTTTTTAGTAAAGGTAACCGAAAGAATACTCCACGGGTCTATATTCTTTTCCTTGATGAGATACGCAATTTTAGTTGTGATAACGCGGGTTTTGCCAGAGCCGGCACCTGCGAGAATTAAAAGTGGAGAGCCTTCGTGTACAACGGCGGCTCTCTGCTGTTCATTCAGGGCATCGAGATAATTACTGTCGGGCATGCTTTTTTACTTTTTCTTTATAGAGTTCTTTATCTGCTTCGGAAAGCAGCTGCTTTAACACACTTGATTTCTGAAGGTCTACAGCACCAAGGCTGATGGAAAGTGTAAATGGAAGCTGATTTTCTATAGAAACCTTTTTACAGAGCATATTGATTTTAAGGCGGGTATGCTCTACATAACCGATTTTCATTCCAAGTGCAACTACACCAAACTCATCTCCACTAAGACGGCCAACTACATCTGAAGAACGGAAGATGTCTTTAAGAACACGGGCCTGAAGCATAATTGCCTTGTCGCCCATTTCGTGTCCCCAGGTATCGTTGATTTTTTTGAGGCCATCCATATCACAAAAGAAAATTACACCCGAGGTATCTGTTTCCTGCAAAAGGTCGAGGGCTGCCTGTCCCTGCTCTATAAAGCCACGGCGGTTAAGAATACCGGTAAGCTCATCCATGCGGGACTGAAGTGCAAGGTCTGTATTTTCGCGCTCGAGGTTGCGGCCCTCCTGAATCTTACTTGTGTAATCGTAAGCCTGGGCAACCGCATTCATAATGATTTTGAGGTAAACATTATAATCAGCGAATTTATTTTCTGTAATACGGCAAAGCATATAACCGTAATTTGCTTCACCAATAAAAATAGGATTCAAAAGGAATATTCCGCTGATATCACCCATTGAACGGGCAGAGAAAATCTTCTTATGAGGATCTACAAAAAGCCCCGGACGGAATACTTCAGATTTCTTGGCATCTGTGTAGTACATGTGAAGCTCAACTTCATCCGGCATAACAAATTCCTGCTCGGAATCTATAAGCTGAACATCCTTAAAGAAATGAACTGCCATGCCGCCAAGAGCACATTCCTGAGCAATAAACTTAAGGCTGAAGAACATCTGCTTAAGTGTATTAAAACCGCGGATTGTATCTATAAGGGTAACTATTGTATTCTTCTCATTCAAAGCATTTACAAATTGCATTACGCCGTCATTCTTTTCATTAAGATCGGAACAGATTTCTCCATCTACATTTTTGTATATAGGCATTGAACGGTCCATACCAATACAACCACAGGATTGGCGGAATTTTGTAACAAGCGGATTCAAAAGAACCTTTTTCATTTTTTCACCGTTCAAAACACGGTCGGCAATTTCGGCAGCTTCGTAGCCCTGACTGTAAATATCCTGATTGATTGTTGAAAGCTTTGGTGAAACAATACTTGCAACAATTGCATCGTCAAAGCCAACTACCTTTACATCCTGCGGAACACGTACACCTATTTCTTCAAAGGCACGGATACAACCGGATGCCATCATATCATTTGCACAGACAATAGCATCGAAAGGAATATCATTTTTTGATTTAAAACGAGCAATTATTTCATCGTGAGCCTTAAAGTCTGTAAAATTTCCATCGTAAACCATTTCCGGATAGAAGGTAAGCTTACAGGCATCAAGAGCGTCGGTAAATGCATCGTAGCGCTCAAGGGCTTCTTTAGATCTTGTTTCGTTTGCAGAAAAGAAGGCTATTTTTTTACAGTCGTGTTCTCGCTTAAGGTGATTTACAACGTCTTTAATGCTTTTTCGGCAATCAGCCTGAATTACATAACTGTTTTTTGTCTGAGGGTCTAGAGCAATAGAAATAACTGGACGTGGCTCATATCCCTTAAGAATTTCACGAAGGCGGTCTTCCTCCATTTGGGAAGCATAAAGACCACTTACACAGATTACTGCATCGACTTCTTTTGCTTTGGCATATTCAAAGCCTGTACAATACTGATAGTCAAAAGCTCCCTGATTTACACCTGGGATACGGGTCTGTATGATGACTACCTTAGCTTCTTTGCCACGAAAATAGTCTGCAATACCGCTTAAAACATCAAGGCTGTATTCAATTGTAAATGTCGGAATTAATACTGCAATAACTTTCATTCTACTAGTCCGATTTAATAAGTATACACTAGAAAATGAATTTGCGCTCGTTTTTTTCACTCTTTTTGCGATAAATTTTTATAAAGGCTGAATCCAGATCTACACCAGTGCTTGCAAGTATTTTTACGCTTACAACTGCGCCCGGAACTACTGCAGAAACGGCTGATTTGTCATCTAGCTCGTAGCGGATTACTACAGAACCGTCTACCTCCGGTGCCTGGAACCAGGCACGACCGATTGCAAGGCCTTCGTCCTCTGCTTCAATTATTTCTTCTACGAGTACGGTGAGTTCCTTACCCACGTAACGCTGCAGGTGGTCGGCCGTAATGGCTGTCTGGAGCTCTTCGAGGCGGGCTGCGCGGGCTTTCGCGGTTTGGGCTGGAACACGGCCCTTCATGCTGTATGCAGGGGTGTCTTCTTCGCGGCTGTAAGGGAAGCAGCCCGACCAGTCCGGTGCAATTTCTTCGAGGAAGTGCGCGGTGTTGTCGGCCGCCTCGTCTGTTTCGCCCGGGAAGCCTGTAAGGAAGGTTGTGCGGAGGACAGCGCCCTTTAATTCGCGGCGGATTTTCTTTACGAGAGCAGCATATTGTTTGTATGAGCCGGTGCGGTTCATTGCCAGAATGATTTTGTCGTCTCCGCTTTGGAACGGAATGTCGAAATATGGCAGAATATGAGCCGAGCCTTTGATAGCTTCAATAATATCAGCTGAAAAATGATCCGGATGAATATAAAGCGGGCGTACAATAAAGTCGCCTTTAATTGCATCTATTTTTTTGAGTAAGGCAGCAAGAGAGGTCTTTGTATCTGTACCGTAAGCAGCAAGGTCCTGCCCTATCAGATTGATTTCGTAAATACCGTCTTTTATAAGATGTTTGATTTCTTTAAGGATTTCTGCTTCTGAGCGGCTTCTAAGCTCGCCCCTGATTAGCGGAATTGCACAGAAGGAACAGTGATTTGAACAGCCCTCTGTAATTTTTACAAAAGCGCTGCCCGGGAAATTAAAGATTACAGGACGTTCTCCGCCGCATACCCCCTTCTGCGGGAAGGTTTCTGCGCCGCGCTTCTTTTTTACGCCGTCCATAAAATCAGCTATTTTAGAAAGGTCGCCGTTACCAAATACACCATCAAGCTCAGGCATCTGCTCTATCAGCTGGCCAGCATAACGTTCGGCGAGGCAGCCGGTAAGAATTAATTTTGCGTCCGGATACGCTTTTTTAACGTCGTAAACAGCATCAATTGATTCTTTTTTAGCTGACTGAATAAAACCGCAGGAATTAATGAGAATAAAATCTGCTTCGCTGGCATTAAGGGTAAACTCATAACCGCGCTCCATCAAAAAGCCCGCAATGAGTTCACCATCGGTCTGGTTTTTTGCACAACCGTGCTGATCTATAAAAAATTTCATATTTAGTCTAGTTCGATTACGACGAGCTTGTACTTACCGTCGGTATCTTTAATCCACTTGATATCTTCTACGAAAATCTGAC
>CAMJNC010000128.1 GCA_946407195.1 uncultured Treponema sp. | reverse complement strand
CGGAGCTCAGAAAACTCCGTCTCACATGGTATTGTCTCGACGTTTCTGCAAACTCTATGGCGCTTGGCGAAGACATTTACCTTTCAATTGCCGCAAAAGCTAAGGCTGCCGACGACTCAATAGAACCCTGGCATATTGTCCGCGTAAAAGGACCTTTTGGTACAGCAATCAAACAAAAGGCAGGCTTTTTAACCTGTGCAAATATGCTGAACGAACTCGACCAGGCAAGCGACATGCCTCCGGAGTTCCAGACTAAAAAATATTATGAGCAGCTGCAGCGCTACTGCGAAAAAAATGCCGGTGTAATTCTTGTAGAACCGGGAGTCCCAAAGGCAGCCCGCACATTAAGCCTGCTGCGAACCCGCTACATAAAAGACGGCCGCACTATTGCAGCCCCTTGCCCTCATGCCGGCGACTGCCCTATGAGCGGCTTTAAGGCCTATACCGGAAGCAAAAACAAGTGGTGTAACTTTGCCTTTACCACAGAAGACGCTCCTCACAAGCTGCAAAAGCTTTCTGATATGGCAAAGCTGCCTAAAGAGCGCGCTACATTGAGCTTTATTGCTGTAGAAGCATCTGCATCAGCTGAGCAAAGCCGAAGCACCGGCACCACCATCCGTATAACCTCCGACAAGCTCCGCCTGCCAAACTACATGTGCGGTTACTACGGCTGCAGCCAGTACGGTCTTGTGCTCGTTACCCTGCCGGACGAAAACAACACACGCCTTCCAAAGCCGCCGTTCCGCCCGCGTTCAGGCGACCTTATTCAGGTTAAAACAAAAACACCGGATTCCCTCCCGAAGGACGAAAAATCCGGTGCCGTAATTATTGAGTTATAGCTCCCGAAACAATTTCGGGATGACAAGCTACTTCTTAAGAGCGCCTACAACTCCAACTACGATTCCTACAACTACTAAGTAGAAACCTACTGTAGCGTGCTTAAGGATATTTTTACCGATTGCCTTGTAAATACCACCGTTTGTTGTAAAGCCAATTACAAGAACAATAGCTCCGGCAAGTACACAAAGTGCAAAAATCAGTTTAAGACCACTGAGCTGTGGAACAAAACAAGCAACAACGCCTGCAATTGCGCCAGCAATAATAAGAAGAGCACCAATTGTAACGAATCCAGAATTATCAAAATTGATGAATTTGAATCCATTTGCGCTTCCAAGGAAACCGCTGAACATAGGGCAGCAGAATCCAATTACAACAAGTGCCATACCAATAAGATACAAGTAGCTCATTATGCTAACTTTCTTTCCCATAAAATCACTCCTTTTATAGGTTAATAGTTTTTCAAACTCTCCTCGAAAAAACTTTTAACTATATTTTTATTTTAGCACAATTTTACCGATTGGCAAGAAAATCAAACAAACTCCTCGCCAAAGTCGCGGCAGAGGAACTGAACAGCCTGCCGTCCTGTATAAACCGCAATTGGAAGACCTCCCGGCATCTGAATTCTCTGTCCTGCAAAGTAAACACCGAAAATTGAGTCCAGAATCTGCGGATAGTTATACTGTTTTCCGCCCTTCTGCCATACGCTCATCCAGCTGCCTTCATATGAGCCGGTATAACGCTCGTAGGTACAAGGTGTTGCCACATCAATCACTTCAAGAGCCTCACCCACCTCAGGTATAAACTGTGACAGAGCCTTAACAAAAAGATCAGCCAGTTCCTTCTTTTTATCTTTATAAGTTCCATCGGCCTTGGCAGCCTTCCAGAAGCCGTAGCTTTCGCCAATCAAAAGACAGGTAAGTGCCGTACAGCCTTCCGGAGCATGATCTTTATAAGCCGCATAATTGTAAATACGAAGCTCCTTCCATTTGCAGCCTGCATATTCAAAAGGTTTTTCAAGCGGATATACACAGCAGTAAGGCAGGCGAGATAAATCAGCCTTTACGCCCATTCCAATAAAAATATTCTGCTCTGTAACAGCCTTATGACGCATTGTATTTACCCAAGGCTCATCAATCATAGTATCAAAAAGAGTATCTACAGCGGCACGAGCATCCTGGCTGATTATAACCGCATCAGCTTCGAGCTCTTCTCCGGCAGATGTTACAACCCCCTTCACTTCATAATCTTCTATATGAACATTTTCTGCCTTTGTGCGGAACAAAATCTTACCGCCGAGAGCTTTATAGGTTTCAAGCATATTCTGAGCCATTCGGATGGAACCGCCAGCAGGATATCCACAATCACCGCTTGCAAATGAGCCCAATGTATAGATAAAAGAAAGTGCGTTGTATCTGTATCCGATTACACTGCTTAAAAGATGGCGCAGATTTTTGTTTTTGAACCTGGAAACATATTCCATATAACTTGTATTAATAAGTCGTGGCACCCGCATAATTGCAGGAAGCATTTTTATAAACTCAAGCGGGTTAATTTTTACCGGATTTTTACATTTACAGCCCCGGGTATCTAAAACAGGCATATGGAAATTCGTAAAATCCCTGATTTCGCGGCACATTTTTTTAATTCTGGCTTTGTCTTCCGGTGCATAATCAATAAGTGCCTTCTGCATTTGAGGAAGATAACGGTAAAGGCTAAGGGTTTTGCCATTTTCGTCTATAAGATTATAAAGCGGATCGCGGTTTTCTACCGGATTATTGTCCTGCAGTGCTCCTGTTTCGTGCCAAACCTTGTTCAAGGGCATTTTCGGGCTTGAGCCTGTGAGCCAGTGCATTCCACCCTCAAAATAATAGCCTTTACGACTCCAGCTGGTAGAAAGTCCGCCTGGAATATTATGCTGTTCAAGAATGGTAACATCAAAACCGGCGCGGGCAGCATAAATACCCGCTGAAAGACCGGAAATTCCAGCCCCAATTACAACAACCTTAACCATAATAACAAGATTTTAACATACCACTTCAAGTAAAATCAAGAAAAACCGCTATTGCTTGACTTTTAATTTCTTTACTATATAATTTTTACGATATGTCTCAAAGTATATTCATAGCCCTTGCAGGGGTTTTATCTATAGTCTCTATGCCGATAATCATTAAATTATGTAAGAAATTCAGTTTATATGATTATCAGAACGCACGAAAAATTCATTCAGGAAATATTCCTCGCCTTGGTGGAGTCGGAATCTTTCTGAGCTTTATAATTTCTTCGTCAATTTTTATCATCAAAACGAGCCCGGCTAATTTGAATAGAATTCTTCCTATTTTGATTGCCGGAACTATTGTTTTCCTCTTTGCACTTCTTGATGATATTCTTACACTGCCTGCTTTAGCAAAGCTTATTGTTCAGCTGATTGCAGTTTCTGTAGTAGTTTTCAACGGCTTTCATTTTAAGCAGATTTTTTCCTGGGTACTTCCTACACCGCTAAGTTTTATTATTACCTTCTGCTGGATTTTAGGTGTTATTAATGCTTATAACCTGATTGATGGTCTGGACGGTCTTTGTGGAAGCTTCTCAATTTCTACTATTATTACGCTTGGCGTGCTTTATACACTTACAGGAAATCCGGAATCTATTCTCTGCTTTATTCTTGCAGCTTCTGTTTTCGGCTTCCTCTGCTTTAACTGGCCGCCGGCTAAGCTTTTTATGGGTGACGCAGGAAGCCAGTTCCTTGGCTTTATGATTTCTGTATTCCCGCTCTTTGATTCAAGCAATGTATTCGAGTTTAACAAGCTTCTCATTATGCTTGTGATTACAGCCTTCCCGGTTTTCGATACAATTGCCGCAATCTGGCGCCGTATCCGCGACAAAAAACCAATTATGTCTGCAGACCGTTCACACCTTCATCATAAGCTCTTAAATATGGGCTATTCTAAAAAGGGTGCCTTGTATCTGCTTTGCTTCCTTCAGGTGCTTTTGTGCATTTCGGTTGTTATTTCGTACTTCCTTGGTGCAAGACGTGGTATGGCTCTGTTGATTGAGTCTACAGCCTTTGTTACTCTTTTCTTCAGCTTTGTACATTACACAAACCGCGCCGTTATTCTTAAGCAGAAAAACGAAGCTGCTGCCGCTGAACAGGAAGCCACAGAAGAAAGCGCCGGTACCCCAGAAGAAAAAGAATAATTAAGAACCAAATATCTCGTTTCTGTGAAGAACGCCCAGCTCGTGAATGTTAGATTCCAGCGGGGCGTTTTCTTTTTTACCAGCCTTTATAAAATCGCCAAGATCTATAGTAAAGCGGTTCATTGAAAAATGCTGGAATACGTAAACACGCTCCCACGCCTGAGGAGTACAGGCCGCCTTAAGCTCGTCGCGGTACGGGCAGAAAATGCCGCGTGCTTTAAGCTCAGAGTAGCCTACCAGCCAGAGCTCGGTGCCTAGGGCGGCGTGGAGTCCTGCCGTTTTTTCGGCCATCCAGAGCTGGGAGGTTTTTATGAGGCTGGCAATTTTTTCGCCACCCTGCTTTGCTATTGCATTGAGCTGAATTGTCTTTGCACTATGAACCGGAGTTTTATTGAGAATTATTACGTTCTTACGGAAATCAACTCCAAGCTCCGGATTCTTACGAAAGTAGCCCTCTGCAATTTTACCGGCCTGGCCTACAAGGTAGCGGTTGTTTTTAGCAAGCTGCTCGTCTTTTCCAGGGTTATCTCCAATTACTATAAGCTTAATTTCATCTTCAGGGGTTATATCATCTAAAGAACGGTTATAAACAACAGTAGTTTCAAACGGATATTCGGGAGTTTTAGCAGAAAGTGCTGCCTCTTTCTGTAATGCAGTAAGTTCCGGGGCAGCTTTTTTCCACTCTTCTACCTTACTTTTGAACTCATCTTTAAAATCACAAAAATACTTCCACTGCTGAGCTGTCATGGTAATTCCTTTTTCTTTTACTTTTCTGAGATTATAGTATAAAATATGAATATTGCATAAGCAAATTAAAGAATAAAATAAAATACTTTGGAGGATTTATGAAAAAACTTCTCGCTTTAACACTTGCTGCCGGCCTTAGTCTTTCGCTTTTTGCAGCAGATATCTTTAAATACGCACCAATAACAGGTAACGTAAAATCTTATACAGAAACTGATTTTTCTATTGCGACACGCTTTGGTACATTATACAGAACACCTAGTTCAAAAATCCTGCATGTTTTCGACTCAAACGGAAAAGAAACATCTTCTTCTGAGCTTACTCCAAAGGATGCTGTAATCAATACAATTACAGAAAAATATGATTCTGCAGGAAACCTTGTAGAGCAGGTTTGTACAAGCGCAGACGGCGAAGTTGTATGGAAGAGCACATTTGCCTATAAAAATGGTCTTAAAGTTGATGCTTCTGAATACGACAGAAAGGGTAACCTCCGCGCCCGCACAATTTATACTTATGACAATAATCTTCTGGCCGATGAATCAAGCTATGACGGCGAAGGCGCATTAATCTGGAAGACAATTTACAAGTACGACGACAACGGCCGTGCTGTTTCTGTAAACGAATATAACCCAGACGGCTCATTGAGCGAGCAGATTGAATACAACTACACTGAATCTGGTGCAATTGATTCTGTTTCTCAACTTGATGCTTTTGCCGGCAAGCAGACTTCGCTTATTTTCCGCTATGGCACAAACGGCGCTCTTAATGAGATTACTACTTATAATTCTGATAAGCAGGTAATTAAGAGAACTCTTCTTAAGTATGATGCAAAAGGAAACGTAAATAAGGTTTCTGAATATGATGTTGCAGAAAAGTTCGGAACAACAGTAAACGAACTCGTTGCAATGTCGGAATACAGCTATGAATATGCTGACGGAAGCGCAGCAGATGAAAAATAAGATTCATAACCAACGCATATAAAAAAAGCGCGACTTTTAATGAGTCGCGCTTTTTTTTGCCACACGGATTTTGATTTTGCTAACGCAAAATCTTTTTTTTAATAGTTCTGTGCTTCGATCTGGAAATAAGCCTGTGGGTGTGCGCAAACCGGGCAAACCTTTGGTGCTTCTTTTCCAATTACGATGTGACCGCAGTTGCGGCACTGCCAGATTGCATCTCCGTCGCTTGAGAAAACAATCTTGTCTTCAATATTCTTAAGAAGCTTGCGGTAGCGCTCTTCGTGGTGCTTTTCAATTGCAGCAACACCTTCAAAAAGCTTAGCAATGTATTCAAAGCCTTCTTCGCGGGCTGTTTTAGCAAAGCCGTCGTACATATCTGTCCATTCGTAGTTTTCGCCGTCTGCAGCTGCCTTAAGGTTTTCTTCTGTAGTTCCAACACCACCGTTCAAGAGCTTATACCACATTTTTGCGTGCTCTTTTTCGTTATCTGCAGTTTCAAGGAAGATAGCTGCAATCTGCTCGTAGCCTTCTTTCTTTGCCTGACTTGCATAATAAGTGTACTTATTGCGTGCCTGTGATTCACCTGCAAATGCTGTCTGCAGATTCTTTTCGGTCTGAGTTCCTTTAATATCCATAGTTTTTTGCTCCTTGCAAAGGCCCGCGCTTCCCGCAGCCTTTTGCATAAATATATTTCTTAAAATATAAACTGAAACACAAAGGAAGTAAATGAAAAAAAGTGTTATATGGAAAAATTGTTTGTGAATTTTTAGAAGCGTGATAAGTTGCGGCCCGCAGATATGCGAAAAATAAAAAAAAGCAGGCTGGGAATAAGGCTGCAAAATGGTGTGCGGGCCAACAAAAAGTGAGTTCTTTCAAAATAGCGGGCTCTCCGCAATTTTGTGGCAACGGAACAGGCCCGCCTGTAGTTAATGTCCTCATTTTAAAAACTCTTTGATTAGCTTTTCTATTTGTTGGGGACTCAGAGGACTTTGCTGGGTTTCCATTGTTATTATAAGATTTCTACCTGGGAAGATACTGTTCTCAGCGAAGATTTTCAGTTTTTCGGCAGTCTGTGTGGCGTAATCCGGGTAGTCCATCATGCCAAAGTGTTCCCAGAGATATTCCTGGCGAGTCCTGACATTGAGGCAAAGGAAGTCGGGATGGAAGATACGGCCATTTTTGAGTTTTTGAGGGAACTCGTAGCGGTAGGGAATTCCACAACGTG
>CAMJNC010000127.1 GCA_946407195.1 uncultured Treponema sp. | reverse complement strand
GAACCGATTTTGTCGTACAAAGCAGGCTGGCTGGCAATTGCAACAACCAGAGTCTGTGGGTCAATCAGGGCAATCGGGCCGTGCTTAAGTTCTCCTGCGGCAAAAGCCTCGGAATGCATGTAGCTTACCTCTTTCAGTTTAAGGGCACTTTCCAGAGAAGTTGCTGAATCAAACTGACGGCCAATATAGAAAATCTTGTCCTTATTGAACTGCTGTGCCGCAAACTTCTGAATTACTTCCTTCCCATCGAGAATTTGCTGAATCTTTGCAGGAATCTCTTCGAGTTCGCACAAGAGCTTTGTAGCCTCCTCATCACTCAAAGTACCGCGAAGCTTACCAGCCTTAATGGCAAGCAGGTAAAGACACAAAAGCTGAGTTGTATAAGCCTTAGTAGATGCAACCGCAATTTCAGGACCAGCCAGAGTGTAAATAACATCATCTGCCTCGCGGCTTACAGTTGAACCAACGCAGTTAGTAATTGCAACAACCTTAAGGCCGTTTTCCTTAGCAAGGCGAAGGGCGCTCAGAGTGTCGGCAGTTTCACCAGACTGAGAAATTACAATGAAGATATCTTTTTTGTCCAGAATAGGGTCACGGTAACGGAACTCAGAAGCAACATCAACATCAACCTTCATGCGGGCAATTTTTTCAAAAGCATATTTTGCAACAACGCCAGCATGGTAAGCAGTACCGCAGGCAGTAATTACTACGCGGTCAGAAGTCTTCCAGGCATCATCCATCTTGTTCTCTTCAAAGAAAACATCAACAGGCTTACCAGAAGCATCCTTTACAATACGAGGACGCATAGTGTCGGTAAGCCCCTTAGGCTGCTCGTGGATTTCCTTAA
This sequence comes from uncultured Treponema sp., assembly GCA_946407195.1. Classification (GTDB taxonomy): domain Bacteria; phylum Spirochaetota; class Spirochaetia; order Treponematales; family Treponemataceae; genus Treponema_D. Next base: position 6,132 of record CAMJNC010000127.1, on the reverse strand, counting down.
TCATAAAGTGCTCGTAGCCGCCCTTTGTAGCAGCGTCCATATCCCATTCAACATGGCTTGGTTCCTTTATGATTTTCTCCCCTTCGAAGTTAAAGAGGTCAACATGATCGTTGTACAAAACAGCAAGTTCGCGCTCACCAAGATAGTAAACATCGCGGGTGTGCTCAAGGATAGCCGGAACATCAGAAGCAATATAGTTTTCGCCCTTACCAAGACCTACAATAAGAGGGCTTTCCTTGCGGGCAGCAATAATACGGTCCGGATAGTTTTTACAGATTACACCGAGCGCATAAGAACCCTCGAGTACATGCAGAGTTTCAATTACAGCCTTAAAGATATCTCCGGTTGCCTTATACTTCTGGTCGAGCAAGTGAACAACAACTTCGGTATCTGTCTGAGATTTGAATACAACACCCTGAGACTGCAGCTTAGCCTTGAGCTCAGCATAATTTTCGATAATTCCGTTATGAACGATAGAAATTGTGCCGTCCATATTTGTGTGCGGATGGCTGTTTGTATCGCTTGGTTCACCGTGAGTAGCCCAGCGTGTATGTCCAATTCCAAGGTTACCCTTTATAAATTCATCAGTCTTAAGCGCAAGCTTATTTTCGTAGTCTGTATATTCTTTGCCCTTAAGTCCTTCAGGAATTACTTCGCCGGTAATTCTCTCAGAAAGATTTTTAAGCATTCCCTTTACTTTTTTTACAACAATTTCGTCACCAGTATAAACCGCAATTCCCGCAGAATCGTATCCGCGATATTCCAGTTTTTTAAGCGCCCGGATCAAAACCGAAGTCGCATTTTTATTTCCAACATATCCGACAATGCCGCACATAATAAACTCCTGTATTTTATACTTCTTTCTATCATACAAGAAAGGTAACGTTTTCGCAATGAGAAGAGTAAAATGAAAAGTTTTTTACTTTTTTTTCTGAATTTTTGTCAAAAATAACATATCAAACCTATATTAACCATAGGAGGCTAATAAATATGGAAAAAACTGTTTTTGACAATATCGATCCTGTAATACTGGCAAGAGTAAGGTCTATGAGGCTTTTTGATGACGAGTTCATGTCTGCCGTTTTTAGCGATGATATTGAAACCACCCAACTATTAATCAGAATTCTTCTCAATAGAAACGATCTGACTGTTACAAAATCTATGTCCCAAGTTCAGAAAACTAATCTGTTCGGAAAGTCTGTAAAACTTGATGTTGTCGCAGAAGATATCTTCAAAACTGAATACAACATAGAAATTCAAAGGGCAGATGCAGGAGCCGGCGCAAGACGTATAAGATATCATCAGGCAATGCTGGATAGTCATACTCTTCAAAAAGGAGGCTCTTATAAAGATTTACCGAATCTGTATATTATTTTTATTCTGGAACATGATATTTTTGAAAAAGGCCTACCAGTGTATCGGGTAAACAAAATTCTAAATATCCAGGATAAGGACGGAAACAATTTGCCCTTCGACGACGATTGTAATATAATGTACGTCAACGGCGAATATAAAGGCGATGATCCTTTAGGAAGACTGATGCACGACTTTTCCACAGCTAACGCTGACGAAATGTATTATGAAGAATTAGCAACTCGTATGAGATTTTTCAAACAGGACGAAAGAGGTGTAGACATGGTAAGTAGAATTGTTGAAGAATACGGCGATCTCCGCGCCGCTGAGGCATTAAAACAGCAGACCATTAATACCGTAAAAAATTTCTTTGCCAACGGCGTTACGATTGAAATAATTGCAAAATCCCTGCACATGACTGTTGAACAGGTTCAAGAAATCGTTCAGGAAACAAGTACTGTACAAGCATAGAAGTTACGAACACATAAAAAATTACGTCTTGCTTTTTTTATAATAACAGAACTTACCTTAACAGGTAAGTTCTGTTATTATTTACTACTCTTTACGCAGGTATACACAGTCGAAGCGGCTGCTAACATAACCGATGGCGAGCTTGCTGTTATTACTAGTGCCATCAGCTGTATAATTAGCACCATCTGTTACATCCAGGGCAAGAGTGATTCTGTTTGCAGTTGCTGAGGTATTACAAGGTACTGTCATTGTATCCCAGTTTGCAGTTTCATTACTTGTTGTCGATTCAAGATAAGCAACCTTAACAGCATCTTCTGTTGCATCATTTGTAGGGTCATAATAAGAAATCACAGGACCTGCAGCAGCACCACTGCCAGATGGATTTGTCAGTTTAATGTCTGTCCAGTTTCCAGGGCTACCATTGTTATCTACACAAACTGTTGTCCATGTGTATGAGCCATAAGCCGTACGGGCACCATATACATAATAAAGAGAACCTTCTTTTGCTCCCTTACATGCAATATGAATGTTATTACCACCATCAAGAGCAAGGCTTACATATTCGCCAAGACGAGGTGTTGCACTTCCGTCGACTACCTGACGAGTCCAGGCATCTCCTTCAGTTGCAGATGTAGCAGTTCCTGATAAGATTGGTGTATTAGAGTTTACTGGATATGCAGCACTTGCTGAAGTTGCCACCATAAGACGTCTGTTAGTACTATCATAATAAGCTATTACCGGTTTACCAGCAGTTGTATCAATTGCAATGTCTGACCACATACCCACATTGAGATTAGTTAATGAGCCTCCAGTTTGCAAGGTATCATAACCTGCAACTACCATTCCTCCAGTTTTATAGTGATTTGTTGAATATGTGCTGCTTGTAATTACACCTTCTGTTGCATATTTTGTAGTTGGATTATTATCTTTGTTATCAGGAGGAGTCGACATAGCCCACTTTAGACATTTAGCATAACGATCATAATAAGTTATATAAGCACTTGAACCATAAACAGCAATTCGAGGATTCAAGAATTGATTGAATATTTCATCTAATCCATCACTGGAATTAGCATTATCTGGAGCTGTACCACCAGCACCCATTCTCTCAATTACGTGACGCATATTTGTGCCACCTAAAGAATAATTTGTCGTATTACAACCATTATGGTATGACGCACCATTCTTATTAATTACAAAGTTTCCGCCCCATCCATTTGTGGATCCCTGCCAGCAGTCTATAATAACATTATATCTGTTTCCAGAAGCATCTGTTGCAACATCGTAATATGAAATCGGGTCACCATATCCTGAAGAGCCCTGACAACTTGTTCCTGTTCCGCCTCCATTGTTTGGTCCAGGAGCATTTCCTGAAGATCCAGTTCCTGTTGTACTCGGATAGCTTGCATAAACTTTTGATCCTTGAGTTCCCCATCCACCATATAATCGGTGCTGACCATTGCCATTTGGAGATCTATCCATAGACGGAGAAATCGGGTCGTTAGAGAAGTAGAAGTATTCATCATTCTTCCAAACATTCAGATATACATCATCTGTCCATTCATCGCCAGAGTATTCACTTTCCATTGCATTTAATGCATTAAAATTATTTATTGACGAAACACCATTAGTAACAACCTTTATGTAACCCGATGTTTCTGGAGCAGTGAATTTCATTTTATGAATGCCACTGTCGGTTGTTGGATTAATTGCAGTTTTTACTGTGTCATTGCTCTTATTGTTTGAAATCTGGAGCTTTATTGAACCTGCTGTATTGCCTGGTAAATTAAATCCTTCAATTTCAAGATTTTCTCCAACTACAACCTGGTACTTACCTCGACGTGAACGATGTGTGTTTGTTTTTGCATTCGGGCGATTAAAGACTGTAATATACGGTACAACATCCACTTTCTGGTTTGCATTACCGCTTAAATTTCCATCATCATGTCCGGCATGTACAGCATCATCATGGGCAAGAACCTGAACATTAATCTCTGTATCTGCAATATTAGTAATCTTTTCTGTATCCCAAGTTAAAGTCCATTTTACAGAGTGACCATGTTCAATATCAAATTCGTTGTCAGACAAGTCGAATTCGTAGCCATCAGAAGCAAGCGAACCAACCTTTGTAAAGTCGTCAGTATCAGCAGCATTATTCCATTTTGCATGAGTTCTGTCATAGGTTGCTACTTTAGTAGAAGTTGTAATTCCACTTAGTTTTTCAATCTTAAGATACAAATCTGTAAGAACAATGTTATCTTTTGCTATACCTGTAAAGACAACTTTTCCAGAAACCTTAGAATCTTTATCCTTTAATCCGGTTCCATTGAATGTTGCAGCCGGCAAATTATTTACATCATCATCAGTAGAATACTGATCCAGATGTCCTTGCCCGGTTACAGCCTGCAAGCTGTTGATTTTTACTTCTGGAGCTTCTTCATCATATACTCTAAGTTTGATATCTGAAATATTTATACTTACCTTGTTAGAACTAGAGAATTTTGTCTTTCCTTCTGTAGTATCCCAGATTTCGTAGCTTATTGAATAGTCATCACAGTTTTCCACAGAGTTTGTAATAAGCCAGTCTACACTATGAGTTATTCCGGAAGTTGCGTTTGTTTGTAGAACTCCATTATTTATATAATTATTTGTCTCGTCTCTGTCCTCATCGTCGTAATTATCATTACCATCCATCAGTTTTTCAGATTCTTCTGTCCAGCCTGTTTTTGTCTTTGTCTTCCAGCGGTAATAGAGTTCGCCGTTACCACCAACAATTTCTGGAATTATCTTCATTGCACCTTTTACTGTTATACCAGAAATATTAATTTCATCTGCGGCATCTGCATAACGGCCAGGTTTTGTAAGTCTACCGGCAGGTAAATAATCTTCTTGTTCATCTCCACTTATGCTGCCATTCTGGTTTGTATCAAGACCAAGGCTTACGCTTACCAGTTTTGGTGTATTATTTTCTACCCTGGCATTTGAAACATGATCATATGTACTGTTACCAGCCTTATCAAAAACTACATAATGAATATCTACATCGCCGTCTGGAATATTCTTTGAATTAACCCAAAGCTCCCAGGTCCAGCTCTTTGAATCATCCTTATGAAGATTTTCCATTATGCAGTCGCCATCATCGTAGGTATAGTTACTGCAATAACCATATCCATAACCTGTAGCAGCATTATAGGCAGAAACAGTACCTCCAGATTCGGCGCTTGTATTATCTATAATGCTTGCTACTGCAAAGCTAACAGCAGTATCTTCTGTAGAATCTCCTGGTTCTCCAGAAAGTGTAACTTCATTATTTGAAACAGAAGTAATTCTATATACTACACCCTTTACCTTTGCAAGGCCTCCAACATGAACATAACTTGCAGCATTTGCAGAAAGTGTAAGGGTTGAAGCTTCAATCTTACTTGCGGTTGTCGATCCCCAATAGAGATTATCTCCACCTTCTGCGGAATCAAGTTTAATTCCACTACCATTTGTTACAGTAGCAAGCTTTGTAATATCATTATTACCAACCTTTTGGCCCCTCTTGTACATAGGGTCAAATACATAAGTTTCTCCATTCAAGTTTCTTGTAAAGTAAACTGCAATACGCTCTACACCAGTATCATTATCATAGTTCTCATAAGCAGCAGAAGTCAGATAATAGTAGCCGTTAGAGTTCTTTACTTCTTTAGATATATTAAATTTATTATGAGTCTGGGCAGCTATGGCAGGAGCCTGATTATCATAATTAATCATAAAGTCCTTATAAGTAGACAAAGGATTATTGTCTTTAGCTTCTGTAACAGTAATTCTAAAGGTATTTCTGCCTACTCCACTTGCATTACCAACCTTCATTTTCATTTTATAATTATATATATCGCGGTTTGGTGTTTCAGTTGTAATTGTAACTTTATCTTGTCTAAACTGGTAATTACCAGAAGTTAATTCAGGGATAGCAGTATTAATTTTTTCTACATCCTGCCCTTCATCTTCTTTTACACTTATTATGCTGATACCAGCATTATCATCCTTTATATCGCCGGTGAGCCACCAGATACCTTTGATGCTCATACCTTCAATATATTTTTGTTCGGCTACAACATCACCTTCTCCAGTAGCATTTGTTTCATACTGAACAAGTTTAAGAGAATTCTGGTCAAAGTATGGATTATCCTTATCTACAACAAAAGACTTGCTTGCTGGATAACTCTTAAGAATTGAAGTTCCGTCTCCAGCATCATCATCTGTAGCATAGACCCACATTTTTACTGTATTTGAATCGCCGGAAGGAATAAGTTCACCTGAGGC
>CAMJNC010000126.1 GCA_946407195.1 uncultured Treponema sp. | reverse complement strand
ACAGCACAATAAGAAGGCTGAACAATAGCTTCTGTAGAAAGATTTTTGGCAGAATCAGTTCCGGCAAGGGCATACTGCAAATCTTCTGCCGAAATGCTTACACGCGGCTTAAAGCCTAACTGAACAGCATCGCTGGAAGTCCATGGATTGAGCATTTCAAACTCAATATAGAACATCTGTTCTGCGCCTGTAGAAGTATTAACTCCATTAAAAACAAAGCGCCAGTTGTTAATTCCGAGTTTTTTCTTTGCTCCGGTTAATCCGAATTTATAGTCATTTGATATCTTTGTGTTCGACTTCATGCTTAAAAAACCTTTTATAAGAAACCTATTCTCTTATATTGTCGGTATTTAGAAAAAAAACTTAATGCTTTAATGCTCAAAACAAAAAAGCCGTTTGAAACCTTATAGCTTCAAAACGGCATTTTTCTATAAAAATCAGATACTTTTTACTTATTAATGATTCAGCAGAATTACTTAAATAATTTATCGATAGATTTATTAAGTTCCTTCTGTTCTTCAGGGAAGTTGTCGTTCAAATACTCAAAGCACTCTACTGCTGCACGTTGAGCATGTTCATACCAGATTTCATAAAGCTCACTTTTAAGCTCTCCACCAGGAAAAGGCGCACCCTGAACATCAGAGACTAAATCTCTAAGCATTTTAACGCACTGTTTTGTTTTTTTATCCATAACCTGCAACTCCTTCCTTATTATGGAATGTATTCAAGATATTATAAAGGAATTTTTATAATATTTCCAGCAATTTTTTTTGATTTTTCTGTTATATCTGCTTTACTGCAGAAAACAGCCTTTGAGCATTTTTTAACTGATGCTTCATAAATTCTGTCTGCAGCCTTTTCTACATCCTCTTCCGTAACTTTGAGAATATTATCTACCCTCTTCTGCTTGAAATCCTGAGGATTTCCATACATCATTCCTTCAAAGCTGCGTGCACCGCGGTCTTTAGGACAAGCTGGTACAATTGCATTTCCGTAGGTAGAAACAATTGTTTTTTCTACCTCTTCCTTTGGAATTGGAGTACTGCAAAGTTCCTTGAGGGAATCCAGATAAACCTGAAGAGATTTTTCCGGAGTCGGGTCGCGGTAAGTAGTCATTATTACCTGTTTTTCTATATTATCTACCCAGCAGCTTGCACCATAGGCACCACCTGTAGTTCTGATTTTATCCCAGAGAGTATGACTCGAAACCCAGGCAGAAAAGATTGTCTCGGCTGCAGCTTCTTTTGTAAGGTAATCAGAAGCTGGAGTGATTTCAGCGGCATAACCAGTCTGTCCGCTGACTTTAAGGAACTGAAGTTCTCCAGAGGCAGCATCAGCATACTGACTGATATAAGGCTTGAGCTCGTCCATAGTATAATTATGAACTGGAACAAGCTTTGTGAGGCCGGCTTTTTTAGCAAAGTCCCCAAGCAGAGGACGAAGTTTTTTAAGAGATTCCTCATCTGCAGTTATATGAATGATTCCACCGGCTTTTATACATTCGCTGTACATCCAGGCAAAGGTTTTAAGCAGTTTTTTTGCTTCGTGCTTTTTGTAGTTTGCTACAGTATGAAGCTGGCTCACACCCCACATTATCTCGTTCAAGGCAAGATTCGGGCTCCAGGCAGCACGAGCGCGCTTTTGGGCATATTCGCGGCCATTAGAAATTAAGCCATTTTTCTTTTCGGCCTTAAGTTCACCGATTAAAGTTTCGAGATGCTTATGGTCTTTAAAGTCCATCTTCGTAATAATCTCTGCAAGCATGTCGAGCGCTTCTTCCGCCCTCTCGCTAAGTGCTTTACAAATCAGCCCTATCCAGTTGCGTCCACAAAAATTATAGTCGCGGTATTTGTCGGCCTCATCAAGACACTCAGGTACATTTGGAACAGTGCCGCACAAGGTTCTTCCCCAGATGTCGCCCATAATACAAGAGGATTCAGCCGTACACTTGTCCCAGCCTTTTCCGTTCCAGCCAAGATTGGTTATTACATCTGCAAGGAATGGAACATGCTGCAAGTACTGTGGCGGCAGCTGATCGAACGGGAACAGGACATCTATATAAAAAATTCCGTTTGTTTCTTCCTGGCTGATGAAAAGCGGAATGTCGGAATTGTCGGCACCCTTTACAAACTCCAGGTTTGTATGAGGTATGTCTATGCGGCGGTCGAGCTCACTGATTTTTGTAGTCGGAATACAGGCGGTTTCTTCTGCGGTCTCAATGTGCTGCTGGTAAGCATGAAGCTCGTCGAGGTCTTTTTTAAGCTGTGCACGGTCTACGCTTTTTTCGAGCTTTGAAACAAGGATAGCTTCGGCCTCTTCGCGTTCTGTAAAATATTTATCCGACGGTTCGGAAATAAAACGCACGGTAACTGCAGCCGGGTCCAGAAAATATTTTTTAATCAGCTTTTTAGTATAGTCCGGGTCCGCGCGCAGTGCGGTTTTAACTTTCTCAAATGAAGTAATTGGTGTTAATTGTGTGTAACAAGGGTCTCCGTTGCACCAGCCCTTAAGAGCTTTTTCCATAATTTGAATGGAGAATGGCCCCCAGTACCGGTTCACTTCTCTGAGTGCAAAATCGATTCCCATTACGGCGGAATCTATGTCTTCTTGTGAAACACCCTTTTCGTAAATGTCCTGCAGAGTTTTTTCTACTAAGCAGAAAACCTTTTCCTCATCGCCTTTTTTTACGCCCCACAATCCTGCAGTGTAAAACTCTTCTTTGAACTGACCAAAGCTCTGAAACTGAACGTCATCGCCGAGCTTTGAGTCCTTGAGTGCGCGGGCAAGCGGCGAGCTGTCGTTTCCGCAGAGCGCTTCACTCAAAAAGTATTTTTCCATATCGGCAATGCCCGAATACCAGTTGAGCGTAACAAGACTTCCGGTAGAGCCTGTTTCAGGCGCATAAGTTTTAATCGTACAAGACTCGTTCAAAAAGTTCAGCTTTTGAAGCTCGCGGATTTCCGGTTTTATAACCGGATTTTTTGAAGTTACATCTATGTTGCAGATTGCTCCACCCTCGCGGCAATCGTATTTTTTTATAAGCCGGCTGATAAACCGTTCATCAATAAAATCAAGCTGTTCAAAAGTTGGAATATCGCCATATAAAAATAAAATACAATTATCCGGGCTGTAAAATTTCTGATGAAAATCCAGAAACTCCTCGTAGGTAAGCTCTGGAATATGAAGTGGATCTCCCCCCGAATCAAAGGCCGGGTAGCTTTCAGGGAACATGGCACTTATAAGGTCGCTGAAGGCTATCGGCTGGAACGAAGAATAATTTCCCTTCATTTCGTTGTAAACAACACCCTGAATACTCAGCTTGCCCTTTTCGTCCATCTCAACGCGTTGGCCTTCCTGAATAAATGTAGCATGGTCGAGCTTTGGGAAAAATACAGCATCGCCGTACACGTCCATCATGTTGTAATAATCAGCTTTAACAACCGAAGCGCCAGGGTAAACAGTTTTATCCGGATATGTAAGTGCATTTAAAAAGGTATTTAAGCTTGTAGAAGCAAGTGTAATAAACGGTTCTTTTAGCGGATATTTCTCGCTGCCGCACAAAACCGAATGCTCCATAATATGTGCCACACCACGAGAGGTTTTGTCCAGAGTTCTGAAGGCGTAGGCAAAAAGATTTTCCTTGTCGTCCTTTAAAATATGATAAACCTCGAGTCCGGTTATTTTATGTCTCAGATACACACCGGTTGCTTTAAAATCTGGAAGGTCATCTATTGAAATAAGGACAAAGTCTTTATAGGCTTTGCCGATATTTGCTGAGTCGGTAAAATTGAACATTTAAAAACCTCAATCAAACGAACACATCATCGTTTCTGTCTTGTATTATTAAGTGGCCCTCTTCGAATGCCCGACGAAGCTTGCTGAAAAACTCCGACGTTATGCGCTCGCAGTCTGAACGGCGCATTGGTTTTAAGATATCTTCCTGGGCACGAACCTCAGCACGGCGGCCCGCAGAAATGTTACTTAAAATTTTTTCACGGAAATCATCCGGCTTTGCCGCTATAAGATAGGCAATGTCTACCTCCGGCATTTCACGAAGTTTTTCCTGTACAAAGCGGTCGTCTGACTTTACAACATCGTCCATTGTAAAAAGACGGCTTCGAAGGTCCTGACCTAAATCCGGGTCATCTTCGCTAAGATAAGTAAGAATATCATTTTCAGCACCAACGTCCATCTTCTTAAGAATCTGGGCAAGTGCATTTCTTCCATCAATATTTTCTGCTTTTTCAACTGTCTGATTCAGCGACTTTTCATGCATTGCCTGATCTACGCGGCGAAGTACATCCGGGCTTACAGGCTCCATTTTTGCAAGTCGCATTACAACTTCCTTTTTTTCTTCGGGAGTCATAAGGTTGATTATTTTTGCAGCCTTTTTCGGTTCAAGGTGAGAAAGCACCATGCTCTGCACACCTGGATTTTCATCTTTAATCAAGAGGTATACACGCTCGTTATCTGCATCGCGAAGATAATTAAAAGGAATCTTACCTTCGAGAGGCATTGCTTTTTTAAGAAGCTCGTCTGCGCGTTTTTTTCCGTAGGCTTTTTCGAGCATCTCGCGGGCAGTTTCTACGCCACCCTCTTCGCGTGCCTTGTTTAATAGTCCGTTGAATTCCTCAAGAATTACAGCTGCTTCTTCCTTACTTACAGTACGGATTGAAGCAATCTCGGGAATTATTTTTTCTATCTGAGTTTCGGAAAGATGAGGAAGGATTTTTGCCGCTTCATCTTCTCCAATTAAAAGAAGAAATTTTGCAACACGGCGGTAAACCGAATCGGTACCATCCGGTGCAGTCTGTTCAACAGGAACCTTAAGAAGACCTCCGGTTTTCAAAAATGAAACAGAGTTTTCCAATTCCTGAGAAGATGAAGGTGTATTTTCAGTTTTATCTTTGGCTTTTATATCATCTGAAGAGCCTGCATTAGGCTTATTATCAGCTTTATTAGCGCTGCCATAAGCCTTTGCACGAAAATCATTTAAATTCATACAATGATTTTACTGCTCATTCTTAGAAGCGTCTTCTTTTTTAGCTTCTTTTTTATCTTTGATATCAGCTGCACCAATAAACAGACAGATTAAGCCGATTAATGCGGCAAGAACAGGAGCCCCACCCTTCAAAAATGCAATTACCTCAGCGCCCCAGGACAGCGGTCCCATAGGCAAAACTGCAAAAACAGTAAAAGCAATAAAAACTAAACCAAGAATTATTGAAACCATATTTTTTACTCCTAATTTAAGAATAATCCAAAAATGGCCTATTTTCAAGTATTTTACGCAAATACCCCGCTTACCATCTTAGCATAATGACCGCCAAGCGCTATAAGCTCGTTATGATTTCCGCGTTCAACAATTTCGCCATGATCTACAAAGAAAATTACATCTGCATTGCGAATTGTAGAAAGACGATGCGCAATAATAAAGCTTGTTCTACCCTTCAAAAGCTCGCCAAGTCCCTGCTGAAGAGCCTTTTCCGTGTGAGTATCTACAGAAGAGGTTGCTTCATCGAGAATCAGAATGCGTGGATCACTTAAAAGTACACGTGCGAAGCTTATCAGCTGCTTCTGTCCCTGGCTCAAGCCTCCTCCATTAGCCGAAAGCACTTTGTTATAGCCCTCCGGGAAGGCAGAAATAAATTCATGTGCCTGTACAGCCTTTGCTGCAGCCATACATTCTTCATCAGTAGCATCAAGACGACCATAGCGGATATTTTCCATTATGGTTCCGCTGAAAAGGAAGCTGTCCTGAAGCATAACGCCAACCTGTTTACGGATAGATTTAATCAAAAGCTCCTGGATATCTATTCCATCAATAAGAATCTTGCCCTTTTCTGCATTATAAAAGCGGCTCAAAAGATTTACGATAGTTGTTTTTCCAGCACCTGTAGGGCCTACAATTGCAACTGTCATACCAGGAGTAATCGTAAAATCAACATCCTTTAAGATTGGATTTCCCGGTTCATAACTAAAATCAACGTGGTCAAACTGTACATGACCACGGATAGGCGGAAGCTCCCTTGCTCCAGGTCTGTCAGTAATATCATCATCTTCATCAAGAAGCTCAAAAATACGCTCGATATAAGCACCGGTAGTTACCATGGAATTATAAAAGTTACCAAGGTTTTGAATCGGCTGCCAGAAGCGCCAGATATAACCTGCAAATGCTACAAGAGTACCAATTGTTACAGTTTCACCAAGCCAGTTGATTCCGGCAAGATAAACCAGAGTTACTCCCAAAGTAGAAAGAATATCTACAGAAGGCCAGATGATATTGTTAATGTTTACGGCATGAATCCATACCTTTTTACACTTTCGACAAAGCTCATCAAAGATTCCCTGATTTACTTCTTCGCGTGCAAAGCTCTGAGTAACCTTCATACCGTTAAGGCTTTCAGAAAGATAAGCTGTCAGGTTTGAACGCTTGTAGCTTTCCTGCTTCCATGCTTCATGCTGTTTTTTCTTCATAGAAAAAAGAATTACAAAAAGAACTGGAAGAACTGCCATACAAACCAGAGTCAGCTTTACATCAATTGCAATCATAAAGCCTATAATTACAAGCAGTGTAAAAAGATCGGAGATCAGCTGAATAATTCCGTTTGAAAGTAAATCTGAAAGTGAGTTTACATAGTTTACAACACGGATAAGAATTTTTCCGTGAGGGCGGCTGTCGAAATAACTGAAAGGCAGCGACTGGAGCTTTGTAAAAACATCATGGCGGATGTTTACGATAATCTTCTGAGCTACACGAGTCATTATCTTAAGCTTTTCTGCCCACAGAATTCTTACAATCAGGGTTGAAAAAAGAAGCACTGAAGAGATTATAACTAACAAACGATAGTTAGCTGTTGGAATTGCCTTATCAATTGCCATACGTGTAAGGTATGGACTGCAAAGAGAAATTGCAGACGATACCAGCATGATTACACATGAAAGCACCATCCATTTTGTATAAGGCCTAATCCACTTTGAAAGTCTCAGCAGAATATGAGGATTAAACTTCTGTTCTATTTCTTCATC
>CAMJNC010000125.1 GCA_946407195.1 uncultured Treponema sp. | reverse complement strand
TTGATAACCATAATATTCCTCCTTGGAATGTGAGCAGAAGAATCCTTTCTTCTGTAAAAAAAGATGCAAAAATGCGTAAATGTTTTACAAGGCTACATCTACACATTTTTGCCCGAAACGTCTGACCGCTGCTTCTACGAAGTCGATACAGTCATGACACTTCTACACTAAATATCGGCTGATATGGAGGAATACTTTAGAAAAAATTTATAAAATTTCAATTATTTTTTTCAGGGCTCTTACAGCCTTACCGCGGTGTGAAATAGCATTTTTTTCATCTGGAGTGAGCTCTGCAACTGTTTTATTGAACTCTGGGAGGAAAACTATAGGATCGTATCCAAAGCCGCCGCTGCCTGCCTGCTTTGAAATATCGTCAATTAAAGCGCCTTCAAAGGTTTCCTGAGCAACAAAAAGACGGTCTGTACCGCAGTACATAACCATAGCACAGGTATAATGACAGCTGCGTTCTCCGTGAAGGTATGCACCTGCAGGGAGCTTTCCGCCTGCAATAGCTTCGTTTGTCTGCTGAATGAGGAAAATATTCTGTTCTTCCTGGCTGATTTTTGTGCCGTCTGGTTTTCCCTGCATAAAGGAAGGTCCGGCATATCTTGAAGAGAAAATGCCAGGCGCTCCACCCAAGGCGTCTACGCAAATTCCCGAATCATCTGCAATTACAGGGCAGTGTACAATATCGTAAAGTGTACGTGCCTTAATCAGACTGTTTTCGTAAAAGGTTGTTCCTGTTTCATCAGGATCAAAATCAATACCTTCATCTGAAGGAATAAGGATAGTGTGTTCCGGTAAAAGCTCACACATTTCTCTTTTTTTATTTTTATTTCCAGTTGCTAAGTAAATTTTCATGAATACAATATAATGAAAATCCTGCTTCTGAACAATAATTTACTTCAGATTGATTTTTCCTTTTTATTTTTTTTGGATTCTTTTTTAGCACAGTTAATGTAATAATTAACCTGCCGCTCACACATTCCCATAAGGTTTGCAACAGTAAGATTAGTAGGTCTCAGATAAATATAACCTTTTTCAAATGCATCATTGAGACGGTTCCAGTTTCGTCTGTGTTTCTTTTCCATGCTGTTATATTTTTCTCTGATTGTTTCCATGTGTTCTGCTTCCAAGTCATCATCAATCTTCTGTACAAGCTTTTTATACCTTTTATGATGATAATAGGCAAAATTCCTTCGCTGCTGAACAAGGTTTCTTCTTTTGTTTTTATTATCCAGGCTGTCTTTACATTGCTGAATCAGGCTATAAAAATATTCAGTTTTAATTCCTGAAATACGGCAGATTCGTTTTATCTGTTCATCAGTAAGATAATAGGATGATTTTAAGGCTAAAACCAGAATTTTTTTATTCTGGTGCTTTAATGATAATGCCTTCAAAGACTGCTGAATTTCTTCTGCTGGTATTTTAGGAGGAGCGTAGGGTACTTTTGGTAATTCAAAATTATTAAAATCAATGCGGTAATATTTTTCTTCCTTTTCTTCGAGCTGAAGAATACATTCCTCAAAATTAATCCGTTCCTTGATTGAAAGTATCATCTGCCGTTTAATTTTGGTATTGATGATTGTACAGATATAGCAGTAAAGAAACGTAAAAAAATCGCCAAAGTCAGGATTAAATTGATGCAGGAAACGGTGACCTTTTTCAATCAGGCTTAACAGTACGTCCTGTCTGAAATCTTCATCATATTTTTGAAGTCCAAAAACAGGGTAATTGTAAATAACAAAGCTGCAGATTTTTTCAAGCATTTGCTTTTCGCTGATTTTTCCGCAGTACATTTGTTCCGACAGTTCATTGAGTTCCGTTGCTTTCATATTTTACCTCGTCATTAGATTTTTCCCTTTATATGCAATTAATATGCCAAGCAGAAAAGACATGACGAAGTTTTATAATTTTTACTATTTTTAACCCTTTGAATACTTGACCTGAATCCTGCAAAATGATAATATCAATACATCTTTTGGCGACTTAGCTCAGTTGGTAGAGCACACGGCTCATATCCGTGATGTCAATGGTTCAATCCCATTAGTCGCTATCCAGAAATCCGGTGCTTATGCATCCGGATTTTTTTTTGTCTTTTTTTCTTTGATATTTAAAAATAATTAATGATGCCGTTAAAATTTTGACGTTTTGTTAATTATTACCCAAAAAGAGAAAATCCGTTAATAATTCTGAGGAATGATTTTTACATTACCCGTGCAAATTCTTTTACAATTTGAGGAATAAGGGTTTCTACACGGCCGTTACAGCTCATGCCGCTGGCATTTTTATGGCCGCCACCACCAAATTTAGCAGCAACAACAGAAACATCAATTTTATCCTGAGAACGGAAACCGCCGGTACAGGTAGTAAGAGTGTCCTGACGAAGGAATACTACAGCTTCAACACCCTTAGCACTCAGCATAAGCTGGTAAAGGGAATCAGAATCACGTCCTTCCATTCCCCATTTTTTTGTATCATCTAAGGTTTCATAAGTTACTACAAGTTTACCGTCAAGGTAGCGTTCTGCGCGGCCAAGGAGTATGCCAAGAAGCTTACGGGTAGAATAGGGCTTACCGGAATTGATTTCACGGTAGGTTGTTCTTGGATTTGCCCCATCACTAACAAGGCGGCTGGCAGCAGCGAAAACCTCTGCAGAATTTTCAGTCAGGAATCTGAAAAAGCCTGTGTCTGTACAAAGTCCGAAAAACAAATCCTTTGCAAGGTCTGAAGGAACAGAACCAATAAGTGCTTCATAAAATAGCTGAACGAGAAAGGCACAGGCGGGAGCTTCAGAATTAACATAGCCTCTCATACCATCTTCAAGACCGCTTGTTTTATGGTGATCAATTACAAAGGTATCAAAACCCTTTAAATCTCCGTCAATATCACCAAGTCTGCTGAGCTCAGAACAGTCTGCAATAATGAGCCCGCTTGCCTTACGTTCTCTTTCATCCTGAAATTCCATAGTGTCGGAAAACTTTTCCTGCCAGCGCAAAACTTCATTACGCTTAAATGGTCCTGCACTAAGCAGCTGATAAGGCTTATTAAAATGATCAAGTATTGCTGCAATGCCTAAACAGGAGGTAATGCAGTCTCCATCAGGTTCTTTATGTCCAATAATAAAAAAGAAATTATGATTTTCAATAAAAGACTTAAATTCATCTGTAGTATTCTGAGGTATTTCAAACATCAAAAAATCCTTTAAACAAAAAAAAGAGGGTTTCAAAACCCTCTTTTATAATACCGTATTTCGGTCTAGAATTCCAAGTCTTCCAGAGTATCTTTATCGGCTCCTTCCATATTTTTTCGGGAATCAACCATACCCCAGATTGAATTACTCTTGTTCATAGGAATTGAAAGAATTACGCGCTTAAACTCGCCGCCATCCTTTACTATTGTCATATAAGCACCAAGTGAAGTTTTTACGGCCCGGAACTTAAGCTTACGTGGCTGTTCTTCATTTCCTTTTCCCCATTTCTTTGGAATTACAACGTTTCCAACTCCAGTTTTATTTTTCTGGTAAATTACTGCATAGCCGTCTTTACCTTCAAGTATCTTAAGTACCGGTACGTTTACATATGACATTTCTGTCCATTTGCCTTCTGTTCTGGCTGGTGCAGATGCGCTGTTGTTATCGGCAGCAAAAACAGATACTGAAAGAACTGCAAAAGCTGCAAGTATAATTAATATTTTCTTCATAATAACTCCTGAATCCCAAGTAGTAATAAATATTATAAACCGAATATATTTTTTTAACAACAAAAATTTATCTGAGGCTTGCGCCAGGAATTAAGGTTTTTGCGTAATCAATAAGCTCTGCGGCTTCTGTATCGCTGTAAGGGTAGATATCATTATATGATGGATCGAGACAATTCTGATTTAAGAACTGGGCAAACTGCCAGCTGGCATCCTGTGGTAAAAGCTCTGCCATAGAGGCTATGTCTTCTTTTGTAACAAGACCTGGAACGAGAACGGTGCGCCATTCACGGGAATCTGCCGGGTAGGCTGCTACAAGCTCTACGCTTTCACGGAGAACCTTCTGGAAATAATCATTATTTCCAAAAAAGGAAGACTTTTCACCACAGATAAGTGTAGAGTAGCGGGCCGGCGAAGTCTTAATATCCATGGCAATAAAGTCTGGACGAAGAGCTTCATCTTCTATAAGGGACTTTAATTTCTCTGGCAGGGTACCGTTTGTATCAATTTTGATTTTGTAACCAAGCTCCTTTGCCTTGCGGATTATTACAGGAGTATAAGGATTTAATAGAGGTTCTCCGCCGCTTATTACAAGGCCGCTTAATATACCCTGCCTTTTTTCAAGGTGAGCAAAAAGCTCTGCTACTGTATTCAGCGGTTCTGTTTGTGTTCCGGCAGGTATTTCACTGTCGCTAAGAACAAGCCCGATGTTATAGCAGTAAGGGCAGCGGATATTACAGCCTTTAAGAAAAAAAGAACCTGCGACACGTCCTGGAAAATCCACGCAAGTGGTTTTAACAAGTACGCCCGCAGGTTTATTCAGGTCAAGATCTGACATTATGCAGTAACTTTTACCTTGTTGAATACAGCTTCGAGTTCTTCAACGTTGTGGCAGCGTGCTGTTTCAACACCAGCCTCGTTGTAGAAGATTACTGTAGGAGATGCGAATACGCCTTTCTTTGCAGCCTCTGCAAGACCTTCTTTTGTGTCTACATCGATTGCTCTTCCTGGCATATCAAGCTCAGACATAAAGTCTTTTACTGGTGGACAGTTAGGACATGTCTGTCTTGTATACATTTCGTATGTAACGCTGTTCAAATCTGTTACTGGTTCTGCAGCAGACATCTTTGCAGGTGCCTTGCGAACACATGGCTGATCTGCAGCTGTAATATCATATTCCTTGCTTGCTTCGAGAGTGAACATTTTGCGCTGATCGAATTCATCGCGCTTTCCTTTGTTCCAGTGCTTTACGGCACGGTAGTAACCTACGATGCGAGCGTAAACCTCTGTCTCGGTTCCATGAACGTCGTTGAGCTGAGCCTTTGTCTCCTCAATCTCTGCGTCAATCTGTGCAAGTGTTCTTTTTTCCATAATCTTTTTCTCCTCCCAAATTATTTAATTTTCACACCCACACTAAATATAGTGTGGATTAGGTAGTTTGTCAATGTCTCAGACACTAGAATTTTCGGCACTGAGGCCCAAAAACTTTAATATCTGTATGTTTTTTTTTGTTTTTTTAGTTCTTTTCTGCAAGAACCTTTGCTCTTTCTGCTTCAAGCTCCTTAAGCTTTTCCTTAAGAGCCTTTTCCTTTTCAGCCTTACACTTAGGACATTCGAACTGCTGTCCTACGAGGTAGCCGTGAACCTTACAGATAGAGTAGGTTGGCGAAACAGTAAAGAATGGAATGCGGTACTTGCTTGCAATTGTGCGAACAAGGTCTGCACATGACTTCCAGTCTTTAAGAGCTTCACCCATAAAGATGTGGAACATAGTTCCGCCTGTGTATTTTGTCTGAAGTGCTTCCTGGTGGTCGAGCGCTTCGAATACATCTGCTGTGTAATCAACAGGGAGCTGTGAAGAGTTTGTATAGAACGGTTCGTTTGTTCCGCTTGTAATGATATCCGGGAACTGCTCCTTGTCGTGGCGTGCAAGACGGTATGAAGTTGATTCTGCCGGTGTTGCTTCGAGGTTGAACAGATCTCCTGTTTCCTCCTGGAAGTCCTGCATTCTTTCACGCATGTGCTGCAATACCTTTTCTGCAAAGGCCTTACCCTTAGGGTCTGTAATATTAACTCCAAGGAAGTTCAAACAGCATTCGTTCATACCGCAAAGACCGATTGTATTGAAGTGGTTTACAAGGGTCTTGAGGTAGCGTCTTGTATAAGGGAACAAGCCGCCGTCGTACAGCTTCTGGATAACCTTACGCTTTGTGCAGAGGCTTTCCTTAGCAAGCTCCATAAGGTAATCAAGGCGCTTGTAGAATTCCTCTTCGTTTTTAGCGAGGTATCCGATCTGTGGCATATTGATTGTTACTACACCGATAGAACCTGTGAATTCGTCTGCACCGAACAAACCACCACCACGGCGGCGGAGTTCGCGCTTATCAAGCTGGAGACGGCAGCACATAGAGCGTACATCGCTTGGGTTCAAATCTGAGTTAACAAAGTTCTGGAAGTTTGGAGTTCCGTACTGAGCTGTCATTGTAAACAGAAGCTTAGCGTTCTCTGAGTTCCAGTCAAAGTCACGTGTAATGTTGTAGGTTGGAATAGGGTAAGCAAATCCGCGTCCGTTAGCATCACCTTCAATCATAAGCTCAATGAATACTTTATTAATCATATCCATTTCTTTCTGACAGTCACCGTAAGTATAATCCTGTTCCTTACCGCCTACGATAGCCTTTTTGTTCTTAAGGTCATCCGGGCATACCCAGTCGAGTGTGATGTTTGTAAATGGTGCCTGTGAACCCCAGCGGCTTGGTGTGTTTACACCGTAAATATAGCTCTGGATGCACTGGCGAACCTGCTTTTCTGTAAGATGATCTGCACGGATAAATGGTGCAAGATATGTATCGAAAGATGAGAATGCCTGAGCACCAGCCCATTCGTTCTGCATGATTCCAAGGAAGTTTACAATCTGATTAACAAGTGTAGAAAGGTGTGTTGCTGGAGTAGAGGTGATTTTGTCTGGAACTCCACCAAGTCCTTCTGCAATCAACTGACGTAAAGACCAGCCTGCACAATAGCCTGAGAACATAGAAAGGTCATGGATATGGAAAGCGGCTGTTTTGTGTGCTTCTGCAATTTCTTTTGAATAAATATTGTTAAGCCAGTAGTTTGCTGTAATTGTTCCTGAGTTGTGAAGGATAAGTCCACCGAGTGAAAAGTTTACGTTAGCGTTTTCATTTACACGCCAGTCGCTCTGTGCAAGGTATCCGTCCATAGTCTTATTGATATCAATCATAAGACTCTTTGCATCGCGCATTGCTTCGTGGCGTGCACGATAGAGGATGTAGGCCTTTGCTACTTCAACCTCGTTGTTTTCAATGAGAACACTTTCTACGTTATCCTGAATCTCTTCGATACCTG
>CAMJNC010000124.1 GCA_946407195.1 uncultured Treponema sp. | reverse complement strand
TCAAAGTTGCGGTCTTCTACCTTCTGCTGAGCCTTTTCAATACCCTTGTTGAGCCATGGGTGATCAATTGGCTCTCCCGGCTGCATACCGATGCGGCTCATCATAGCCTTCATGCGTTCACCACCAAAGAGACGCATCAAATCATCATCCATAGAGATGTAGAACTTAGAGCGTCCTGGGTCACCCTGACGTCCTGAACGTCCACGGAGCTGGTTATCGATACGGCGTGATTCATGACGCTCTGTACCGATTACATAAAGACCACCAAGAGCCTTTACTTCTTCGTAATCTTTTTTCCAGTTTTCCTTTTCAATTGCAAGAGCTTCCTTGTACTGTTCTTCTGTAGCATTTGTTCCGGCACGCTTCTGAGCACGGAATTCCGGGTTACCACCAAGCTTAATATCAGTACCACGACCAGCCATGTTAGTTGCGATTGTTACGGCACCCTTGCTACCGGCTTCTGCAATAATCATAGCTTCGCGAGCATGGTTTTTAGCGTTCAATACCTCGTGGCGGATACCCTTACGTGTAAGAAGGGCAGAAAGCAGCTCTGATTTTTCTACAGAAACTGTACCAACGAGAACAGGCTGCCCTTTTTCGTGGGCTTCCTTAATTTCATTTGCAATTGCTTCCCATTTTTCTTTTTCGTTGAGGTAAACCTCATCATTTTCGTCCTTGCGGGCTACAGGAAGGTTAGTAGGAATAGCTACTACATCAAGACCGTAAATCTTGTTGAATTCAACTGCTTCTGTTGCGGCTGTACCAGTCATTCCGGAAAGCTTATCGTACATACGGAAGAAGTTCTGGAAGGTAACTGTAGCCATTGTGCGGTTACGCTGAGCAATGCGGATATGTTCCTTTGCTTCAATAGCCTGATGAAGTCCGTCTGAATAGCGGCGTCCTTCAAGAACACGACCGGTAAATTCGTCGATAATCTCAACCTTTCCGTCGCGAACGAGGTAGTCTACATCATTATGGAAAAGCAGGTGAGCACGAAGGGCCTGTGTAAAGTAGTGAGTGTATTCAAAGTTCTCTTCATCCTCGAGAGAACCTGTAATCAGATTGTGCTTGTGGAGAATGTCGTTGATGTGGAGCATACCCTTGTCTGTGAAAGAAACACGCTTAGACTTTTCGTCAATTGTGTAGTCTCCTTCAATTGCAGCACGCTCTTCCGGAGTCATAAAGGTTTCATCAGGGTATTCGCCTGTTTTAGGATCCTTTGCAACTTCCTTAAGTTCACCAACATATTTATCTACTTCGTGGTATTTGTAAGTATCATCTTCGCCGGCACCAGAAATAATAAGTGGAGTACGGGCTTCATCAATCAAAATAGAGTCGATTTCGTCGACGATACAGTAGTTAAAGCCGCGCTGAACCTTGTCTTTAAGGTCTACCTTCATGTTGTCGCGGAGGTAGTCAAAACCAAATTCGTTGTTTGTACCGTAAGTTACATCGCAGGCATAAGAAGCTTTGCGGGCTTCATTATCCATATTTGAAAGAATGGCACCAACGGTAAGACCAAGATATGCGAAAATAGGGCGGCGCGAATCAGCGTCACGGCCAGCAAGGTAATCGTTTACAGTTACTACGTGTACGCCTTTTCCTGTAAGGGCATTAAGGTAAGCCGGAGCAACGGCAACAAGAGTTTTACCTTCACCAGTCTTCATTTCGGTTATTTTACCCTGATGAAGATTGATAGAACCCATAATCTGAACATCAAAAGGACGTTCACCAATTACACGCCATGAAGCTTCGCGGCAGAGTGCAAAGGCTTCCGGGAGAATATCATCAAGAGTTTCGCCGTTTGCAAGGCGCTCTTTAAATTTCTTTGTCTGTTCCGGGAATTCTTCTGGTTTTAAGGATTTTGCCCATTCTTCTTTAGCATTTACAGCGGCCAGAATTGGCATAAGGGCTTTTACATCGCGGTCATTCTGTGTTCCGAAAATCGCGGTAAGAACTTTATCAATAAACATGTTTTTTTCCTTAATTAAGTAATTTTAGATATTCTATTATACCTTATATTATTTAAATTTACTATATTATTGCTATTAACGACAAGAAAAAAAATTAAAAAAGAAACAGCGTTAGCTGTTTCCAATCCGTGTGGCCTAAAATATGTGACAAAGTATTCAATAATTTATATAATAGTATTATGCGAAAAACTTTACTTATTGCAGGGCTTTTATTAATCGGTATTCTTTTTACTTCCTGCCTTGGAAACGAAACTGTACAGTCGATCAGCGAAACAGAATTATTTTCCCTTCCTTACGGAAATTTTGAGGAACAGCTTAGTATTTCAGATTTAAATGATGTAGGAGAGGTTCGCTTTGGCATAGCCATGCAGGACGGATTTTTCTATCTGGTAAACGGTGAATCAAAGAAAATCCTTGAGCTTAATTCCTACGGTGACCTTTTAACACTTTTTTATAATGAAGATTCTCAGACAGCAAGACTTCTCGACAATTCAAACAGACCGGACAAGAGTATTCATCATGAAATCTCTTATCCTTTTGATTATCCGGGAATGGTTGCTGTAGATTCCAACAAAAATGTATATACAGTATGTTCAATTCCGTGGGACAGACAGGAAAAAAGCGATGACGGTACCACACTTTACAGTCATACAGTGCTTCGTTTTGCCCGTGACGGTTCTTCTGTAGATTATATCGGTCAGCAGGGACCAGGCGGAACTCCTTTCCCATACATTAAAAATATCTATACAACCTCAAAAGACGAGCTTGTAGTTGTTGCCTCTTCTTCTGAAGGACTTTTAGTATACTGGTTTGCAAGCGACGGATTTTTAAAGTATATGATTCCGGTAACTACACGCGATGCGCCTTCTTCTGCAGATAAGGATGAACAGACAGATATCTTCCTTACAATACAGAATGTAGTGCCAGACCCTGTTTCTTACAGACTTTATGTTCAGATTGATTATTATTCTACATATATTGACGAAGAATCTAAGGTACAGTCGGGAATTAACTATATCCAGACTCTGCTTTATCCGCTGAATATAGAAAACGGAACCTACGAGGAGCCTGTTTCTGTTCCACCGTATGAAGAATCTGTAGTTTCTGATTACAGTAAGCTTACATACCGTATTCCTTATGATTTTCTTGGAGTTACCAGAAACGGCTGGAAGTTCTTTATTGTAAAAACAGAAGACGGTTTTAATATTGAAATGATTCAAAGCGAAAGTCAGAGAATTCTTCGCCGTCATTTTAAGGCTGTTCATTCAAATATTGTTTTTGATACGATGTGTCTTTCACAGGACGGAATTCTTACAGCACTTTATCTGGAAAAGGATAAGGCCCGGGTTGTCTGGTATAGAACTGATAACCTGATTGATGCAATATTAAAGAATTAAAATGTTTGAAGACGTTGAAGAATTTGTGCCTGATGATGAGGCAGATAAAAAGCTGAAATACTACTATAACCGCGAGGAACGAATTGCAAAAGCGCCTCAGCTGGTAAAAGATTATTATGCCGGTAAAATGAAGCCTGTCCGCGGCTTCCGTATCTTCTTTACTAAACAGAACCGTTACATTTTTTTTGCTTTGATTTTTTTTGTGGGCGCTACGTGGATTTACACAGGGCTGAATAAAACGCGGGCGGGTACAACGCTTGCGGGAATTAATTTTGAACTCACTGCATTTTCATACGAGGAAGAGGTGTATGTTTCCCTTCAAATGAAGCGAAGCAGCCGCAGCAAAGATGTTGCCCCTGTGCCGGTGGCGGCGGAGTTTTTTGCTATAGACCCTAATAATCAGGTTGGCGACAAACGTAACGGGCAGCTTGTGTACGACGAGGGTGAAAAGTATATTCGCACAAAGTTTACAGATTATGATATAATACGTGTAGATGTTATTTTGAACGCGGGGGGCACCGAAAAGGAGCTTTCTGCGGAGGTTAAGAGGTAGTTTATGAGCCGGTCTATTGCCTGCATTGATTATAGGGATGGAAAAATATTTATTGCAAAACGCCAGATGACAGGTGATATGGGCGGACGCTGGGAATTTCCTGGTGGAAAAATTGAAGATGGTGAAGATCTTGAAACTGCCGTAATCCGCGAAATGCAGGAAGAGTTTGGTGTAACTGTAAGCGTTGGCCGAAAAATTACAACGGGAACCTTTACTCACCGCGATAAGCCGTGTACCCTGGATGTGCTTGAAGTACATTTTCCTCATGATGGAATGACTGAACGTTTCGTTCTTACAGAGCATACAGATTATAACTGGGTAGCTCTTGATGAAATTCCAAAGCTTAATTTTGTTGATTCTGATCTTTCTGTATATGAAGCAGTTAAAAAATGGTGTGAAAATGAAAGTAAATAAATATCTGTATTTATTGGTAATCCTTGTTCTGGCTTGTTTATTTTCTTCCTGCCAGAAAAAATCTTCAGAAGTAATTGTTTTTGATAATTCACATCCGCTGGCTCTGGCACCTGATGTAGAGTGGGCAGTTGTTACCGAGCCTTATGCAGTTTTCAGAGATACTGACGAATGGGGTGCTGGTACTGTCGGCCACTGCCGTAAGGGTGAAATCCTTCAGGTAAAGGGTAAATCAGTTGATGCTGCTAAGGAAAACTGGTATTACTTTGAAGGCGGCTGGCTTCCACAAAGTTGTGTTTCAATATTCAGTAACAGATACAAGGCAGAAACAGTTTCCAAAAGCCTTTTAAGCAGCGAAAACTAAAGGCAGGCAAAAATGGAAAAAAGCAGAATCAATATAATTGCAGAAATTGGAACATCACATGAAGGTTCTTTCGAAAAGGCCTGCCAGCTTGTTGATGCGGCTGCCGATTCTGGCGCGGATACAATTAAGTTCCAGTGGGTTTATGCAGATGAGATTTTGCATCCAAAAACAGGCTTTGTAAAACTTCCAACCGGTAACATTCCCTTATATGAACGTTTTCAGCAGTTAGAGTGTCCTGTAAGCTTTTATAAGGACATAATGGAATACGTTCATTCTAAAGGCTGCTGGTTCTGCTGTTCACCCTTCGGGCTTCGCAGTCTTCGTGAGCTTTTAGAGCTTAAACCAGATTTTGTAAAAATAGCTTCACCTGAATTAAATCATTATAAAATGCTCGAGGCTCTCCACGACTGGCGTAACGAACAGAAACAGCGGGGAGAGGAGTGTGTTCCTGTAATACTTTCAAGCGGTGTTTCTACATTAGCTGATATTGATAAGGCTGTAAGAATTCTTGGCTGCGAGGGAGTTTCTCTACTTCACTGCATAACAAGCTATCCGGCTCCGGAAGATGAATATAATATTCGTCTTGTTACATCTCTTAAGGCTGTGTTTGGAATTGAAACAGGCTTAAGTGATCATAGTCTTGATCCTGTTTTAGTTCCTGTTTTGAGCGTTGCCTGTGGTGGAACCATAATTGAAAAGCATTTTACTTTAAGCCGCCAGACAAGCGGGCTTGATGATCCTGTTGCTTTGGAGCCTGAACAGTTTGCACTTATGGTACATACAGTTCATCAGACAGAAGCAACCTTCCGCCATTATGGAGAATCTGTTGGAATGGAACGTACTGTTTCGCAGCTTTCAGAGCAGTTTGGACGAGAGCGTGTTGAAGCAGTGCTTGGAGATGGAGTAAAACGTCTTGCGGCAGCAGAAGAGGCAAATTATGGCCGTACAAACAGAAGCCTTCATTTTATGAGGGCAATGAAAAAAGGTGAAACTGTAGGTGAAGCTGATATAGCAATTCTGCGTACAGAAAAGATTCTTACACCGGGAATCAGTCCGGAATATTATGATTTACTGACTGGAAAAAAACTTTCCCGCGACGTAGAAGACGGCGCGGGAGTTCAGTTAGAGGATTTTATTTTATAATAAGGTCTCCATCCTTAAACGAAGCAAACTTTGTATAGCCCTGTTTTTCAAGCATATCATACTGGGGGCCTGGCTTTTTTGCCTTTTTGAGAATGGTTACTGCGTAGTCGGCGCGGAGCTTTTCTGCTTCAGAATTTACCTTTGCAAATTCAATTGAATCATCATAAAGAAGAGCGCACTTTTCTTTTGCTCCAGGAATCTGATATTTCTGATCAAGAAGAATGCTGCAGATGCGTTCGAAGCCGATTGAGAAGCCTACGGCTGGAACCTGCTGTCCGATAAACTTACCAATAAGGTTATCATAGCGTCCACCACCACCAACTGCACCGCTGAAGTCCGGGCTGCCAATTTCGAATACTACGCCAGTGTAATAGCCCTGACCACGAACTAGGCTTGGAGTATAGTTGGTCTTGTATTTTCCACCAGAAACTTTTTCTGCAGTAGAAATAATGTATTTCAAATCATCTGCAATTGAAGGATCTGCACATCGTGCTGCAACATCATCTACAGAAATTGAAGAGCCGCTTGCCTTAGAAATAAACTCTACGAGAGCCTTGATTGCACCGTCCGGCATCTGCTTTTCGCGAAGTTCTGCTTCAACTCCTTCAGCTCCAATCTTATCCATCTTATCAAAGGTGATACAAACTGAATCGAGGGTATCTGGAGCAAAGCCCATGTTCTCGAGCATGTTGCGGAGAATACGGCGGTCGTTGATATTGATTACAAAGTTATTAAAACCGATGTTCAAAAGAGCGCGGGCTGTAACGTCAATAAGTTCAACTTCAGCGTTGCATGATGAATCGCCAAGAATATCGATATCGCACTGAACAAACTCGCGGCTACGGCCTTTTTGTGGGCGCTCTGCGCGGTAAACACGGTCTGTCTGAATTACTTTAAATGGGAACTGAAGCTCATTGCGGTTTGCTGCAAAAAAGCGTGTAAGAGGAAGGGTGAGGTCGTAGCGAAGTCCCATATCAGAAAGAGATTTCTCGTTTACTGGATTTTCTGCAAGGGCAGCATCAAGCTTGTCGCCGCGTTTAAGCACCTTAAAAATCAGGTTGAGGTTATCGCCGCCGTCAGATTTATCAAGATTTTCTGCATCTTCGAGCATAGGAGTAGAAATGCGTTCAAATCCGCTTGCACGGTAAGTCTCCAAAATCTTTCCCTGAACATAATCGCGCAGTCTCTGTTCTGCCGGTAAAATATCTTTCATGCCTTTAAGTGCGTTTGTCTTCATATA
>CAMJNC010000123.1 GCA_946407195.1 uncultured Treponema sp. | reverse complement strand
ACTGAATAAAAAAGCTTTTTTCACATCTTTATTATCGGCTGTTTTTCATTTATAATATAGTTATGACTTATCTGGCAAAAATTGGGGAATTAACACTTAAGGGTTCCAATCTTCAGGAATTCGAAAATCTTTTGAAACATAATGCTGCAAAATATCTGGAAGGTACAGGGGCTAAGATTGCGCTTCGTGCCGGACGACTTTATATTGACTGTGAAGAGGCTTTTGCAGAAAAAGTAGAGTTTACATTAAATCATCTTATTGGCATTACCGGCTGGGCTAAGGCTGAGGTTTGTGAAAAGACTATTGAAGATATAAGCCGGGCCGTTTTTGAAATTGCTAAAAAGGAAGCAGAACGCGGCTGCAAAACCTTTAAAATTGATGCACGCCGTGCAGACAAAAGCTTTCCTTTGAACTCTTACGAAATCTGCTGTGAAGCAGCAGGTGATGTTGAAGCAATTATGAAGGTTGATGTTCATCATCCTGACACAATCATTTATGTTGAAGTTCGTGAACGCTGCTTTGTTTATACTGATTCTAATACCGGCTGTCGTGGACTTCCTGTTGGCTGCAGCGGAAAGGGACTTCTGCTTTTGAGCGGTGGTCTGGATTCTCCTGTGGCCGGTTATCGTATGCTACGCCGAGGTATGAAAATTGAATGCTGTTATTTTCATTCATACCCTTACACTTCTGAAGAAGCAAAGCAGAAGGTTGTTACTCTTGCACAGAAGCTCGCTTACTACGGAATCACAACTTATCTGAACGTTATACCTTTTACAGAGGTTCAGATGAAAATTAAGGAAAAGGCACCGGAAGCGTGGAGCACTCTTATGCTGCGTGTCTGCATGATGAAGGTTGCTAACCATCTTGCTCACCGCTGTAAGGCTAAGTGTATTATTACCGGTGAAAGCGTTGGCCAGGTTGCAAGCCAGACTATTGAAAACATGACGGTTACCGAACACTTTGCTGAGCTGCCTCTTCTCCGCCCTCTTTGCGGTATGGATAAGGAAGAGATAATTAAGGATTCATATTTTATTGATACTTATGAAACTTCGATTCTTCCATATGAAGACTGCTGTGTATTGTTCAGCCCGAGACACCCGGTTCTGAGAGGAAAGCCTGAAGAAGCAGAAGAGATTTACAAGAACCTTGAGGTTGACGAGCTGATTGATAAGGCATACAGAGAACGTGAGATTATTAAACTGACGGTGAATGGAGAGCCGGTGAAGAAAACGGACTAACAATGAAAGCTGAAGATAAAAAACTGATATATAACCTTCTCAAAACTGCAGACGCTTATGAATGCGGATTTACGCGCGATAAATTTGCAGTAGAGCCGGACTTTACAGATGGCACAGATAATACGGTGGTTGAGCCTGTCGAAAGTCGGTCGCAAGGCGACCTTACCAAGTTTGCTGACACAAACTTGCCACCAAATGAAAGTACACCTATAACAACCACCGACAACACCGTATCCACTGGCATTACTCTCGATGAGCTCAATGCAAAGATTCTTCGCTGTACCCGCTGCGGGCTGGCTCGTACCCGTAATAATGTAGTGCCGGGAATGGGTGTTGAGCATCCTGAGGTGCTTGTTATTGGCGAAGGTCCGGGACACGACGAGGATATGCAGGGACTTCCTTTTGTTGGTAAAGCCGGAGTATTGCTTGACCGTATGCTTGCTGCAATCGGACTGGACCGTAAGACTAACTGCTATATCGCAAACATTGTAAAATGCCGGCCGCCCGAGAACCGTAACCCTATGCCGGATGAACAGGCTGCCTGCTTCAGTTTTCTTGAAGCACAGATTCATATTTTAAAGCCTAAGATGATTCTCTGCATGGGTAAAATCGCAATTGAAAAAATTACCGGTCAGAACATTTCTATAAATGCACAGCACGGAGAATTCTTTGAATACAACGGCATTCCTGTAATGCCAACTTATCACCCAAGCGCTTTACTCCGTAACGAAGATCTTAAACGTCCTGCCTGGGAAGATTTGAAAAAGTTCAAACGACGTCTTGACGAATTACAATCTAACTAACGGCAGGTAGTTAATGCAGTATCTTGAAATCATACTGAATCTGCCTGTAAATCAGGGCTTTACCTATTCCTACATTCCTCCAGAAAAAGAAAAACCAGAGCTTGTTCCTGCAATCGGTAAACGTGCAGAAATCATGTTCGGAAATAAAAAGACGCAGGGCTTTATAATTAATATCAGCGACCAGCTTCCGGAAAATTGTCCTGTTGGCCCTGAAAAAATCAAACCTATTAAACGTGTTATAGACAAGGAGCCTCTTTTTGGAAAAGAGCTGATTGAAATGGCAAACTGGATTGCCCATTACTATCTTTGTACTCTAGGTGAAGCTGTTTTTTCCATGATTCCAAGCGGCAGACGAGAAACGAGTGCCGGTGGCTTTGGTTTTGAAGAAGAGGTAGGAGAGAAGAAGAAAAATGAATTGTCGGATGAACAATCAAAAGCAGTTGAAGAAATTCTGAAGTCTGCGGTGGTTTCGATACGGCCTTCGGCCTACTCAACCACCGTACAAACCGGCTTATTTCATTATCTCTACGGACCAACCGGTTCCGGTAAAACTGAGGTTTTTCTTTCTCTTGCAGAAAAGATTCTTGAAATGGGAAAAGGCGTTATTTATCTTGTCCCAGAGATTGGCCTTACCGGTCAGGTTGTAAAAGCTGTATCTGAACGCTTTGGAAATACTGCAGCAGTTTTACATTCAGGACTTACTCCTTCACAGCGTCTTGCTGAATGGAACCGCATAATGCATAAGGAAGCACGTGTAGTTGTTGGAGCACGTTCTGCTATTTTTGCACCTGTACCTGATCTTGGGCTTGTAATTATTGATGAAGAACATGATGGTTCTTATAAATCAGGGAATAATCCGCGGTACCATGCGCGACAGGTTGCAATGCACCGCTGTACGAGTCTTAAAATTCCGCTCTTAATGGGAAGTGCAACTCCAAGTGTTGAAGCCTGGTATGGAATGCAAAAGGGTTCTATTGTAAGGCATACTCTTACCAAACGACTTGCCGGCGGTGAGATGCCGCATATTTCCTGTATTGATCTTTCATATTATCCTGGAGACGGTTGTATTTCAAAACCGCTCGAAGAACAGATTAATAAAACACTTGAACAAAAGCATCAGGTAATTTTATTTTTAAACCGCCGCGGCTTTACTCATTTTTTCCGATGTAATTCCTGCGGTTATGAGCTTAAGTGCAAAAACTGCTCTGTACCACTTACCTATCACAAAATTGAAAACCGCCTTCGCTGCCATTATTGTGGCTGGTCTACTACAACTCCGGAAAGCTGTCCTCAGTGCGGCTCTCTTGATATTGGAAGCTCAGGCTTTGGAACAGAATTTATTGAAGCAGAAACCCGTGCTAAATTTCCGAACGCACGAATAATACGTCTTGATACAGACATCTTAAAAAACAAGGAAGAACTGCTTACCTCTTTAGAAGATTTCCGCCTGGGAAAATATGATATTCTTCTTGGAACTCAAATGGTTGCAAAGGGACTCAACTTCCCTAACCTTCAGCTGGTTGGAGTTATACTTGCAGATGCAGGTCTTCACATGCCAGACTTCCGTGCAGGAGAAAGAACCTTCTCGCTGATTACTCAGGTTGCAGGACGCGCCGGCCGTTACTTCCCGGACGGAAAAGTTATTGTGCAGACCTACAGCCCTGGCCGTGGACCAGTTCTTTATGCCTGCCAGAACCGCATTGAAGAATTTTATGGCAGTGAGCTTGCAGAACGTGAAATGCTTGACTTCCCGCCATTCAGTCGTTTACTCAGGCTTGTCTTTAGAAGCTATAACAAAGCGCTTGCTGCACAAACAGCACAGGATGCAGTAAAGATTTTAAGTGAAAGCTCACCGCGTGGTATGGAAATAATAGGACCGGCGGAATGTCCTATAGAAAAAATCAACTCAAGCTGGAGATATCAGATTCTTTTAAAGGGTGGCTCAATTGTTCCGCTGCAGACCGCGGCACGTAAACTGCTTTTTGAATATACGCATAATCAAAATGTTTATATTGAATATGATGTAGACCCGGTAAGTTTACTATAGATTACACGTGGCGTCTCACACCATCGAACTTAATTTCATATAGAAATAAACCTGTCGGCGGTGCAGTAACTCCGGCCTTTGTTCTATCTTTTGCTTCCAGGATTTTTTTCATTGCATCTTCCGATGCATTTTCTTTATCCAGGTTTACGAGAGTTCCGGTTAATGTTCTAACCATCTTCCACAAAAAAGCATTCGCTTCAATTTCAAATACGAGTAAATCTTTTCCCCAGCGATCCTTCTGCAAAAAGAATCTGGCACCATCTATATAGCGGTTATTTGAAAGGCTGTCATCTCCACTTGCTGCAAACGAAGAACAGTCCAGCTCCCCTTTAAGACATTCGCAGTATTTATTAAGACGTTCAATATCTGGAGTATAGTTTTTTACACGCCAGCAGAAGCGAAGGTTATCTGCCGTAACATTACCGTTTAAATCAGTTGAAATAAAATATCTGTATACACGACTGGTTGCAGACTTACGTGCACTAAAATCTTCTGGAACTTCCTTAGCATCTACAATTCTAACATCATCAGGTAAAAAAGCATTAAGTGCCCTTACATAGTTTTCTGCAGGCATGGAAGCAACAGGAGAATAAAAATTTGCAGCCTGACCTACAGCATGTACACCGCTGTCTGTACGACCGGAACCGTAAAGAGTAGTTTTTTCTTTATGGATTTTTTCGAGAGCTTTTTCAACTTCACCCTGAACGGTTCTTCCAGCCTCTCCGCCATCAGCATCATCCTGACGCTGCCAGCCACAAAAGTCTGTTCCGTCATAGGAAATTGTAAGGAGAATATTTCTAGAATTCATCGTCATTTACAAGCTTAGAAAGATTATCGTAAAGGTTACGGGCATGCTCAAGCAATGGTCCAGGTTTACTCTTTGAAGATTTACCTAAACCAAAGATACGGGCAATTGCAGTTTTAGATTCGCTGAGTTTTTTCAGACGCATCTGAATATCATCCTGCTGACCGTATTTATATTCAAGAAGACCACAAAGATAAATTACACCATCCCAGCCATAGTTCTTATCAATATCAGGGCCCATATTATTTAAGGTTGAGCTTTTTTCAACACGTTCAGTTTCATTAATTACAGCCTGCTGATAGAAGAACAAAGCCTTGCTATAGAACATCTTTGAAATCAAATCAAAATTATGCCCTGCACAATGCTGATTAATTTCTGCAGTAAGCCAGGCAAGACGAAGTGTGAGAATTGCCTTTTTCATAGTTGGCAGAGTGTAAGCACCCATATCATCATAAGTCTGGAGAGCAAGATAGTACATTGCAGTTCCATCATAAAGAGTGCGTTCATGCTTTAAATTGTAATAAGGGAAAATTTCTTCGCAGGTTTTATGGCGTTTTTCTGAGTGTTCAAAAAGCTTGTCAGCATCATCAGGATCCATTTTTTCTGTAAAGTCGTTCCATAGGAGTGCTGTATAACAGTTAGGACAAACACCAATTTCGTAAATAAGAGGATAAATGCGGCCAAACTTTGCAGACGGCTCATAAATACGGTGAAGCTCTTCTGTAAGGCCACCGGCAATCATACGTCCGTTACCGCTTCGCATTACTTCACGTTCAAAAGGCTTTTTACAAACAGGACATGTAACCTTATCTTTTGACCAATAAGAAATACTTGCCTTTTTTTCTGGACCTGCTTTTTTTGTAGCCATTTATTTCCCCCTTATTTATGCTCAAGCACAACGAATGCAACTGCATATTCCTTTTCGTGACTAAGAGTCACAAAAGCATTACATTCGCCGAGACGTCCCTTCATAAACGAAAGAGCTTCTCCCTCTATATTCAGTAAAGGCTTACCTTCACTGTTATTTGTTATATACACATCCTTTAAGCTAAAGCCTGTTATACCAGTTCCCAGAGCTTTAGAAAAAGCCTCTTTTGCTGCAAAGCGCACTGCATAATGCTGGCATTTAGCTGAATCTGATTTTGCAGTTGAAAGCTCCTTTTCATTAAAAAAGCGTTCCAGCATTTGTGGATTCTGAACCCATTTTTCAAAACGCTTAACTTCTGCAATATCAGTTCCAATTCCTGCTATCACTACTCTGCTCCACCTTCAGCTGCATCAGCCTTTTCTACAGACTTACGAACGATAGTTAGTGTCAATTCATCATCAGATTTTTCAATCAGATTCAAATTAGACGGAAGAACATATCTTAAAGGAAGCTCGTAAGTTCCAGGTTCATAAACATCACGAAGGTTTACCTGAACAGCATGCTTTGAAAGAATATAATCTTCAAGCACAGGCATAGAACCAGAAAGCTTAATTGAAATAAGAGGAAGCTCACCTGCAATTTCAAGGCCATCATCAAGGTTAAGAACTTCTACATTTATATCTGTAAAATCTCTTTCCATTGTTTTTGGTTTTACACTGACAGTAGCTTTTATTGGTTCTTCTTCGGTTATAACAAGCAGTTTATTTGGCTTTTGATATGAAGTTTCTGTTGTAAAGTTTGTCTCAGCATTTGAAACATTGAGTCTTGTTGTATAAATCTGTTCAGTTGCATTAACAACAGATTTTGGACCTGAAATTTCTATTGTAGATGGAGACATTGTAATTGACTCAATTTCATAGCCGTGCGCAACTTCACCAACAATTGAAGGTGCAATTGGAACATATTTGATTGCTTTTGTATCTACATCAATTGTAATTGAATCATCCTTAAGCTTTACTTCAAAAGGATCATACTCTTTAAGTTTTTCAGCCAGAGTAATTTTTACAGGCAGCTTGTAGGTTCCTTTTTCGGTAATTGCATCAAGACTGATTGAAGCAGAAATATCAGCTGGAGAAACTGATTTAATAGTTTCATCGCTTGCACGAACTACAACAGAAACAGAACCTGGAACACTGCCAACGTGCATTACCATTCCGTCTTCAATAATCTGAAGCGGAACTACAAAGGTTTTGGAATCAATTAATGAAGCCTGATGGAAGAAATAAAGAAAGATTGCAATTACAAGACAGATTACCTTTGAAGGCCATTTATCGAGGATTTTATCAAGCAAATGTTTTGTGTTCATCTACAGTATCCTCCAGTACCTGAGCTTCAGAAGTAATTTCAA
>CAMJNC010000122.1 GCA_946407195.1 uncultured Treponema sp. | reverse complement strand
GTTACTCTTTCTACAGACATAATTTTTCTCCTACACACGTCACTACATCCGACGCGTGTTTTTATCTATTTATTAGTAAAACTAATATACTTAATTAAGGAGGGCGGAGCCCCGCCCTACGCCTCAACCACCTTCGGTGTTTTCGGCTACCCCACCCAGCGGGGTAAATCATCGCCAGCCACAAAAACAAAAAGACATCGCACCATTCCCTGGGCAAAAACCCCGCAACTCCCCAATTCCCCGTGCGCGCCGGCTCACAAAAAAAATATAATAATTAATTTTAATCCATAAATACATAATAATCAATGGAAGAAATCAGTAAAAAAAACACAAAAAAGTCCTCGAATTTTGTCAAAAATATGTAACTCGTGTCTATATTATATGTGGAGATTTCTTATTGTGCGGCGCAGACTCTTATTTACCGACTTAACTACAGAAAACATAGCGTTAAGTCGGACGAAGGGCAGTAGTAAGGAAGCGTAGTTCCTGTAAAATTCCGACTTAACAAGTCAGTTCCGCCGTTAAGTCGGAGTTATTTCAGCGGCAACGCTTCGAAAAACTGGAAAAGAGCCGACTTAACTGCAATTTTTCTGTGTTAAGTCGGCCGCCACTACAATAAAAGACGAGCTCACAGCTAAAAAATCTCCAAATCATCCGACTTAACAAGTCAAACACTCAATTAAGTCGGATGAAAAGTCTGAAATTGGGCTTCAGAGAGCCCAAAGGAGTTATTATGGAAGAACTACCACCAAATATAATTGCGCCCCTGATAGAAAAGCGGCTCGCAGACCTGCAAAAAATACTTGCCACCAAAAGGAAGTCTTATGAAAAAGCACCACAAGGGCGCATCCGTATTTCACAAAACGGCGGGCACCCAGAGTATTATCTTATAACAGAACGTGGCAGTTTAAGAGGAAAATATCTTCCCCACTCACAGGAAACTCTTGCCCGCCAGCTGGCACAAAAGGACTACGACGTCCGCCTTATAAAGCAGCTGCAAAAAGAAATCGACACGCTGCAAAATTACCTGAAACATACAGGTGGTGGCCGCGCCATTTCAGAACTCTACAATTCACTCTGTCCGGCCCGCCGCGCCCTCATTACACCTGTGACTCTCACAGACGATCAGTACGCGGCCAACTGGCAGGAGGTCTCCTGGGCAGGCCGGCAATTCTCGCCAGACACCCCGCTCATTCTTACGGCCCGCGGCGAGCGGGTGCGCTCAAAGTCCGAAGTAATAATCGCCGACACACTTTTCCGCCACAAAATTCCATACCGCTACGAATTTCCGCTCACGCTCCGGCGCAGCAATGAAGCACCACTTCACGGTGATTTCGACATGCTCAATCGCCGTACTTCAGATACCGGCAACACCATAACCCTCCACCCAGATTTCCTCTGTCTCAACACGCGCACCCGCACAGAGTTTTTCTGGGAACACTTTGGACTTATGGACGACCCCGACTACTCAACAAATGCTGCCGGCAAACTCCGCCTCTACACAGAAAACGGAATTCTTCCCGACCGCAACCTCATCATTACAATGGAAACCAAAAGAGAACCACTCTCCACCCGTTCCATTGAAAAACTAATTAAAGGTTTTCTTATCTGATTTCTTGCTGCGAGAATTATGAGATGGAAGCACAAGGAAACTTTAGAAAGTGAACTTTTTCTACAAAAAGAAATCCCGCACAGCGGATTGCTGGCGGGATTTTGTAGATGCTGAAACAAGTTCAGCATGACAACTACTTGCGAAGTCCGAGCTCTTTGATGAATGCGCGGTAACCTTCGAGGTCTGTGCGTTCAAAGTAGCGGAGCATCTTGCGGCGCTGTCCTACAACCTTAAGAAGAGCACGTTTTGCGTTAGCGTCCTTTGGGAACTGCTTTGTGTGATCAGTAAGCTGCTGAACACGCTGTGTCATAAGTGCAATCTGAACCTTTACATTACCTGTATCAGTGTCTTTTGCGCCGTACTTCTTTACTGTTGCGGCTGTTGTTTCTTTAGCAAGTGCCATTTTGGAACCCCTTAAAAAATTATATGATTTCCAGCCAGGCCGGAAACTCTGTCTGGGCGGAAGCTCTGCAGGTCAATTCCTGGGTTTCTAGGAAGAAATCACAGACCATCCGTAAAACAGATTTAATAATTTTATAGAAAAAATCAAAGTTAATCAACCAATCAGCCATTTTAAGGCCAACGGCAATTTCTTATTTACAATAGAAACTTCATGCCGTATACTATAATCTACATACTGGGGGTAGAATGAGACATCTTACAAGAAGAATGATACGGCTCATGCTTTTAACATTACTGGCTATATGCTGTTTAATTACAGTAAGTTATAAAGGACAAAGCCATGATTCCTTCTTTTTGTTTGGTTTATTAAAGCTTCCTGCTTCTACTATAAGTGGTATTCTCTCAGGAACCCTTTCCCTTATCTGCATCCTGCTTGTTTTAGTTGATTATAAAAACGGATTTAAAATTGCACTTGTATTAAACCTTCTGGCAACAACAAACCTGCTTTTTGGAATGATTATGATGCATTCCATTATTTCCATGCCGGGAATGGTTACCAATATCGTTTCGCTGATTACCCTTTTGACAATTTACGGCTTCTATAAAAAGCTTTCCATCAGTAACCTTTCAGATTATATTACCGGACAGGGAAACCGCCGAAGTTATGTAAAAGAAGTTACCGAACATATCGAAGCAAGAAAATCCTTTACAATTGCATGTATTGAGCTGGAAGATTTTAAGCATACAAATGATGTTTATGGCATTCAGTTTGGAGACGCACTGATTAAGCTTGCCGCCGATAAGCTTGCAACAATCCTTGATAAAAAAGATAAAATGTTCCGAATTACAGGTTCAAAGCTTGCAATTCTGTTTGAACCGGGCGAATCTCCGGAAGAAAGACTTAAGAGCATTATTGCGTCAGAGACTGTTACAGTCTCCACCGGTTTTGGAGATAATATCACAGAAACAACCTGTACACTTTCACTGGGAGCAGGTATTGTTTATGCCCATCCTCCATATAACTTTACAAAAACAGCCTCTTCTGTACTCCACGAAGCAGAAACTGCCCTTGCCGCTACCCGAAACCTGTCTGATAAGAGAATCTGTATTTTTAATGAAAACATGGAAAACTCGGACATTAAGCACCGCGAAGCCGAATTCCTTGTAAAAGAATCACTTAAGAATAATTATTTTTACCTTGTATACCAGCCGCAATTTACAACTGATGAAAAAAAGCTCCGTGGCTTTGAAACCTTAATCCGCTGCAGAAAGCCAGACTGTTCTATTGTAAACCCTAATTTCTTTATTCCAGCCGCAGAAAAATCAAACCTTATTATGAAGATTGATGATTTTGTACTCGCAACTGCCATGAAGGAATTTCAGCCTGTACTTGCGAACACTGAAAATGATTTTGTTATTTCTATAAATGTTTCTGCAAAAACAATGTGCAGTAAGGGCTTTGCACATAAAATCAAAAAGCTGCTTGATGAAACTCACTTCCCTGCTGAAAATCTTGAAATTGAAATTACAGAATATTCTTTCGCTGAATCTCCAGATACAACCATTGCAAATGTTATTGCCCTTCGCGATATGGGTGTTCACATTGCACTTGATGATTTTGGAACCGGCTATACTTCTATAAAACAGCTGATGTCTCTTCCCATCAACCTTCTTAAGATTGATAAAACACTTATTGATGACATTGAAACAAACCAGACCATGCGCGACATGGTAGACTCAGTTATTTACATGGGTCACCTTATGAACTGTGAAGTTATTTCCGAGGGTGTTGAAAAGGAAGATCAGATTGATATTCTTAGAGAACACAAATGCGACTTTATTCAGGGCTTTGTATGGGGCAAGCCGATTGATTTTGAAGACGCAAAGAATATGTGCAGCCAGGAAGAGTTTGGTTTATAGATACTGAACCCTGAACTAGATTCAGGATCAGCATGATGCAAAGCGAAGAACCTGACAGTCAGGCAGTTCTACAATCTTTCTCTGTTTAATTTCAAGGCGAACAAGTTCGCCTTTTTCATTTTCTGTACGGTAGAGGCCGTCTGGGGGAAGAAGCTGCGGCAGTTTTTCTGTCTGGGAACGGCGGAATGAAGCGATGTCCAGCTCATAAGGACGTTCCAAAAGCTCCTGAGCAGTAGTAAAAAAGCCTCGGCTAAGCATTTTTCTTATATAAGACGAGCTGATTCTTTCTTCTTCATCAGTTCCTTCCCTGAAATATACCGGGTCCACAAAAATAGTTTCTACACCATTCTGCTCTGCCCAGTAACGGATTGCCTGAGCATCTGTAGCACCCTTAAAGCCGCAGCGGAAATCAATTCCTTCTGCTAAAAGCTCCATATTGCATACGTTTAATAGAATATTCAGAAAATCAGCTCCCATCATGCTGGCAAAAGAATCATCAAAATCAACAATTATGGCAAAATCAAGACCGAGTTCTTCAAAAAGCGTTATTCTCTGATTAAGAGTTGTGAGGTCTCCCATATAGTCGCCGCTGTGCTTAATACCCGGAAGAGGTCGCAAAAAAGTAACGACGCCTGCGCTTAAACCTTTGCCGCGGCAGGCGGTCAAGAGCTCCCCAAGCAGTTTTCTGTGCCCTTTATGAAGCCCGTCAAAGCTTCCAACAGAAACGCCAGTCTTAGCCCCGCCCAGGAAATCTGCAGAATTATCGCCGTTTAATATAGAAAGAATATCATTCCAGGTAAAAAGTTTCATATTTTGTATTATATCACTTTACTAATAAAAAAAATAGTTATATAATTATTTAGTGTAAATAAAGAACTTTAGTAATACTAAAGAGCGAGGTACAAATATGGCAACAACAAAAACTACTGCTAAAAAGACTACCGCTAAAAAGCCAGCTGCAAAGAAAACAACAACAAAAACAGCAGCAGCAAAAAAGCCGGCAGCCAAAAAGTCAACTAAAAAGAGAATTGACTGGGGAAATCTTCCTTTCGGTTACATGGAAACAACAAAAAGCTATGTAGCTAACTGGAAAAACGGAAAATGGGATGCTGGAAAGCTTACAACTGACCACACCGTAACAATCAGCGAATGTGCAGGCGTTCTTCAGTATGCACAGACCTGTTTTGAAGGCCTTAAAGCATATACAACAGAACACGGCGATATCGTAACCTTCCGTCCTGATTTGAACGCAGAACGTATGGAAAACTCTTGCAAGCGTCTTGAAATGCCTGTTTTCCCAAAAGACCGCTTTATTGAAGCTGTTCTTAAAACAATTAAAGCAAATAAGGAATGGGTTCCACCATACGGAAGCGGTGCTACTCTTTATATCCGCCCATATATGTTTGGTTCTAACCCTGTTATTGGTGTAAAACCAGCTGATGAATATCAGTTCCGTATTCTTGTAACTCCTGTTGGACCATATTTCAAAGGTGGTGTTAAGCCAATTAAGGTTCGCCTTTCAGACCTCGACCGCGCAGCTCCTCATGGAACTGGTGATATTAAGGCCGGCTTGAACTACGCTATGTCTTTGCACAACATTGTAGACGCTCATAAGTGCGGCTACGCAGAAAATATGTATCTTGACCCTGCTACTCATACATATCTTGAGGAAACTGGTGGAGCAAACATCATTTTCATCTCAAAGGATGGAAAGCTTGTAACTCCTAAATCTGACTCAATTCTTCCTTCAATTACACGCCGCTCGCTGGTAATTGTTGCTAAAGAATATCTCCATATGGAAGTTGAAGAGCGCAAGATTAACAAGAATGAACTTGGAAACTTTGTAGAATGCGGTCTTTGTGGAACTGCAGCTGTTATTTCGCCGGTTGGACAGATTGATGACCACGGAAAATCAATAATCTACAATGGTGGAAAACAGGAAATGGGTCCTAAGATGAAAGAAATCTACGATACTCTCACAGGTATTCAGATGGGCCGCCTCCCTGCTCCAGAGGGTTGGGTTTACACAATCTGATGAAATCGGACAGCGGGTCAAGCCCGCTGTCTGCTTTTAACGAACTTTTCTAAGGAACGCATCCTTAAAGCCGTAGCTCTTAAATCTTTCAAGAACTACCTTATATTCATCCATTGTAACTGGTCCTATAAGAACCTGCTTTGTCTTTCCACCGGCCATTGGCACGATAGTAATTGGATAGTTGCTTCCATACTTATTGATTACTTCAAGAATATTTTCATCTGAACCGTAAGCCGCAATCTGAATGTAATACTTTCCAGACTCAAGATCCTTGAGGCTTGGAACCATATACTTCTCATAAGAAGTTGCATTTCCAGCAGGCTTTGTATCAATCTTTGGTGTAATATCAGAAATTGTACTTGAAGGAGCAATTCCCGACATAGATCTGTTTGTTTCAAGAGGACTCAGGTTATATACAGAGTTCTCTTCAATTTCTTCAAACTCATCAGCAGAAATTACATCTTCTACTTCGTCGCTGTCGCTCTCTGGTGGGTTAGAATCAGCTGGAACAAGTACAATTGCTTCATATTCTTCTTCAGAAGCATCAGCTTCTTCTGGAAGTGCTTCAAGCTCATCTTCTGCAAATGCTTCTTCTACAGGAGACTCTTCTTCAGGTTCTTCTGTTTCTTCCTCTGCTGCTTCTTCGGCAGGTTCTTCTTCTGCAGGAAGTTCACCAGGCATTTCCTCATCAAAGGCTTCTTCTTCTACACCTTCTTCTTCTGCCTCTGCTTCCTCAGCAGGAGCTTCTTCTTCAGGTTCTTCCTCTGTTTCTTCTGGAAGTGCGTCGAGTTCTTCAGAATCAAAGGCTTCTTCTTCGGCAGCCTCTTCTTCAGGTTCTGCGAAGTCTTCTTCTGTTTCTTCCTCTTCAGCTTCTTCTGCAGGAGCTTCTTCCTCTGGAAGTGCTTCCTCGTCTAAAGCTTCTTCATCAGCAAACTCTTCTTCTGTTTCTTCATCAGATTCTTCTGGAGCTTCTTCTTCGGCAAAGGCTTCTTCTTCAGTCTCATCAAAAGCCTCTTCTTCTACTTCAGGCTCTTCAAACTCTTCTGGTTCTTCTTCTACAGGAGCTTCTTCAAAATCAGCTTCCTCTTCTGCAGCTGCTTCCTCTTCCGGTTCAGGGGCTTCTTCAGCAAACTCATCAGCTTCTTCTGAAGCAGCTTCCTCTGATTCTTCCGGCTCTTCAAAGGCATCAGAATTCTCTTCTGTACCAATTGAATCATATTCGCCGTCATCCCAGTCTTCAATTTCTGCTGCAGACTTAGAAATTACTGCATTTCCATAAACACGCTCATCCTGGCCGGAACGCTTTGTAATTTTAACAATATTATTTGCACCACGGTCAATTCCCATTGCATCAGCTGCTTCAGGAGAGAGCATAATTGCAACACCTTCAGAAGGGT
>CAMJNC010000121.1 GCA_946407195.1 uncultured Treponema sp. | reverse complement strand
CTACTTCATTCATAGAAACAGAGCCTTCGAATTCAATCGTGACCATGTTTCCGTTGATGCCGACTACTTTTGCTTTTGTATTAGTCATTATTTATCTCCATCTAAAATTTCATCGTAAATCTTATGATAAGATGTCTTTCCGTTTTCAACCTCGAACTTGCGCATTCGCTCAACAAGCAT
The DNA here is from genome assembly GCA_946407195.1 of uncultured Treponema sp. Lineage (GTDB taxonomy): Bacteria > Spirochaetota > Spirochaetia > Treponematales > Treponemataceae > Treponema_D. The sequence continues at coordinate 7,221 of CAMJNC010000121.1, read as the reverse complement.
AAGACGAAGGCCGTAGGCATACACCGCATCAATAGAAAATCCGTCCAGAGGACGCAAATCATCAAGTAAGCGTAACCTGTACTCATAAAGAAACTGCTCTGCACTAAGAGGGCTGTCCATACCAACTGCAGTACGAGCGGCAGAAATTATATCTGCTGTACATCCTGGTGGAAGCGGAACACTGTCCTTTTTAAGCTTCTGCGCACGAATTTGAGCGAGCGCACAACGCAGGTTTCTTTCTTTTTCATACCAAACATCAAGAAAGGCAGAGCCTGTGGAAATCAGCTCCATAGGCGGAACTAAAGAAAGTCCTTCAAGCACGGCTTTTTCTTCTTCGGAAATGAAACGGCTTGCCAGTTCACGGAATTCTTCTGTGTTTAATGGCAAGGCTGATTTTCCTTCTGAAGCTGAGATATTTGGTAACTGTGAAACCAAATAATAATAAGCCACTACTCTGCGTCCTCTGCAGCAACTTTCATGAGGGCTGCAACCTTTGGATTCAAATAAGCAGCAAACATTTCTGCGAGACTTTCTGCTGAATAGTCATAGAATGCGGCACCGTTTTTAACACCAATTCTGAATCCAGCTGTAAGAGTCTTGTCAGGCTTAACCTCGAGTCCTTTTTTGATTTCTGCCTTGAGAGAGGTTTTAAGAGATTTTTCGAGAGCTTTCAAATCTTTTTCGCTTAAAAGAACAGAAAGTTCTGAAGCATCTGAGTTCTTTGCCCATGCTTTTACTGTTTCAGGAACAAGCTTGGTAAGAACATCTTTTGAAAGAGCTTTTTCGGTACCTTCCTGAATAAGACCGTCAAATTCTCCTATCAGAGCATCCTTGAATGAAAGAAGCATATTGCGTCCAGCCTGTACAATGGCCTCTTCGCTTGCTTTTTCCATTTTTTTTGTCTCTGACTGTGCACTTTTTATAATTTCAGCAGCTTTTGCCTGCGCTTCTTCAATTATTGCTTCTGCTTTCTTCTCCGAATTTGCAATTATTTTTGCAGCATCCTTTTCTGCAGCAGCAACGCCGTCCTTCTTGATTTTATCAATCAGTTCTTGCAATTGTACATCCATCAAAGTACCTCACTTATACTAGTCAAGAATAATATAATAATTATACCCCAAATATGCCGTTTTTCAATGAAAAACTTTTATATTGGGGTACTTTTTATATTGAGTATTTTAGTTTAATAAATTAAACGCTTAAACTAATATACCAGATTATTTAGAAAATGTAAATGAATATATAGTTTTCGCTTTCATTTTCTGACCTGGCTCGAGGATACAACTTGGGAAATCCTTCTGATTTGGTGTATCAGGGAAGCACTGTGTTTCAAGACAGAAGGCATCGTGTCTGTCGTAAACACGACCATTCTTTCCAACTACTCCCTTGATGTAATTTCCTGTATAGAACTGGCAGCCTTCCATATTTGTAAATACAGACATTTCATGTCCTGTTTTTGGTTCACGAACTGTACAGAATTCTACAAGGTCATTGTCTTCAAGAGGAAGTCCACAGTGAACATTAGAAGGATCATACAATTCTGTTACATAACAGTGGTCATAACCTACTCCCACATTTTTGATATCCTTACCGATTTTCTTTTCTTTAGTAAAATCAAAAGGAGTACCCTTTACTGAAAGAAGCTTTCCTGTAGGAATAAGCTTTGCATTTACTTCAAGTCTCTTGTCGGAATTCATCTGCATTGTATGCTCACCAATATTACCGTTTCCTGCAAGATTAAAGTAAGCATGATTTGTAATATTGATTGGAGTTGCCTTATCTGTTTCTGCATTATAAATACAGCTGAGGTTATTATTTTCATCAAGGAGATATGTTATTGTAAGTAAAACATTTCCAGGGAAGCCTTGCTCTCCATCTGGAGAAAGACGGGTAAAACGTACTCCGCAATGCTTTCCGTCATCAATTATTTTTCCCTTCCACATCATCTTATTGTAGCTGTCAAAGCCACCGTGCAGACAGTTTGGACCATCATTTTTATCAAGTGAATATTTTTTACCATCAAGAGCAAACTCAGCCTTTCCAATACGGTTTGCAAAACGTCCTACAATTGCTCCGAAAAATACATTTCCATTAATATACCCTTCAAGAGTTGAATGTCCCAGAACGACATCTGTTTTTTTATTCTTTCCATCATTCAATACAATACTTGTAATAGTACAGCCATAATCTGTACAGGAAAAAGACATTCTTCCGTTTTTTACTGTGTAAAGATTAACCTTTGTTCCGTCACAAAGCATTCCGAATTTTGATTTAGTAACTTTCATAGCTGGTTTAGCCTCCTAAAAAAACCTAAAGCATATCTATTATAAACTGAACTTCTGATGCAGGACAAGATAATTCTTGTGCTATATCATTAATCTGCATTCCCTGATTAAAAAGCCGTTCAACCTTTTCCTTCAGACTGCGGTCTGAGTTCTGGCTTTGAAGCTCCAGAGCTTCCTTCTGTCGTTTTATAAGTCCGATTTTTTCATCATATGTTGTAGTATTAATTACAGGAACTTCTTTATAAGCTTCGCCAGTTTTTGTAACTATAGTCTCATCCTTTAAGATAGATTTTTTCTCTTCTTCTTTTTCAACTTCATCAAAAAGTGACTGCTGAACTCCAGGGGTTTGTGGTACAGAACGAACTCTATAGCTTGCATCCGGATCAATTGCAGGTCGTGTTGAATTTACTGAATGATGTGTGCGTCCAGTTTTTTCAGCTTCTGCAATTGTATTATGTAAAAGCTGTGTTGCCTCACGGAAGGTTTCCATTTTTTTATCAGCTTCGTTTAAAAGAGCTCTTAATCTTCTGGATGATTCATTAATAAGCTCCATATCCCGGTTTGCATTTGCGTTAACATCTGTAATTACGCGGTTCATCTGAGACTTTGTTTTTTCGATTATTGAATCTGTAGAAAAAAGTTTTTTAAATCGAACAAGAATAATTATCATTAAAATCAAGCTGACTAATGATATGAAAAGAGCTATGTAAGTGGCCATGTTTACCTCGTGATGTCAATGATTGTACCAAGATATGACAGGTCACTTTTAGGAGGTCGTTTTTCTGTGGTATCGTCCTGATTATTTTGATTTTGCTTGTTCTGATTTTTCTGTCCGTAAGCACCAGAACCGTTTGAACCGTTCTGATTTACACTGTTAGTATCTGATTTTTCGTTTGATGTCTGCTGAACCTTAGCAGCATTTTCCATATTGCGCTGGATGTTACCCTGCTGCTGCATAGCTTCTGTTAACTGAGCCTGCTGTGCACCAGCCATAGTTTTTGAAACATTTGATAATTGTGTATACATTGTCTGAAGATCAATCGGCGCTATACCCATCCGGCTGCTCCTCACTTAAAGAAGGCGGTTCATAAGCACCACGCTTACTGAATGCCTTATCATAATAGAAGGTAACTCCCTTAGTATCTATCTTAACTTCATCAAGTACATCGCGGATATAAATCTTAACTCCGGCATAAACATCGCCTTCAACCTTAACCTTACCGATTGCCTTAAGATCTCGTAAGTGCTCCTGAATCTTGTTGATTTCATCTGTCATCTTCTCGAGCTCTTCACTTATCTGTTCACAGCGCTCTTTGAGTGTCTTAAGTTTTTCTTCCTTCTCCTGTGGAAGCTTCTTACGCAGCTTCTTCTGCTGCTCGAGAGTCTGAATATCGAGGTCGCAGTTTTCGTATTCTTTTGTAGCCTTTGCCTGCATGTTCTGCAGTTCTTCAAGACGCTTTTTAGCGCGTGGGTCTACACCAACTTCTAGAATAGTTTCTGTACCACCACCAGGTGAACCAACCTTGCGTGCACAGATTTCCTCTGTAGCCATAAGGTGTCCACCAATAATCTGTGCCTTCTTTCCGCGAAGTACAATATTCTTCATGGCGGTTACATTTGAGTTTACGATTGAATCAGAAACAATAACGTTTTCTTCAACCTCAACGGTTGTATCATTAATAAACTTAGCCCACAGTGATTTACCGGCTTTAATAAATCCTTCGCCCTTACCAAAAATACCCTGGCGCACAATAATGTTTCCTGTAGCTTCAAGACGAGACTTATCTACGATACCATTAACTTCGATGTTGGTTGCTTCAACCTTATAGCCTTCCTGTACGTTACCCTTGATAACAACAGTACCGACAAATTTAACATCACCAGTTTTAACATTTACAGCATCGAGGTACTTAACAGGCTCTACGGTAACCTTTCCGTTTACGAGCATAACTTCACCGTCAATCTCGGCCTTGATTGTAACACCATCGCGGTCAAGCTTAACGTTAGCACCAAGCTGAATCTGAATATCTTTTCCGTTCTTTGCTTCGAGGTAGCGGCCAAACAAAGTTTTTCCGCCCTTTCCTCGTTCTGCAGGAATCTTCTGAGCAAGCGGCTGGTCGGCAATAACGTTCTGAATATTATTGAGCTTCTTATAGTCAACCTTTCCTTCTTCATCAACCTGAGCCTTAAGCTTTTTAGGATCAGTTTCAAAGTTATAGGAAATGTATGCGTCATGTCCATCTACAGGTTCAATTGCTGCTGCAACCTCATAAGGATTATTGTAAACAGGATTATCTACAAATTCGCGGATTTTATCGTCATTAATACATGCTTCTACAACACCCTGCTGAAGAATTGCACGGCGAATCATGTCGAATGAAGCTTCACTTCCACTCATAGAAGGTGGCGAAACAACGATAGAGCCCTTCATTTCGTCCTTTGAAACTTCTACACCAATTACAACATCGCCTGCCGGAACATGTTTAAACGCACCTACAATACAATAGTCGTTATCTGTTCCAGATTTGATATATTTCTTTATGAGCTCTTCGTCGTAATTAATTGTATCCGGACGCTTGATTTCATCAAGAACATCCTTGATTTCGATAGGCAGTCCTTCTCCAACTGGAAGAACAACCTTAAGCATAATATCTGATTTGAAATGACGGATATAGTAAAGTCCGTCGCGATTGATAATTTTTGCTTCCTCGCCTTCTTCGTCCAGATCGAACAGACCTTCGGAAGCAAGTCTTGTTGTTTTCTTAACAGTACTTGGATCCTGGTATACCATAATTTTCCATGGCTTTTTTCCAAGACCTAAAATACCATCACTGCCTTTTTCTACAACCTCGTAATGAAGATTTGAAAGCTTTGTATCAAGCTGAACAACGGCATCTGCAAGAGCTTCATCGATAGTATCAGCATTAACCTCAACAAAGTGAAGGTTCTTATCTACCTGAAGAAGAGTATTCATGTCTTCGCGAAGTTTTTCCAGCGTTACCATTTTTCTATTCTTTTTAGTTTATCAGATAATTCCTTTTCTGAGGTTTGTAAGCTTAGCACGCAGACGAAGGTTAGCCTTTGTATGCAGCTGAGAAATACGAGATTCACTTACTTCCAGAACTTCACCAATTTCTTTAAAGGTCAAATCTTCATGGTAGTAAAGTACAATTACCATTTTTTCTTTTTCTGGTAATTCACTGATTGCCTGAGCAATAACCTTTTTGATTTCTTCACGTTCAGCAATTACATCAGGATTCAAGCTTGAAGGAGACTCTATATTGTTTCCGATAGACATATTGTCATTGTCATCACCGGCATACCATACATCATTGAGAGAGAGAACACTTGTTCCAGAAACCTTCATTACAGTTCTGTGATATTCATCTTCGCTCATATTGAGAGAGCCTGCAATTTCAGAATCAGTAGCAGTACGTCCAAGACGAGATTCAAGAGTTACAATTGCGTCTTCAATTTCACGTGATTTCTGGCGAACAGAACGAGGTACCCAGTCAATCTGGCGGAGCTCATCAAAAATTGCACCTCGTATACGAGTAACTGCGTAAGTCTTAAACTTTACACCCTTAGCAGGATCATATTTATTAATTGCATCCAGAAGGCCAAACTGTCCGTAACCAACAAGGTCATCAAATTCTACAGAAGCAGGCAGACCTACAGCAACTTTTCCGGCTACATACTTTACAAGAGGCATATACTGCCGAATAAATTTATCTCTGAGAGATGGAGACTTAGTCTTTTTGAATTCTTCCCAAAGATCATCTTCTTCTTTTTCGTCATTAATTGGCATTTATACTCTTCCTCTTTTTAAGAATTTTCATCTGATAATACGGAACTTATAGCCTTTGCCATAAGAGCCGCGTCTTGTACTTCTGCAGGGGCATCACTTTTTTTATGCGAACTGGAAGAAGTAACAAAATCTGTTTCAGTTCCTGCATCAGAAACATTATCTGAATCAGAACTGCTGCTGTCACTGAAAACAAAATTTTCCATATCCGGCAAAGTATCAATTCCACCATCGCTTCCAATATCAGGAAATGAAGTAACGGAAGATTGATTTGCACTAACCGTTTCAGAGACAGGTTCCGGTTTTGCGGAAATTGCTTCTGAAGGAATAACAGCTTCTGTTCCAGAAACATTTTGTACTGTTTCGAAATTCCTCAAAGGAACAAAGCCGGTAGAAGCCGACTCTCCATCTGAAGTCTTCCGAACATCCGAATCATTAAGCATCTGGTGATTATCACCGACAACAAAATGATTTTCACTTTCACTAGGTTTTAAATCTTCATCTTGAATCGTTATATCAACATGCTGCCCCAAAGAAGGATTTGCAGCACTTGCTGATGAAGCTTCGCCACCATATTCTCCCTGAAAATCACCTGTGTTTCCATCAGAAAGGAATTTACTAAAAATAACTGAAATTCCAAATCCTAAAAGACCGAAAACAACAGCAAAAATCAGGGCTTTTAATAGTACGGATAAAATAGATGAGTGGGAAAACAGACCTGCAAAAAAGGACAAAATAAATCCGCAAGCTGCAAATACTCCGATAAATTTTGTACCCCGCATTTTTCCTCCCAAATATATACCCGTTAATATTATACACCACTATTTCTTCTTACTCAAGAATTTTTTGAGGAAGCTTGAAACACCTTCATTGAACTCTGGTTCTGTCTTTTCAATACGGCCAACAATATGTTTTAAGTAAACTGCCGGCTTAGATGTTGGATTTACAATTATAAACGGCTTTTGTCTGATTACCGAAGCCTGTACAAGAGGATCTTCTGGAATACATCCTAGATACTCAATCTTATAACCAAGAAACTGACCAACGATTGTGATGATACGTTCAGAAATACGCTTACCTTCATCTGGAGAATGAACACGATTTACGATGAGTTTAATATTTACAGTGCGG
>CAMJNC010000120.1 GCA_946407195.1 uncultured Treponema sp. | reverse complement strand
TGTCATGCTGAACTTGTTTCAGCATCTACTAGAAGATCCCGAAACAAGTTCGGGATGACAGTCTTGCGTTAGATTTATTTTGACAAAATCATTAAATAATGTCATAATAAATCAAATCAAAAAATCGAGGTGTTCCTATGTCCAGACAAGATGAAATTGCAGAAAAAGCAGTTAGAAAATCAACCTTAAAATCTCTTAAAAAGAAAAAGCGCTCAAGACTTAAGAAGCTTAAAATAGATTACGAAAATGCTGTTCAGCAGATTCACATTCAGTATGCCGAAGACCCGGAACGCCTTAAAGCAAAGTATGCCGCTGCAGAATATGCTAAGAACGAAAAGGCTAAAAAACGTGCAGAAAAACGCATAGAAAACGAAAAAAAGCTTCTTGAGCTTGCTAAAAAAACACGCCGTCTTACAACAGGCGAGGAAATTGGAAGTGCTATAGTTCAGGGCTTTGGTGTTTGTCTTTTTATTGCGGCAACAGCAATTCTCGACACAATCGCTGTAGGTCAGCTTAAGAGCTGGGTAAACGTAACAACAGTATTCTATTCACTGTTTGGTGCATCAATGATTCTTATGTATCTTTGTTCAGTTCTTCAGCATGCACTTACAAACATCAATGCTAAGCTGGTATTCAACCGCCTTTCGCATGTATTCTCATTCTTAATCATTGGTTTTGGTTACAGTGCTTATACAATTACTAAGATTCAGGGTAATGCCGGCTGGATTCTTTTTGGAATCGTATGGGCTCTTGTTTTAATTGGAATTCTTTTTTATGCAATTGCCGGTGAAAAATACGAAAAGCTCAATGTTATTCTTTACATTCTTGCAGGCTTCTCTGGTCTCTTTGTAGCAAAGAATCTTTTCGAAGTACTTTCACCAAAAAGCTTCAGCATGCTCGTGCTTGGTGCTGCATTCTATCTTATAGGAATTATTTTCTACAACCTTAAGAAAGTTAAGTTCATGCACCTGTTCAGCAATATCATAATGCTGTTCGGAAGCGTTTATATTTTCTTCAGCTTGTTCTATCTTGGCGCTTAAATAAACGCCGCTTTTATTTCTTCGAGAACCTGCAGGTCTTCAATGGCAGCTGCCAGAGGGCTCTGCAGGTTTTTTGTTTTATTCAGACTGTTCCAATTTATCTTTAAATGTCATTTATATCATTTATATTTGAATAGTTAGATGGAGCATTTTCATCTTCAATATCAATATATAAATCTGAATGATTTTCATACAATCGGATTGAATATGGTTTGAAAGGATCTATTTCAAATGCGAGATATTTTATATCTTCAATGCCATCATCGTCAGTTATTTCAATTTTTTCGGTATCGCCAAAACCTTTTAAAGAAGCGATTTCAAAAGCACGTACCCATTTATATGATTTTCTATCATAATAATACGGTGTAATTTGCATTTCACTGTTTTCTGTATGATTCAGGAAAACGACATAATCTTCTGCCCCGTACTTAGATATTTCAAAAACAAGAACATCTTTCAAATTAATTTTGGGAAGAGGTACTTTGTCAAAATCGTCGTCTTCAGGTCTTATTTCAAGCCTGGTTTTATTTGCAGAAGCAGTGAATTTATAGTTATATATAATTTCGTTTTCTGGTGTTATGAGAAAGTATCTCCAGTTTATTGAATCTTTATTTGTAAAAGAAGCTTTTACCTTATCTGAGAAACCTCTTACAGAAGCTTTAGCAAGCTCTTCCCAATTTTTATTAGCAGGATTATTTCCGTAGATTTTATAAGAATTCTGATTATTCCCATAGAACAGAATTTCAATTGAATTGATTTTGCTGTTTGGATAATTCTTTAAATCAATCAAATAATAATTTTGAAAATTTATATTCGGACAATCATAATCCAGATTATATTTTTCTTTTGGTTTTGCAAAAACACTCATGCAGCATAAAACAGTTAAAATACCTAACAGGACTTTTTTCATTTTTATATCGCCTTCTTTGAAAAGTATCTGGCAGTATACTCCAGATTATCCCATTTTCTGATGTTTTGTTTAGAGTATATATATTCAAATCCAAGAGATTCGCAAAGCTTTTGAGATGCCGTGTTTTCTTCAAAGCAGCTGTAAATAAACTCTTTTCCACCGAGTTCTTCAAAAATCATTTTTAAGAGTAATTGTAAAGCCTGCTTTCCGTAACCATTTCTCTGATATTTTGCTGCAATACAAAGTCCGCAATCTTCAAAAACTCCGTCACCTGTATCTACAGCTCCAAGAAAACCAACAACTTCATCAGTCTCTTCAAGACAAATATAAAATGCAGGATTTGTTTTTTGATATTCAATAGTTTTTTCTAATCGGATTTTTGCTTCTTCGTAATTTTCTACTGGCTTCCAGAGCATATATTTTGCAAGCTCTTTATCCTGCCAGATATTATTCCACATTGAGTCTAAATCTTTTGCTTGTGCTTTTCTTAAAATTACTTTTTTCATTTTTATATTACATGTATTCTCCCTTAAAAATAATGGAATATATTCTTTATTTTCGATTAAATAAAAAACTTTTTAATTTCTTCAAGAACCTTCAGGTCGTCAATTGCTGCAGATAGAGGACTTAGCAGCTTTTCTTTGTTATCCAGAAAATCAACTGCATTCTGAATCATATTTGCAAAGTAACCAGTCTTTTTTGGAAGACGAACGCTTTTGTCTTTTGCTAGCGAAAAGAATCCTGTGTACAGATTTGATTCCTTACGTTTATAGAATTTGGCATAGCCGTTACCAAGGCAGATTCTTCCCTCTGTTCCAAGAATATCAAGTCCAAAAGTGAAAAAGCGGCTACGGCCACTCATACTGATTGTTATTTCAGAACAGAATTCAGTTGAAAAATGTGCGCTGAAGTTTCGCACAACATCCTTATCATCTTTGAAAATTCCAGTAACTACTGGGGCGGAAAGTTTTTCGTCCAGAAGCCAGCTGATTATATCAACAAGATGTGTTCCGTCATGGAGCAGGCTGTAGGTTCCGTCTTCTTCAAATTCTTTACCGTAAATGCGGAGACCCGAGTAGAGTTCTCCGCGGATTGTCTGCAGTGTTCCGATTTTTTTAAGATAATCTTTTGCCATGTTATAGTCGGCAGCAAAACGGCGTTCATGATTTACCATAACAGGAACGCCGGCTTTGTCGGCAGCAGCGGAAATTTCTGCAGCCTGAGCGCTGTTCACGGCAACAGGTTTTTCAAGAATAATAAGACGCGGTTTTGCTTCAATAGCCGCAAGACACTCTTTCATGTGAGAGTCTTCGTTTACGGCTATAGTGATGATATCCGGCGTTGGAATAGTATTGTACATTTTTGCACTGGAAGAAAAGGTTTGTGCACCTTTTACAAAGCGCTTCCATTTCGCAAGATTTTCTTCATCTGTATCAGCAGCAGCAACAATCTTAATTCGCTTATTGCCCAGAAGAGCCATTGTATGAGACGCAGGCTGTTCACGCTTTTTATCAAAACCAAGAGAAAAACCGATGCGCCCTGTTCCAACCAGGGCGGCTGTATAAATCTTAGAACTATTTGGATTCACCGACATATCTTTAATATAACAGTAAAGCGGCTATATTACTACTTATAGTTCCTGAGCCTGTTTCCAAACAGAAGGCAGTGTGTAGTTCCGGCAAGTCCAAGGATGAATAACATCAGTGCGGCACCAGAGCCTTTTCCACTTCCGAACAGGGTAGTGAGAATCTTGAGAATCTGTCCATGCTCCAGCATAAAAGGTTCGCAAACCTTATCTACCATAAAGCCTCCGAGTGTAAGACCAATCGGGATGGTAAAAAACTGAAGCGTATTTCTGCAGGCATAAACACGACCCTGAAGGTTTTCCGGAATTACATTTCTCATAATCACATTCTGATTTGTGCTCATCACAGGAACAAATATCCAGCCGAGAATCTGTCCGATGCTCCAGAGAACCGGATTTCTAGACAGAGCCAGTAAAAAGTTTTCCGTGCCTAAAGAGAACAGCATACTCAGATAGATAATTCTGATTCTGTTTTTAGGCTCAGGGCTTACTGTTGCAAGCAGGCTTCCGGCTAGCATTGCGATTCCTGAACAGGAAGAGATGATTCCCAGCATACTGTTTCCGCCTCTGGGGTTAGGAATTATATAGGCCGGTAGTACCGCGTTAAAAGCAGAAGCAATCAGATTTACTCCAGACATAAAAAGAATTACATCCAGAATCATCGGGGTTTGCTTCAGATATTTAAGGCCTTCCTTAGCAAGCTTAAGTACTCCGTCTTTGTTTGTCTGTTCTTCGCTGTCAGTTGGAATTTTGATAAACAAAGCCAGTGCAGTAAAGGCAATTGCAAAAGAAATCAGATCAACGGTAATTGCTGCATCGAGTCCTGCATAACCGTAAAGCGCTGCTGCAATAATCGGATTTCCAATTGAGATAAGCGAGCGTGATAAAGACTGGAGGCCACCGGTTTTCTGATAGTATGCTTTTGGAATGATTTTGGTAAAAGCTACTTCAGACGCCGGTTGCTGCACAGTATTCATTAAGCCCGAAACTGCGTTAATTGTGTAGAGATGCCATATTCTGAGTAAGTTGGTTTTGTACAGAATGAAGACAACAATCGTACTAAGAGCCGCAAGCGAATCACAGATAAGCATTGTTTTCTTTTTATCGAATTTATCTGATAATGCGCCGGCAAAAATACTCATCACCACATAAGGTGCATAAGTACAGATTGTTAATGCCGCTGTACTGAGAGCGGAACCGGTTTTTTCATAAAGCCACAAAGTGAGCGCAAATCCAGTGATTGCACTTCCAAGCTGAGACAGACTCTGCGTACTCCATAAAATGTAAAAGTCCCGTAAATTATTTGTATTAAATTTTTTAATCATTTCTTTGCTCCTTAAAAATTCAAGTTTGATAGAGCAAAGCCTGAGGATAATTTTATTCCTCCATACAGATACCTCAAGCCCTGCATGGAGCAACTGCACTACAGTTTCTCATTGTTCGCCTCCTTATTTCTAAAAGAATACTATAACATTTATGTCACTGAAATCGAAATAATTGTTTTAGATTTGCTTAATAAATCTTAATTGTTCTTTTTCTGATTTATAACCTAAATGCTGATAAAACTTATGAGCGGCGACTCGCGAAATACCGGAGTTTACTCTCATATAGTTTATTCCATTTTCCTTTGCCCAGTTTTCCCCGGCTAGAACAAGAGCTTTACCGATTCCCATTTTCTGAAAATCTTTTTTAACGGCAAGTCCTAATACATTGCACATTGTTTCAAAATACAATGTGTCGTATTTTTCAACATGAATATATCCGGCAACAGTCCCGTCCTTGCAGGCTACAAAAACCTGCTCACGATTTTCATCAAGAGAGTTTATTTTCTTTTCCACCAGAGAAAGCGAACACTCATAACCAAGATCTTCTCGGCTTATTTGCTGAATCTCCATTGCGTCAGAAGGATTGATTTTACGGATTTTTATTTCTGTCATTTACACACCATCAAAATTATTAAACCAAGCTCTTTCTTCAAAAGCTTTCTTTCGAGGCATGCTTGGCTCTGATTCTGCGATTCCTACAGGCAAAATACATACGAGGTCATAATCATCTGGAACATTCAGGATTTCTGCGATTTTATCGCAGATGCGGTCAGTGTCGGTGATGTGTCCTTCGTACCAGCAGCTTTGATAGCCGAGGTCTACTATAGCAAGCAGCATATTTTCTATTGCGGCAGAATAATCCTGAACGGAAAAACATCTGTCACGATATGCGTTTATTTTTTGAGAAAGAACGCAAATCATTGCAGGTGTTGTTTCGCAAACTGGAGGTTCAATTACAGAGTTAATCTTTTTGAGAATCTCAGCGTCATCTACACAGATTAAGCTAGTGGTCTGCTTGTTGCAGCCGGAAGGCGCAGCAAGTCCTGCTTCCAGAATCTTCTGAAGGTCTTCTCTTGGTACAGGCTGATTTTTATATTTTCCGCGATAACTGCGGCGAGTCATAATGGTGTCTAATGTGTTCATTTTTTTCCTCACTTAAAAGCACCCCAGTGCGGGCGTCTGATTTGAAGCGCATGTTAGGACTTATACATTTATTTTCTTTGTTGCTATCACTTTATAATATAAACCAAATCCATAAGAAATGGCAAAAACAATAAACAAGAGAAATAGACCAACACAAATTACATAGATATTTAGACTAGCAAATAAAGCTCCATTAATAATGCCAATTAGATAATAACCAATTGCACAGATTAATTTTAAGAGAAATGCATCTTCTAAAGGTAAATATTTTCCAAATATTTTTTTCCATAAGATATAGAAAACAATACCAAGAATTAGACCAATACCTGCACCAATAAAATATTTCATAATAACCTCCATAAAAAGTACCGTTTTCAAGCCCTCGACTTGAAAACGGTACTTTACAAATAAAACTGAATTTTAGTTTTCTTTAGAAAAACAAATTACAGCCTTATAACGTGGGAAGAAAAGACAGCAGCGACCAACAATTGTTTCATACTGTTCAAATTTCCAGCCCTGTGAAGCCATCTGATTGATTTTTGATTCAATTGCGGCTCCACGAAGTGTACCAGTACAAAGACCAGCATTTACTTCTTCTACTTTGTAAGTCATATACGACTCCTTTTAAAATATATTTTAATGCCATACGGCACTAATTTTCTTTTTCAGCATGTTCTTTAATAACTTTTGCAAGCAGTTTTTCCTTTGCTCGCTCAACACGCAGATTTTTACCACGACATTTTTCTCTAAGTTCATTGTATTCTTTTTGATAGCCATATGATTTTAATAAATCTTTTATTATCAGACGAAAACAAGGTTCATGCATTTCACATTCAAAATATGAATCTTTATAACCTCGTGTTCTTAAACGGTATTTGCTGATTCTAAAGTATCGAAATTTATGATTTGTAGAGAATGTTATTCTAAGAAATTGACCAAGTACAGGAATACCGCAAAGTAAAAAGAAAACAGAACATAGCTTTAGTGGAGAATTAAACTTTTTATAGAAGAAGTAACTTATTGCTAATAAAATAAATATTCCTAAAAGACATAAATATCCATAAAGGAAATATTTTGTAACAAGCTTTAATATAAACTCTTTTCTCTCTTTATCTTTTTGCATACTTTTTTTCGAGCACGTCTACAGGCGTGTCGTCCTAACAACTGGTTGTACCGCAGATAGCTTGACTGCCTGTCGGCTACGAACCTTTGTTATACGATTATTTATCTTCAAATAAGATTCTTGAAAAATCTCGTTTGGAATACATTATTCTTATTACTCTTACTATATTACCATCAATTCTATAAAAGATTGAATAATTATTTGCCAGAACAAATTTATAATCAGTAGGAAAGGGAACATATCTTTCTACGGGAATACCTGCTTCAGTAAGGGTAGATAAGTTTTCATATGTTTCAACAATATTTAAAACAGTATTATGTGCTGCAATTGGATTTTGAAGTTCATTTTCTATGTAATTTTTTATTTCGAGTAAATCTTCTGC
>CAMJNC010000119.1 GCA_946407195.1 uncultured Treponema sp. | reverse complement strand
ACTTTGAAAGTCTCAGCAGAATATGAGGATTAAACTTCTGTTCTATTTCTTCATCTGTATCAAATTTATTTCTTGCCATTTTTCACCTACTGAGCACTCTGCTCCATCCATACCTCGCGGTAATAACCGTCACGGGAAATAAGCTCCTTATGACTTCCCTTATCAACAATCCGTCCGTCCTGAATTACAAGAATTACATCGCAGTTTTCAAAGGACGAAACTCTATGGCTTATAATAAAGGCTGTATGGCCCTTACTCTGGCTCTTTATAGACTGGCGGATTTTATATTCCGTATCATTATCCACAGCACTGGTTGTATCATCCAGAATCATAATTTTCGGGTTTGCAAGGAAAAGACGTGAAAGAGCAATTCGCTGCTTTTGTCCGCCACTCAAGCCTACTCCGCGTTCTCCAACAATTGTGTCATAACCATCTGTGAGGTCGCCAATAAACTCCTTCACCCTCGCAAGCTCCGCCGCAGCTTCTACTTCTTCAAAACTTGCATCCGGCTTAGCAAAGGCAATATTTCCCTCAACAGTATCGCTGAACAAAAAAGCTTCCTGCATAGTTATGCCGACATTACGCCGAAGTTCCTGCAGGTTGTAATCTTTTACGTTTTTACCGTCAATTAAAACCTCACCGGAGTCTGCATCGTAGTAGCGGCACATCAAATTAGCGATTGTAGACTTTCCGCTTCCCGTTGACCCAAGAATTCCCACAGTGGTTCCAGGCTCAATCACAAAGCTCATGTCTTTTATAACCGGAGTTTCGTTATAGGCAAAGTTTACGTTACGGAACTCTACGCGGCCTTCGATTGCGGGTGCAGCGGGAAAACTCGTTGCGGCGGTCTGTGAGCTGGCACTTGCAGAGACCTCGGAATTTTCCGCGTCTTTGACACTTGCAGAGACCTCTGCCCCTTCAGGATTTTTTATCTTAGTTTCTACCTTCCAAAGCTCATAAAGCCTGTCTGCCGAAGCCGCAAAGTTCTGTGTATTATCAACGAGAATACCAAACATATTGATTGGCTGAATAAATGCCCACATCAAACCGTTAAAGGTTACCAGCTGACCAATTGTCATTTCCTTTTGAATTACAAGATAACCGCCGAACATAATGAGAATTACCGGCAGTACCTGACACAGCGCATCAATCCACGGCAGGAACTTTACACGCATATCTGCATTGGCAACAGAAACGTCTCTGTATGCCTCGTTTTCTTTTTCAAAACGTTCTGTTTCATAACCTTCGCGCACAAACGCTTTTACAACACGGTTACCTTCAATGTTTTCGCCAACCCGCGTATTCAAAACCGCAAACTGGTCGCGAACCTTCATGTGAGCCGGGCGTATATGAATCTTGAACTTGTGTACAAGAAACAAAACCGGAGGCGCAATTACCATAAAGGCAAGCGTAAGCTTCCAGTTGATTGAAGCGAGAGTAATAATTGAAAAAATATATATGAGAGAGTTCTCCAGAATCTGATATAAAACCCAGGCAACAAAGTGGCGCACCTTATCCAGATCGGAAGTAAGCAGTGTCATAACATTACCGCTTGGCGCATTATCATACCAGGAAAAATCCAGCTTCTGGATATGCGCATACAAATCCTCGCGCATTTTCAAAATTACATTCTGTGAACAATGTTCAAAAATAACCTGATAGCTGTAGCGGAAAATAGACTTTCCAACGACAACACAAAGCATAATCGAAATAAATTTTAATAAAAGCTCGTGCTGACCGCCCTTAATTACCCTGTCAACGATATTTCCGGTAACAAGAGGGTTTACCATATTCATTGCCGCTACAACAACACTAAGACAAAGTCCTGCCGCCATACCAAAACGGTACTTACGCACATATGACCAGACCCAGGAAAAAGCGCTTTTTTCTTTCATAAAAATCCTTGAAATGTAAAAAATCATTTCTTATTAAGTCTATTTTAGACTAGCATTAGTTTCATTTACGTGCTATAAAAAAAGCGGAAATTAATTGTACGAATCTCTATGCAGGAGGCTCACACATGGACGACTTATTTGAAGAAAGCGACAGCCTGAACGCCCCATTCCAGGCCTTTTCCGGAGACTGGAAATATGTAAAACCTCACTGGCATTATTTTACAGAGATGGTTTATCTTGTAAGTGGTGTTCTTTATGCAGAAGTAGACGGCAAGCAGTTTACCATGAATCCGGGAGATATGATTATTTTCCATCCAAAACAGATTCATGCCTTCCTCGATAACCCGGTAAAAGAAGAATATTCTGAAAAGCCTCTTTTTTACGTAATTAAGTTTGACGACATGATTCTTTCAAACACAACTCCAGGTTCTCCAAAGCTGCCGAAGCTCCTTGCAAAGGCTAATTCAGATACAGAAGCTGCAAATCTTCTTACAGCCCGAGATCTTCGCTTTAACCCCGTAAAAATGTATTTTGAATACTGCATGTGGGAAACAAAAAACCGCGAGTTCGGCTATGATATAAAGGTAGCCTCTATGATAAGCCTGATTGTAACTGAGATTATCCGAATCTGGCTTAGACACGGCTTCCAGTTTTCTACAAAAACAACCTTCGACCAGTTTTCTACAAAGGACTTTTCAGTTCTCGAATATATCGACAAGCACTCGGCAGAAAATATCAGCATAGAAGACCTTGCCTCTAAATGCGGCATGTGTTATTCGAATTTTGCAAAGCAGTTTAAAACTCAGTTTGGAAAAACCTGTAAGGAATATATTGAATTTATAAGAATCTGTAAGGCAGATACCCTTCTCCTTTACACCGACAAAACGCTCGACTACATCAGCCAGGAAACAGGCTTTACAGATGCCAGCCACTTTATAAGAACCTATAAAAAAATAAGGGGAATTACGCCGAAACAACGACGTAATTCCCAGATTTAATTATCGCTATTTAGTTTTTATAAACTACTTGCTCTGCTTCTTGTAGATGTCGTTTGTAAGCTTTACAATCTTGTCTACATTAAGGTTCTGGCAGCTCTTAACATATTCGTTCCAATCCTTATTGATATCTTTCTGTCCTGTTACGAACTTAAGTGTCCAGGCATTGATATTATCAATAAGAGGAACAGACCAGAGGTTCAACTGTTCACGTTCATCTTCAGTTGGCTTAGCCTTTGGATCAACTACAGCAACTGTCTTGTATTTAGCATAGCGTGCATACAAATCCTGTACTTCTGGAGTGAATGCATCTGTTGATTCTGCTGTTGAGTGACCATAGAAGTAGTTACCACCTGCATATCCCCACTTAAGACGAATATCAACATCTGTGTCAGCTCCTGGAAGTCCAAGACCACCACACTTGAAGCCAGGCTTAAGCTTCTTAATCTTTGCACCATTAGCAGCTGTAGCCCATGTCCAAGTCTTTCCTTCAGGACCCCACTTACAAAGTGAGTAAGCTTCCTTAGAATAGAACATCCAGTCTACAAAGCGCATAAGTTTAATGAATTCTTTTTCACCAAGTTCATCGCGAGCTCTCTGAGAAATCATAACACCACATTCAAGACGTGAAGTTTCTGCGAGGTTCTTGTTTGTTCCAGATGGATAAGCAGTTACATAACATGTAGCCTTGTCGCCAAGAATCTTCTTAACACCAGCAATATCATTAGCCATCTGTGAGCGGTTTGTAGACATGATTACTGTCTTTCCGCTGTAGAACTTGTTGTGAGCAACATCATCAGACTGTGTAAAGGTTTCAGGATCAAGAAGTCCATCCTTTACAAAGCTGTTAGCTACAGTAACAAACTTCTTGAAGTCTTCGCTGATAGAAGATGAATAGAATTCCTTCTTCTTATAGTCATATTTAATACCACCGTTTGAACCTTCAATAGCCCATCCAGAAGCAACATTATAAGAAGCACCCATCAATTTAAGAAGGTTACCACCCTGTCCTTTTCCAGATTCACCACACCAAAGGTCAGACCAGATGTAATCTGATTCCTTACACATTCCTTTAGAAACCATGTACTTCTTTACACCAAGGAGTACATCGTGGAGGCTTTCCCATGTCCAGTTCTTTTCAAGCTCACGAACATTGTAACCAGCGGCTGTGAAAATATCATCACGAACCATGATTGTATAGTCCTGAAGAGCTGCCTGATGCATACCTGGCAAGCGGTAGAATTTTCCATCGCTCTGTGTGATAGTAGCCAAATCTGGCTCCATCTTATAATTCTTTACGAAAGCGAGGAAGTTTGGCATGTACTGAACATAGTCAGAAACAGCTACTACACCGCCTCCAGAAACATACTGGTTTTCATCATATACCTTTGGAATGATGTAAGTAGGTTTACCAGAGTTGATAGCAAGGTTAATCTTCTGATTGTAGTCACCAGAATCATAAGAGGTAATGTCAAGGTGAACATTTGTTACTGTTTCAATATCCTTGAAAATACCTTCAGTCTTCCATGTGTCCTGCATTGCATACCATGAAGCATCGCTGAAAGAAATTGAATAAGTTACTGGCTTATCAGAGTGGAAAGTTTTTTCCTCACCGAAAGTATAACCCGATGCAGCAGCCTTCTTTCCGCTTGCCTTTTTAGACCAAGGAGCAGCAAACAAAGCAGCAGCACACATAATTGCAACACCAACAGTTACAATCTTTTTCATAGTTTTATCCTCCTATTTAAATAAAACTTTTTTTAGAATTTGGATGAACCTAAAAAATTGCTCCAAGTCTTCGCAATTTTTTTTAGCGGTTCTTCCATTATCATTCTTTTACACCACCGAGCATCATACCCTCTACGTAGTACTTCGAGATGAACGGGTAAACACATATAATCGGCAGTGCCATAAGAACCATAGAACAAGACTTGATATTTGCAGCAATCTGCATTTTTTCTGCAGTAGCTTCACCAGGATCAGCTGATGTAGATGCTCCGGAAATAACAGTCTTAAGATAATAAGCAACCGGCCACATTTCCTTTTTATCGAGATAGAGGAAGGCATTATACCAGTTGTTCCAGTAACCGACCGCATTGAACAGAATCATTGTTGCAATAATTGGCATAGAAAGCGGAAGAACTATGCGAATGAAAATTCCAATAGGACTAAGTCCATCAAGTTCTCCAGCTTCCTCCAGCTCATGCGGAGTATCTGCAAAGAAGGATTTCATCAAGATAATGTAATAGGTGCTCAAAAGAGATGGAATAATAAAGCCTGCAACATGATTGATAAGATGAAGCTTCATCATAAGCACGTAGTTTGGAATCAAACCACCACCAAAGTACATTGTAAAAATTACAAATTTTGTAAGAATCTTATAACCCTTGAGCTCTTTTTTAGAAAGCGGATAAGCCATACAGCAGCTGAATACAAGGGAAAGAATTGTACCAAGCACCGAATAAATCAGAGTGTTCTTATAAGAATGCATGAACTCACCCTTTGCAAGAACAGATTTATAGGTTTCCAGATTAAAGCCGATTGGAATCAGATTTACCTTTCCAAGAGTAATAGCCTCTTCCGAAGAAAACGACTGTGCAACAAGATACAAAAAAGGATATAAGGTTGCCATGCAGACAAGTATCATGATTATTGT
The DNA here is from genome assembly GCA_946407195.1 of uncultured Treponema sp. Classification (GTDB taxonomy): domain Bacteria; phylum Spirochaetota; class Spirochaetia; order Treponematales; family Treponemataceae; genus Treponema_D. The sequence continues at coordinate 1,996 of CAMJNC010000119.1, read as the reverse complement.
ATTAAACCACTTGAATACTATGTAGCCGCTTGATTCTTTTACTTTTACGCCAGTTTTTTCAGACATTTTTAATTCCTCCTTACCACAATCCTGAACCAGAAACTTTCTTCGAAATCTTATTTGCAACTGTCAGTAAGGTAAGATTCAACAGGGCTTCAAACAAACCTACCGCTGTAGCATAACTGTAGTTACCGGAACCAAGACCCATTCGGAATACGAAGGTAGAAATAATATCAGCCGTCTCATACGTCATAGGGTTATACAAAAGGAATACCTTTTCGAAGGCACCACCTGAACCAACAAGTCCACCAATATCAAGAATAAGCAAAGTAGTAATGGTAGGAAGAATACAAGGAATTGTTACGTGCCATACGCGCTGGAAGTGATTTGCTCCATCAACCTCTGCCGCCTCATACAGCGACGGGTTAATTCCCGCAATAGCCGCAAGATAAAGAATGGTTCCCCATCCCAGAGCCTGCCATACACCAGATATTACGAAAATCGGATTAAAGTACTGTGGGAATGCAATGAACGAAATCTTTTCACCGCCAAAATGTGCAATCATCTGATTAAGAGGTCCACTTGTAGAAACAAGCTCGCGGATCATACCGGTAACAATTACCATAGAAATAAAGTGTGGAAGATATGAAACCGTCTGTACAAACTTTTTCCACCAGAGGGCTTTTATTTCATTTAACAAAAGCGCAAAAATCAAGGTAAGCGGAAAGCGTACAACAAGATACGAAACATTAAGTACAAGGGTATTTCTGAATGCACGCCAGAAGGTTTTATCACCAATGAACTGCTTGAAATATTTAAGTCCACTCCACTTCTGACCAAAAAGACTTCCACCTGCACGGTAGCGGCGGAAAGCAATGATATTTCCAGCCATAGGAATATAGCGGAAAATAATATAGTAGAGAATCGGAATCAAAAGCAGAGCATAGAACTGCCAGTATTTACGCAGGTACTTTTTAAGCTCGCTCTTTTTTGCAACAGCTGTAAGTTCTGTATCAGCCGGATTTGGTTTTTTCTTGAACATTTTTATACCTTTTTTCAGATTGTATGCTATAATTTACGCACAAGCACACTTGCATACTAGTACGCTTGTTAATTAAGATAATAAAGCATAATCCAAAAAAGTCAAGAAAAAAGTTGCTGTTCCATAAGAAAAAAGTATTATTGACGATTTGGAGCTGTAGCTTTATCATGGAAGGATATATGAAAAATTGCGAAAAACTTGGAAAAGAAACGAACAGAGAATTTGCGCTTCGTGTAATCAGGGAAAATATTGTAAACCTTGAACTGGCTCCAGGCAGCATGATCAGCGAACAGGATATAGCCAACGAACTGAATCTTTCACGTACTCCTGTACATGAAGCTATGCAGGAACTCTCTTCTACTAAAATCATTGAAATTCTTCCACAGCGTGGAAGCCACGTAAGCCTTATAGATATGGCACTGGTTGATGAAGCTGTATTTGTCCGTTCAACTATTGAATCTGCCATTACACAGATGGCGTGTGAACAGGCTACCGAAAAGGATATTCAGGAGCTCGAAGAAAACGTAACTCTCCAGAAATTCTATTACGAGAAAAATAATCTAGATAAAATCATGGAGCTGGACAATGCCTTCCATGAAAAGATGTATAAGATTACCAATAAAATGCAATGCCATTACATGGTAAGACTTATGAGCATTCACTACGACAGAATCCGTGAGCTTCACCTGCACTCCTTTAATCCAGAGCGCATAATCACTGAGCACAGCCAGATTCTCGAAGCCTTCAAACGCAAGGACGGTAACGCTGCAAAAGCCGAAATAGACAAGCATCTTAGCCGCCATCACATGCAGGCTGATGAAATTAAGAAAAAGTACCCTCAGTACTTTGTTTAAAATTTTTCAAAATTTGTGATTCAAGTTATTGACACGAATCTTAGATTCGTGTAATATAACAAACATCACGCGGGCGTAGCGAAGCTGGTTATCGCGCTGG
>CAMJNC010000118.1 GCA_946407195.1 uncultured Treponema sp. | reverse complement strand
TATAGTATTTTATATTTTTGTGCAATATGATACCTAGATTTTATTGCGATTTTGGATTTTATGCCCTATAATTAAAGGAACTATAACAAAGCCATTGGCTTGTGCACAGGAGATGTTTTTATGAGTGATGGATTGGATCCGGAGATTGCGGCGCTTTTGGCCCAGTCTGGTGGTAATGATTCTACAAGTGAAACTCCGGTTGAATCAACAGATGCTGTTTCCTTTGATTCTCCTTCAAATCAGGGTTCGACAGGCGGTTCGAGTTCATCTTCCGGTTCAAACAAATCTATTCATGAAGTTGATTTAAGTCGTACAGAATTTGCACCAATTGAAAAATTCACCAACGATGCTCCTTCAGAAATTTTTAACGATACAAAATATTATAAAACCGCGCTCACCGGAGAGAATCAGTCGGCTCAGCGTGTACATCAGATTCTTTCAAAATATCTTACCTGTCAGGATCCTAAGGACCGTGCTGTTTACCGTCAGCAGATTGTAACAGCCTACTGGGAGCTTTTGCGTGGTATGGTTGGAAAAATGGCATTTCCGGATACGCCAATGCCAAAAAAGATGATGGTGCGCTTTGGAGTTCTTCTTCCATCTCTTTTCAAACAGGAATCTAAAGATTACTTTTCAAAAGTATTTGTAGAAAACCGCGAAGCAGAGCCAATCATGTATGTTGATGAGTGGTTTAAAGAAATTGCTTCGGGACGAATGAATAATTCTGCTACAGATGAAAAAAAGCAGACCCGTACTGCAAACATGACACCAGATCAGGCAGCTTCTGCAGAACAGTCTCGTCTTATGCAGCTGCAGGCAAAGAACTCGGGAAAACTTCAGAGTGCGGAAAATATTCTTGGAATTAAAGAAAACGAACGCCGTATGCTCGAGGGTGAGCTTCAGCGTCATATAGAAGACCTTGTTCAGCATAATGCGGTGCTCGGTCTTGAAAATCATTATGCAGGCTATACAGAACAGCAGCGACGACTTTTACCTGAAATAACTGATATTCTTCACAGACTATCAAAGAACGATAAGGAGCTTTCAAAAGTTCTCGAAGAATTCAAGGAAGCAAAAGCAACCTACGATAACGTTCAGGATAAAATCAATATGGGCGGTGGTGCAGCAGTTGCCACAAACGATACAGAAGCGGTAAAACTCGAATTTGAAACTGTCCGCCAGATGGCAAAGATGACTGTAGGTCGTCGTGGTAATCAGTTCCCGATTTTTACACGAGAGTTCTATCATTGTACAGAGCGTGGTACTGGTACCCGTGAAAATGTAATTGATGTTTTGCGCTGGATTGAAAGCCTTGATCCGGGTGTATTCCACCGTATTCACAAAAATATTCCAAACCGAATTGTTCCATACGTTCTGCTGGTTCCAACCTATGGTGACCGCGGATTCTGCTGGGAACCGTTCGACCGCTACAACCGTGTAACAAGCCGTGGACGTATTGTTGTTCCAATGTATCCTAAGGATTTGAAGATTGCAGTTCTTACTGCCGTAGCTGATTTACGCTGGCAGGTTGCAAAAGAAAAGGCTTCTTACTACTGGATGGAGGAAGGACTTACAGGTCAGTATTACCAGCACTTCGATCAGATGAAGCTGAAGGGTGATGTAAAGGAATTCTTTATTGAAGACTACATTCTCTGGATGACAAAGGAAGCAACTGGTGTACAGCGACTTGATAAGGATGTCCGCGGAATCTTCTGGCGTAATATGCCGTTCCCTAAGACTCTCAAGGAAGACCTCCGAAGACGCTCTCTTGTTTACGACGAGCTTTGTAAGAAAGATGCCAATAGGGAAATGTCCGACGGTTATTGATTGCAGCTTGATAATATCATATCAAGCTGCAAAACGAATGTGTCAAGGCGGCAAGCGAAGCGTGCCTTGACACATTCGTATATCACGATAATTTATGGGAATGCCAGAATGGCATTCCCATTTTCTTTTATTCGCCGGAAAGAGCTATTACCGGATCCAACTTTGCTGCTCGGCTTGCAGGATTCAGTCCAAAGAATATTCCTACAAATACAGAGAATACAAATGAGATTACGCATGCATTCCAGCTGATAATCAGCGCGTTGGACTGAACGTACTCTACCGCAAGACTAACAACAATTCCTGCAATTATTCCCAATATTCCGCCAAGCAGAGTGATGCTTGCAGATTCAATCAAAAACTGCTGTCTTATATCAGCCGGGCTTGCTCCAAGCGCTTTTCTAATACCTATTTCCTGTTTGCGTTCTGTTACCGTAACAATCATGATATTCATAATACCTATACCGCCGACTAAAAGAGAAATAGCCGCAATTGCACTTAGCATAATGCTCATGGTGCTTGTAATTTCGCTCATCTGGTCGAGCATAGACTGCATGCTCATAACATTTACAGAATATTCTGATCCGGTCTTTTCTGTGTAATAGCTTTTGATTTCTGTGGCAAGGCTAACTGCCTTATCAACTGATGTAGCCTGAACCATTACGTTTGCCGCAGAAGGATTCGGTTTAATTTTTTTTGCATAAAAGCCACGGGGAATAAAGGCAGAGCCGTTTTCCATTCCGGTTGTCTGCTCTTTTAAAACTCCAATTACCTCAAAGGTAAAGGTGGTTTTGCTTGCAACAAGAATTACAAGCTTGCCTACAGCGTCTCCATCAGGAAAATAATTTTCTGCAGTATCATGATTCAAAATAATTTTTTGAGTTCCTTCCTCGTTGTCGGTAACCGTAAAGAAGCTGCCTTTTTCAAGCTCAAGATTATACATTTCGAGGTAGCCGGTTTCTATTGCACTACAGTTTACAGACGAAGAGGTTTCGCCGTAGGTCATGGTTACGCTGAGTGTGTTTTTATACCAGATCTTTTTGATGTCGGAAATGTTATCAAATAAATCAGTTCGGGCCGCTTCATCAAAAGTAACTGAAGAAGAAGAGCCGCGGCGACTCATAAAGCCGGCACTTACGTTTACAACATCAAGACCTGCACTGCCAAAGGTATCCTGAATCTGTTTTGTAGAAGAACTTCCCATGCTGGTAATTACAATAACAGATGCAACACCTATGATTACACCAAGCAGAGAAAGAAAGGTGCGGGTTTTATTACTCTTAAAGTTTTTAAAGGCATTAATAAAATCTTCTAACATAATTGACCATCCAGAATTTTGATACAGCGCTGGGTTGATTCTCCAATACGCGGATCGTGGGTAACTATAATTATGGTAGTTCCGTTTTCACTATTGATTTTGCGGAACATTTCCATAACCTGTTTACCTGTTTCTGTATCGAGCGCACCGGTAGGCTCATCAGCAAGAAGAATTTTTGGCTGAGTTACCATGGCGCGGGCAATTGCTACACGCTGCTTCTGACCACCCGAAAGCTCATGTGGTCTGTGATGAATGCGGTCGCCAAGTCCTACAGCTTCAAGAGCTGCCTTTGCTTTTTCTATCCGCAGGCTGCGTTCTACCTTCTGATACTTCAGAGGCAGCATGACATTTTCCAGAACGTTCATGGCAGGAATCAGGTGATACTGCTGAAAAACAAAGCCTACTGTCTGATTGCGAAGTACTGCCAGTTCCTTTTCGCTCATGAGGGCAGTTTCACGGCCATTGATTTTTACGATTCCTGAAGTAGGGCGGTCGAGACAGCCGATCATATTCATACAGGTTGATTTACCGGAGCCCGAAGGTCCCATGATAGAAACAAATTCTCCCTGTTCAATATCAAAGCTTATACCTCGTAAAGCATGAACTTCGTTTTCGCCCATGACGTAGGTTTTTACTACGTTCTCTAAGCTAACCACAGTTTCCATAGCGAACTCCTGTATTACATTGGACGACCAGGGAAGCCGCCGCCTGGAAATCCGCCAGGGCCACCACCTGAACTACCGCTGTTCTTTTTTGAACTTCCGCCAGTGCCTGCGCCCGGTCTGTTTCTGTTCATGCCCGAGCGTTTTGGAGTACTCTGCTGTAAAAGAACCTCACCGCCTTCAAGACCTTCTAATACCTTTACATATTCATTACCGTAAGGCTGAACCTTTACCGAACGCTTTTCGTTTCCTTTTACAAGAACTACAAATGGCTGTTTGTTTTCATAACCGATTGCATAGCGGGAAACTACGACATACTGTTCTGTAGGGCTGATTTCAATTTTACCGGTAAAAGAAAAGTTCGGGAGAATCTCTGCCGGATATTCGTCAATACGAAGCTTTGCCTTTACAACAGTAGCTCCGCGTGATGTTATTTCACCAATTGCAGGCCAGCCGGTTACGTAACCTGTTACAGTTTTATTGCCGTAGGCCGGGAAGGTGAAGTTTACAGTCTGACCAATCTTGAGTTTGGAAACATCAGTTTCTGTAACCTCAACTTCAGCTGTAAGATAATCAATATTTACAAGAGTTCCTACGGTGTCTTTAGCTTCCAGGGAATCTCCAACTGCAACGTCTAAATCCGCAATAATTCCGTCAAACGTGGCAGTAACTTTGCGGTCTTCCACCTTCTGTAAAAGCGAGTTCCGCTCCGTTTCCAGCAGCCTCAGCTCGCGCGCAGACGCCGTCAGCTTTTTAGTCGCCATGTTATATTCCTGTTTTTCGAGGTTATAAAGCTGCTCGGAATCATCCAGCTGAATTATTACATCGCCTTTTTTTACCTTGTCGCCGGCTTTTACATAAACGGCTGTTACAGTTCCGGCGCTGCGGGCCTGCAGAGTCTGCTCCTGTGCGGCGGCAACAGTTCCCGAGATTTCAATTACATTTTCATAGGTCTCCAGGTTTGCAGTGTAGAAAACCTTTTCTGTACCCTTGCTGCTCAAAAGTGTTTTTAATAAAACCAGGCCGGTACCAATTACAACCAGAGCGGCTGCGCAGATTATTATAATTTTGATTTTCTTTTTCATATTGCCTTCCTTATTTCGCGCTCACAAAATTTGTAACGACATCATCATTGTAAATAATCAAATCTATGAGATTTGAGATCTTTTTAATTATGCTGCTGTTAAGATTATTTTTAGAAGAAAGATAATCTGTTTCGCTTACATAGCCTGTCTTATAAAGTCTTGCCATATCCTTTTCCAGATCATCGTACATAGAAATATTTTCTTCTGCAGTTTTCTTTTCCCAGAGCAGTGTATCAAGCTTCTGCTGAAGTTCAACAACCTTCGTCTCATAAGAAGCCTCTGCAGTTTTTATAGCAAGCAGCTCCTGTTCTTCGGTAAGCTCGTTCTGCTGCTTTGTTATACTGTTTTTACGGAAGGTATTCGGGTTGAGGGTTGCACTGAAGGTATAAGCTGGAGTAGTTGAATTGCCTACAGGCAGGCTGATTCCGGCTCCCAGTGTGAGCCCGCCTATTGTGCCGCTAACACCTGCATCAATAGAATCACTTTTTGTAGAAGTGTTATCAAAGGTATAACCGGCATTTGCAGAAAGGCTGTATGTTTTTTTAGCAGAGCGTTCCATTGAATTGATGTAATAAGTCCAGCTCGCATTTTCAATTTCGGAATAAAGCTCTTTATCAAACTGAGTAACATCTACAGGTTCAACCTCATCAATTCCGGCTGGTACAAAGCTCATTAAATCAGCCTTGTCATCTATTTCAAGGTCGTAGCCGCATTTTTTATAAAAGACAATGCAGTTATATTTAAAGCTGTGAATGGCACTTTCAATTTCGTGCTGGTCTGAAATTACCTTGAGCTCTGCCTGACGGTAGGTCGAAGAAGATTTTGAATAGCCCTGGATTTTCTTTGCTTCAAGATCTATGGAATCTTCATAAAGAGTCTGGCGCTTTGTCATGATAGAATTAATGGAAGTAAGGAGTCCCTTAAGCTCTGTATAAAATTCTTTTTCAGCTGCAATAGCACGTTTTTCAATTTTCCTCTGAGCTTCGGTTACTGAACGTTCTGCCTTAAGTTTTGTAAGCTTATTCGAAATTACAGCAGAAGAAATAATATCAACTCCAACAGAAACTGAGGTATCGCTGAGCTTTGAATCCGCTGATTCAGAAGAATAATTTGTCTGTGCTGCTACAGAAAGGTTAGAAGCCTGAGGAAGACTTGCCTTAACAGAAGGCTTTGCAGTGAGAGTATTGCCGTCATCGCTTGTTTTGAGTGTGATGGTTCCTGTGGAGAGGGTAACATCAAAACCGCTGTCTATTTTCGTGCTCTCATAGGAAAGTGCTGCTTTTTTTGCTGCAAGAGTAAGATTCTTGAGCTCAGAATCGTTTTCAACATAAGAAAGCAGGAGTGTTGTTGTGTCTGGCAGCGCCTGAGTTGTTGAAGACGTCTGGGCAGAAAGTGCTGCTGAAAAGAGTAGTGCGGTACTAAATAAAAAAAGTAGTTTCTTATTCATGTTGTCCTCGTTTATAAGATAAACCGAATCGGCACAAAAAAGAAACTACTTTTTCTTAAAATAAGAATAGTCTTATAAAGTCCTTATATTACAGATTTCCTAAGATTCCTATGATGTCTGCACCACCAATGAAGGTTCCAAGTGTACTTCCAAGTGATGAAAGAATGAAAACCAGCAGTGCACGGAGAATTCTGTTTTTATAAAAGCCACGGAAGTTTACATCATCCTGCAGGGTTTCCATATCGCTTACCTTTGGCTTACATACGACAGCCTGAACAATTGCTGTACAAAAGCCTACACCAATAAAAGGACAAAGCGAAGTAAAAGGAGCACCAACAAAGCCTACAAGAATTGCAAGCGGATGTCCAAAGGCAATTGCAGTAAGAAGAGCGGCAGGAATAGCATTCCAGAGGAACCATGAAGTAAGCATCTGTGCACCTGCATGAACTCCACCATAAATAAAACCGGCTACAATAAGACTAATGATACAAGCTGGAATCAGGAAGGCAAAAACTTTACCAGTAACACCAGGCTTTGGAAGTTCAGCAAGCTCGTCTACGTTAGAGCTTACAGTACCTGCTCCAAGCTTTTCGAGGTGAGCGCGTACACCAGGTAAATGGCCTGCCCCTAAAACTGCAACAATATTGTTTCCTTCAGATTCCCAGATTTTTGAAGCCAGGTACTGGTCTCGTTCATCAATCAAAACCTTTTTGATTACAGGCATATATTCAGAAAGCTCACTCATCATGGAATCCATTTCGTTGCGATTCTTGAGCTTTTCAATTTCATCTGGTTCGATTTCTTCTTTGCTGAAGGCGCTGGCAAGCAGGGTAGAAAGAAGCTTGCATTTTCCCCAGAAGGTGTTTTTACCCCAGGCACGCTTTAAGGTGATTTGAATAGGACGGTCAACCAGTGTGCAGCGGACTCCGCTTTCCTGTGCAGCATCCATAGCGGCAATCATTTCGTCGCCCGGCTTTACGCCTGCATTAAGTCCCATTCTTCGCTGATAAGATGAAAGAATAAGGTTTGCAAGCAGCATAAAGCCTTCTTTTCGCTTGAAAACCTTTACAAGGTCCAGCTGACTGTAGCGTGACGGATTACGGATTGAATCTGCACGCTTTTCATCGAGCTCTACAGCTACACAGTCTGGCTGTATATTTTTAATGGTTTCTTTTACTTCTTCAACACTTTCTTTTGAAACATGAGCTGTACCTACGAGCGTA
>CAMJNC010000117.1 GCA_946407195.1 uncultured Treponema sp. | reverse complement strand
TGAAAGGACATTTTTTACTTTGCGGATGGAGACCGGGCTTTGAAAAGATTCTGGATACCGTTCTCACAACAAATCCTGATATAACTCCAGATATGGTAGTAATGATTAATGATGCGTCAGATCAGATTGAGCAGATCCGTTCGCAGCCTCGCTTTAAGGAGCTCAATTATGTTTCGGGTGACTTTGCAGACGAAGCAGTTCTCAAGCGCGCACAGATTGATACAGCAGAGCGTGCCCTTGTAATCTGCGATCGCTCTAAAAAGTATTCGGACCTTGAAATAGACAGCCGTACCGTTCTTGCGGTTCTCACTATGGAAAACCTGAACCCAGGAATTTATATTGCGGCAGAGCTTATTGATGCAAAGTTCCAGAAGCACCTTGAAATGGCACACTGTGACGAAATAATTCTTACTCAGGATTATGAGCACAGTCTTCTTGCTACAGCTTCCAGTGGTATGGGTTACAGTAACGTTATCCGTGCACTTATCAGTGACGATGCAGATACAGGAATTATTATTGAAAATATTCCGGCAAGCTTTATCGGCAAGACCTACGGCGAGTACGAAGCTCATCTTGAGCAGAACGGAAACAAGGGCGGAGTTCTTGTTGGACTTCTTCTTAACACCGGAAACTTCCATCAGCGCAGAAAGGATGCCTTGCGTGAGGCACAGAAAAACCCGGATATTAAGGCAATTGTAGATAATCTGAAAAAGGTTAAGACTCTCAAGAGTAATGAGCCGGTTTTAACTCCTGCACCAGATTTCGTTATTCAGAAAAACACCAAGGCAATTCTTGTGCGCGGGTAGGCTTGGGTAAGAGGTTTAGATATGGATAAGTTTGAAGAAGTTTTACCAAAGCTTGTAAAGATTCAGTTGTTTTCCGATTTTAATGCTGATGATGAAAACGACTGCCGCATTCTTAAGACTGTTTACGAAAGCATGATAATTGAAAATTATCAGAAAGGCGAAGTGATTATTGAAGAAGGAAAGCTTGGAGATGATTTTTATATTCTCTACAGCGGAAAGGTTCATATTTCAAGAAAAACTCCTGCAGGAGACGAAATAGCCCTTGCAGATCTTACCAGCGAAATGAACATTTTCTTTGGAGAAACTGCGCTTATTAGTGACGACCCGAGAACTGCTACGGTAAAGGCGCTTACAGACTGTAAATGTATTGCGCTTTCGAGTACAAAGTTTCTTGAGGTCTGCGACAGGGAGCCGTTGCTTGGTTACCGCGTGCTTTTAAAGCTCGCACAGAGAATGGCAAAAACAATCCGCGATACAAACAGCGATAAGGCAACTTTATACGAAGCTTTGTTCAGTGAAATAGAATCAGGAGTGTAATTTGAAAGGTACTGTAATTGCAGGAACAAACAATCTTTTTACGGTTGAATGTGAAGACGAAATAATCCGTAACTGCACAATAAAAGGCAAGGTTATAAAAACTGAAAAGGAATATTATAATCCGATTGCCCCTGGTGATATTGTCGAAATTGAGCCAGATTCACTGAATGATAACAAAGGGCAGATTATTTCGCTCGAAGCACGTCGCAATACCTTTTTGCGCTGGAATGTAAAGGGCCGTTGTCCTCAGCTTCTGGCAAGCAACCTTGATTATCTTATTCTTGTATGTACTCCGGATGAGCCGCCGTTCCGCCCTCGCTTTATGGACCGCGCTCTTGCTCAGGCTGAGCATCAGGGAATACCTCCGGTAATTGTCTGCAATAAATGGGACCTCGCAGAAAAGATGCAGACAGATGGCCGCGAAGAAGAGTTTGAAGAAATAGACCACCGCCTTTCCATCTGGGAAGATTTAGGTTATAAGGTGCTTCGTATTTCTGCAAAAACCGGAGAAGGCATGCAGGAGTTTGCAGAGCTTCTTGAAGATAAGCTGAGCGCTTTTGTAGGGCAATCGGGAGTTGGTAAATCCAGCCTGATAAACGTAATGGATAATTCGTGCGTTTTGAAAACAGGAAGCCTTTCTAAAAAATACGGTCGGGGAAGCCATACCACAACAAAGGGTACGCTGATTCACCTGACCTTGAACGAGACATTGACAGAAGGAATACAGGGCCGTAAGGCAAATATCATAGATACTCCGGGAATCCGCCGGTTTGTGCTTGATGATATTGAAGCTGATGACCTTGCCATGTACTTCCGTGAATTTGAACCATACGTCGGCAAGTGTAAGTTTGGAATGAACTGCCGGCACATAACAGAACCAGACTGCGCGGTTCGCAAGGCGGTAGAGGAAGGAGCAATTACTCCGGAACGCTACGACAGCTGGCAGAGAATCAGCGAAGAAATCCGCACAGGAAGCTGGTCTGATTAACGTCAATTTATGAACCAGAAGACATTACAGGAAATAGACTATTTTAGAATCCGCGAGGAAATAGCGGGTTATTGTGTTTCGGTTGAAGGCCGCCAGAAATTAATTGAGCGCGAGCCTTTACGCAAAACCGAAGAAATTGAAAAGCTTAAAAATCTGAGTCGCGAATGGAGCGTATTCTTTTCGGCCGGCAGGGCAAATCCTGTCAGCGGATGGGAGCCTGTTCAGCCTCTGCTCAGTATTATTAAAGCCCGCGGTGCATCTCTTTCTCTTGAGCAGGTGCATTATCTTGGTCAGTTTATTACAAGCATCAACAGCGTAAAAAAGGCAATTCAGCTTCATGCGCAGGAATTGTCGCTTAAGCTGCTTGCAGAGCAGGTAGCTTCTCTCCCTGATATTTCTGATATGGAAAAGAAGGTCTTCAGAATTATCACACCAGATGGAAAAATGCGCGAGCTTCCAGAAATTACTGCAATCAGAAAACAGATTGCTTCCCTTAATGCAAAAATCCGTACGATTATGCAGGGCTTTACTTCTGACCAGAAATTAAATGATGTGCTTCAGAGTAATGTGCCTGTTTTACGAAACGGCCGACAGGTGCTTGCGGTAAAGGCAAGTTTGCAGAACCGCATTCCTGGTATTGTGCACGAGGTAAGTCAGACTGCACAGACCGTTTACGTTGAACCGGAAGAGGCTGTGCTTTGCAGTAACGAGCTGATTCAAAAGGAATTTGAGCTGCAGGCTGTAATCAAAAAGATTTTACTTGAATTAACAGAAGCACTTCAGCCAAGTATTCCGGCTATAAAACAGGCTCTCCCAGTTATGATTTTATTTGATACAACTCAGGCTGCAGAACGCTGGGGTGCAAGTCATAACTGTACTTACGCGCAGGAGGCAGGAAAAGAACCTCCGCTTTTACTTAAGGCGCGTCATCCTTTACTTGGAGACAAGGCTGTTCCAATTGATATCCGCTTTATGGAAGGAAAGCGAGTACTTATAATTACCGGTCCTAACACCGGAGGTAAAACCGTTTCTCTTAAAACCTTTGCGCTGCTTTCCATGCTAAACCAGTCGGGCTTCCCGATTCCGGCAGGTGAGGGTACAAGACTTCCAGTTTTCAGTAATGTATTTGCTGATATTGGTGACGACCAGTCACTCGACCAGAGTCTTTCTACCTTCAGCGGTCACATGAAAAATATTGCCCAGGCAGTAAACTCAGCCAAGGCAGACACCTTGATTCTGCTCGATGAGCTTGGAAGCGGAACAGACCCTCAGGAAGGAACTGCAATTTCTATGGCGGTTTTAGACGAACTGATTAAAAAACAGTCTTTTGTGTTAGTTACAACTCACCAGGGGATCTTAAAAAATTATGGCTACACAAATCCCTGTTGTATAAATGCCAGTGTAGAGTTTAATCAGGATACGCTGTCGCCGTCTTATCATCTTTTGATGGGAGTTCCGGGTGAAAGTCATGCGCTTGATATTGCGCAGAAGAGTGGCTTACCTGCTGGAATCTGTAAGGCTGCGAGAAATTATATTGCTACAGAACAGGCTGATGTTTCGGCTTTGATTCGTGGATTAAACCGAAAGCACGTAGAACTCAATAAGGTGCAGAAGGAAGCAGAACGCCTTGCGGCTGAATCAAAAGAAAAGTCCGAAAAATTACGTGAGCGGGAGCTTGAGCTTCGCCGTCTTGAAAATAATTTGAAGAAGGGCAAGCAGCAGGAGCTGAATGATTTTCTTATTCACAGCCGCCGCCAGCTCGAAAATCTCGTGCGCACACTTAAGGAAGGTGAAATCACAAGAGAAAAGACCTTGAGTGTAAAGCAGTACATTGCTGAGCTTACAGAAGATACAATGCGACTCGATAAAAAAATCGAAGCCGAAGAAGAACGTCTTGCCCGCGACGAAAAGAAGTTTGCAGAAGAAAAGGCGAGTGCTCCAAAGCATTCAACCGGAAGTAATAAAAAGACTAAGAAGAAGTTGAGTAATGCAGAGGCTCTTAAATATGCAACCTCGAATGCGCAGCTTGAAGCGAGCGGTGCAGGGGCCGAAGGAGCAGCTTCTTCAGAAAAACGAGGTCGGCCTGCGGCAAATGCTCCGCTTACTTTTGCACCTGGGGGTCGCGTAAAGGCAGGCTCTGGTAACGAAGGTGTATTGATAGAGCTTGCAAAGAAAGGTGTATGGCAGGTTCAGTTTGGCAGCATAAAAATGCAGATGAAGGAAAAAGACCTTCGGCTTGTGCAGGGAGCTTCGGACGTGGCAGTTCCGCTTAAGGCTGATGTTTCTATTGAGCTTGCAGATGATGCTTCTAACGGTATTTACGAGAGGCCTGTATTTGAACTGCGCCTTTTGGGAATGCGTGCAGACGAGGCTGTGCATGCACTCGAGCGTCAGATAGATTTGTGTGTGCTTCATAACTTTCCGCACTTCAGCGTAATTCACGGAAAGGGCGACGGAGTTTTGATGCAGACTGTCACTGATTATCTTTCACACTGCCCGGTAGTTGCAGAGTTTTCAAAGGCTCCAGCGGAAGATGGCGGTGCTGGAAAAACTTACGTTACTTTAAAGTAGCCCGGGGGACGGTGGATTATGGACTGGTTTGAATCGGAAAAATTCTGGACTCAATTTGCGCCGATTATGTTCGACGATGCCCGCTGGGCCGAAGCACCTGCGGTTGCACAGTATGTAAAAGAACTCGCGGAACTCGGAGCCGGCGCTAAGGTGCTCGACGCAGGCTGCGGGCTTGGCCGTATTTCTGTAGAACTCGCCGCTCTTGGCCTGGACGTAACCGGCGTAGACATAATCCAGAGCGAGCTCGATGCCGCCCGCGAATCTGCCGAGGCAGAAGGCGTTCCTCTTACTCTTATAAATCACGATCTTCGTACATACCACGCACCAAACCAGTTCGACTGCGCAGTAAACCTTTACACCTCGTTCGGCTACTGCGCAACAATCAAAGAAGACATGCAGATTTTACGAAATATTGCAGACGCAGTAAAACCGGGCGGAACCTTTATTCTAGAATGTACAAGCCGCGAAACTGCCGTACTCTACTGGACACCCGGCGAAGAATTTGAGAGGGCAGGCTATAAGGTTGTAACTCATTTCGAGGTAGTAGGCGCTTGGGAAGGACTTAAATCGCAGTGGACACTTTATCCGGCCGATACAGACCTCGCTAAAGCACCAGATACACCGCCAGTAGTAGATCACTGCTTTGTTCAGCGCCTTTATCCGGCAAGCTTTCTTAGAGACAAATTAATGGAGTTTGGTTTTTCAAAGGCAGAGGTTTTCGGCGACTATGACAAGTCACCCTACGATTACAACGCCCGTACTATGGTGATTATTGCTAGAAAATAACGCGGTTCTTTCCGCTGCTTTTTGCAGTATAAAGCTTTTTATCAACTTCCTGCAGAAGAATGTCATAGGTCATATCTTCGGTACAGGTCATAAAGCCCGCACTTACAGTAATAAATCTGTCATCCTTAAGCTTAATTGTTTCCCGGGTTGTTTTAATAACATCTTCAACAAGCTCAAGAGCATCATGTCTGTTTTTCTTAGGAATAAGAAGCAGGAATTCTTCGCCACCATAACGGCACGAAGTAACACCGGCGCTTTCAGTTTTCTGCAGAATCTGTGCAAACTGTTTTAGAATTGTATCGCCAAATGGATGTCCGTATTTATCATTTACAAACTTAAAATCATCAATATCAAACATTGCAATATGAAGCTTTTCTGTATCACCAAGAGTAAGAATTGCAAGCTTTAAGAAGTTATTGAAGTAGCGTCGGTTATAAAGGCCTGTAAGCTCATCAGTGTTAGCCTGGCGTTCGTACAGCAGAGAAAGCTGTTGGATTGTATGTCTGTCGTGCGAATTCTGTTTTGAAACAATATAAGAGAAGGTAAAAAGCACACAACTTGCAATGATCATGCTGCAAAGCTGATCAACAAAGGCTTCTTCATGCTCCATAGGTGTAAATAATTCCGGATAGAAACGATAAATAATAAAAAGCCCGGAATATTCAATCAAAAGCAGAACAAATACAATAATTCTGGTTTTTCCTCTGAGAGCAAGGGCTGAACATACAGCAGCTACAAGCAGATAGAATGGCATTCCTCCAAGAAGTCCTGCATTTGCAAAAAACATCATAGGAAAAAGAATAAAGCCCGTAATCGAAATACATATTGTTGCAAAAAGATTTGTTTTTTGAGTTTTAAATCCCCAGATTGAAAGACCTAATAAAAGAATAAAAGAAAATAATGGAAGAAGACATGACAGGGCAGGAAGTCCTATCATATAAGACTCAATGGTTCCAAATAGTTCTCCAAAACCTGCACATAAAACCATTGCATAAGTAATACGCTTTTGTAGTGTTACTTTTGGAGAAAAAATAGTAGAACGGATAGTCTTAAAGGCTGATAATAATCTTTCCATTTCTACTATTATATACTGTCTGATTTAGGATATCAAGATAATAAATTGTTACAAAAAAAAACCGGTGGTTTGAACCACCGGTTGTGAGTCGTCATCTTTAACGACGTCTGTCATCCTGAACTTGTTTCAGGATCTATTAGCCAAAGAATCCCTTTGCCTTAAGCAATTCAGCGTTCAAAATACCGCCAAGAGCAGCACCGCGCTTTGTGTTGTGGCTGAGTGCTACAAACTTAACGTCGAATACGTTACATGGGCGAAGGCGTCCGATTACGCATGCCATTCCCTTTTCTGTTTCGCGGTCACGGCGTGGCTGTGGGCGGTTTTCTTCATGGCGTACAACAATAGGATGCTCTGGAGCTGAAGGCAGCTTGAGTTCCTGTGGAAGAGATGTGTATGAAGTCCATACGCGCTCAATTTCTTCGAGGCTTGGTTTTTTGTCTTCAGGAAGATCAAACTCGAGGCTTACACAAGCTGTGTGTCCGTCTACAACAGGTACACGTGTACAAGTAGAAGAAACAAGAGGACCAGCTGCGTTTTCAATCTTTCCGTCCTTTACAGTTCCGAGAATCTTAAGACATTCTTTTTCTGTCTTTTCCTCTTCGCCACCAATAAATGGAACGATGTTATCAATCATATCAAAAGATGCAACACCAGGGTATCCGGCACCAGAAGTAGCCTGAAGAGTTGTTACGATCATTCTCTTTACAGGGTATCCAGCCTGAATCAGAGCGTGGAGCGGCATCATGTATGTCTGAAGTGAACAGTTAGGTTTTACAGCGATAAAGCCCTTGTCCCAGCCGTGGTGCTTTTTCTGCTCAGCAATTA
>CAMJNC010000116.1 GCA_946407195.1 uncultured Treponema sp. | reverse complement strand
GCCGATGATACTGGGTTCGTCCCGGGAAAGTAGGTAGCTGCTGGCTTTTTTATTTGTCATACGGACAGCGTGTCAGGCACGCTGCCGTATAACTTGACTATACACGGACACTTCGTGCCGCGTAAACGTTGTTGATAACCGACACCTTCGGTGCGGTATAACGTATGAGACGATGAAGTACTTTCTCGGGACGAACCGAACTCGGGAATTACAATATGAGCCAGTTGTTGGACAGACTTCTGGATTTGAAAGCGAGTTTGAGAGCAAAGCTCTCAAACTCGTTAGTGAGCGTCAGCGAACGACTAGGTAGCTGCTGGCTTTTTTTTCTTTAAAGTATTTTCAGATTTCTTTCCATAAAATAATTCACGAAGATGTTTCCCGGGACGAACCGAACTCGGGGAATAGATTATGAGCCTGCCAGGTAATTAGGCTTCGTTGCATAGAAATGTTATAGTGAGCGAAGCGAACGAGGAAAGTAGACCCTTAATCGGAGAGCCGTTAAAAACAAGGCTCCGGTGGAGCGTTGTTTAGGCTCATCCGACTGATGGGGGTGGGAAGCTGTGCTTTCCGCTGCCAGTTTTTTTTATTTAACAAAAATTATAAATATACGAGAATTCTTCCCGGAATGAAATGAAAAATCCATTAAATGACTTTTTTTTTATTTTTTAAGTACATTAATCGTTTAATTATTAACTAAAAAACACTTTAAACTTGATTTAAAAAAAGTTAATGATAAACTTAAATTAACTTAAAAATTAAAAGTCTGAAGGAGGTCATTTTAATGAAAAAGTTATTTAAGGTTGTAACTGCTGTTATTACTGTAACAGCAATCTTCTCATTTGTTTCTTGTTCTAAGAAAGAAAAATCAGCAGGTAATACTTCTGGTAAAGTCTTACAGTATGCAGATGTAGAACTTGGTAAAACAGGAACAGACATTAACGCTACTCTCAAACTGCTTACTCACAGAACAGATATGCTGCAGGATTCTTACACAGGAGTAACCTTTGCAAAATATCTTGCAGAATTCAACAAGATATATCCAAACATCAAGGTTGAAATTGAAGGTATTACCGACTATGCAAGTGTTGCCCTGCTTCGTCTTCAGGGAGGAGACTGGGGAGACATTATGATGATTCCTGCAATCGACAAAAAGGAACTTAAGAATTACTTTGTTTCTTTCGGCGATCTTGCTACTATGGAAAAACAGATTAAGTTTGCCACAAACTGGGAATATGAAAAAGAAGTTTACGGTATTCCTTCTACAGGAAATGCTCAGGGTGTTCTTTATAACAAAAAGGTTTTCAAGGAAGCCGGAATTACAAAGCTCCCGACTACAACAGATGAATTTATTGCAGACCTTAAGCTTATTAAAGAAAAGACAGATGCAATTCCTCTCTATACAAACTATGCTGCAGGCTGGACAATGGGTGCCTGGGATGCTTATCTTGGCGGCTCTGCAACAGGTGACGCAGATTATATGAACAAGATTTTCCTGCATACAAAAAATCCTTTCCAGAACTATGGAGATGGAACTCACGCTTATGCAGTTTACAAGGTACTTTATGATGCAGCTGCCAACAAGCTTATTGAAGATGACTACACAACCACAGACTGGGAAGGCTGTAAAGGTATGATTAACCGTGGAGAAATTGGAACTATGGTTCTTGGTTCATGGGCCTTTACCCAGATGCAGGGGGCCGGTCCAAATCCTGAAGATATCGGCTATATGTCATTCCCAATTACAATCAAAGGAAAGCAGTATGCTTCTGCCGGTCCTGACTACTGTTTTGGTATCAATGCCAAGGCATCTGAAAACAACAGAAACGCTGCTATGATTTTTGTAAAGTGGTTTACAGAAAAATCAGGCTTTGCTTACAACGAGGGTGGTATTCCTATTGCCGCCGGTGATGACAACTACCCTGCCGCTTATGCAGCCTTCTCTGAAAACAATGTTGACTTTGTATCGGACAATCCTTCTGCCGAAGGAGAATCAGATTTGTTCAACGCACTCAACTCTGAATCTGAACTTAACATTAATGCCGGTGGAAACCTTAAGGTTCAGCAGATTATTGAGCATGCAGCAAACGGAACAAAGAGCTTTGATGCCATCATGGACGAATGGAACAAGGCCTGGTCTGATGCTCAGGCAAGCGAAGGTGTAGAAATTAAATACTAAGCATTTTTTGTAAAAAGTTTAAAATACTGAAGGATATTTGGGCTGCAGTGGTTCAATCAAGGGCTGCTGCAGTCCTCTTCTAGGATTAATTATGAAAAAAATAGTAATGAATATTCGTTATTCAAAGTGGCTGGTAATTGCAACTTTTATTTTGATTCCTCTTCTTCTGCTGTTTATCTTTACTTACCTTCCTTTTGGAGAAATGGTAACTTACAGCTTTTATAAAATGAAATATATAGGTGAGCGTACTTTTATTGGTCTTAAAAATTATAAAGACCTGTTCACCCGTGATGATATTTTTAATTCATTAAAACTTTCCCTTTATTATATGGGAGGTTCTGTGGTTCAGCTTGTACTGGCATTGCTGCTTGCAACTCTGCTGAGCTTTAAAACTAAACTTGGAAATCTTTTTAAGGGAATACTCTTTTTCCCCTTTTTAATAAATGGAATTGCAATTGGTTTTATTTTTAAGTTTTTCTTTACTCATGGATTTGTATTTGATACTGTGCTTGGCTGGTTTGGTTTTCCCCTGGATAGTCTGCCATACTGGCTTAAGACTCAGGGGCTTAATAATGTGTCTCTGGTAGGAACTTCGGTATGGCGCTACCTTGGACAAAATATGGTGCTATTTATTGGAGCTATTATGTCAGTAGATGCTGAACTTTATGAAGCGGCTGAACTGGATGGAGCTTCAAAGGTTCAGCAGTTTTTTCACATAATTCTTCCAAGTATAAAAACAATAGTAACCTTAAATATTATTCTTTCGATTACTGGTTCTTTAAGTGCTTTTGAACCACCTTTCGTTATTACAAAGGGTGCAAATGGTACAGGAACATACTTTATCATTATGGATCAGGTGGCTCATACAAGTCAAAAGGTTGGTCTAGCTTCTGCAATGGCTGTATTCCTGCTCTTAATTATCTTTATTGTCACAATTATTCAAAAACTTGTATTAAAATATGCTTTCCGAAATGCAGACACTGGAAATGGCAAGGGGGATATTTTATGATGATTAATGAAAGAGTAAAATATAAATCAGTTGCTCAAACTGCATTAAAATACTTTGTGCTTATATTTTTTGCCTTCTGGACTATTCTTCCGCTGGTATCATGTATAATTACTTCACTTAAAAATACAGAAGAATATCAGTCTACTTCTGTGATGGTACTGCCAAAACTTTTGTTTTTTAGAAATTTCTTTGATGCTTTTAAGCTTGCAAATATGGGAAGGGCATTCTTTAATTCTTTTGTAGTACTTGTATTTGTGCTAGCTGGCTCAATTCTTATAAGCTCACAACTTGCTTATATATTAAACCGTTTCCGATTTCCGGGTAATACTCTGATTCGCCGACTTTTTCTTTTTGCAACACTCTTACCGGGGGTTGCTATGCAGGTTTCGGTCTATTCGATTATGGGAAAACTTGGATTTATAAATCATTTGTATGGTTATATCATAATGATGATGGGTACGGATGTTATTTCTATCTATATTTTTATTCAATTTATGGAAAACATTTCTATTTCTCTGGATGAGTCTGCAATTATTGATGGCGCTTCATATTTTAAGATTTACTGGAGCATAATTCTTCCTCTGCTTAAACCTGCTACGGTAACAAGCCTCATCTTAAAAGGTGTCAGCTGTTACAACGAGTATTACTGTGCGAACCTTTACCTGCAGGATGTAAAGCTTAGAACTGTTGCTATTTCTCTTTATACTTTTACGGGTCCTTTAGGCAGTAAGTATAATCTGATTTGCGCGGGTGTAATAATTTCTATGATTCCAGCTTTTATTGTATTTATTTTATGTCAGAAACAAATATATTCTGGTATTACCAGTGGTGCAGTAAAGGAATAGGAGATTCTGGTATATCTTGAATTGAGTTTTGAACACTTATAAAAAAAGTTGAAATGTATTATAGTTAAAACATGATTCAGGATATTGCACCATCGGTTTTTAATAATCATTTTACAGTTGCTGAGACAGCAGCAGAAGATACAATTTTTTATTTTTCGGAAGGAAAACTTTTTTGTCTATATGATGAGAAGACACAAAGCATTGTTTTTCCAAAAGTGAGTAATTGTATTTATGAAAAAACACTTTATCTTTTTTCTATTGATAATCAAAAATATTTTCTGATGCCGGAGAAAGCGGAAGTGCCTTCAGAACTTGCAGGTTTTTCTTTTTATACACTCCGCCAGCTTCGCGATTTGCCTCTGGCAACTGAAGCTAAAACTTCTCTTTTTGCTGCTTTTTCTGCCTATCACCTTTGGAAATGGTATGATGATAATAAATTCTGCGGTCACTGCGGAAAGCCTCTTGTTCACGATAAAGTAGAAAGAGCTTTGTCCTGCCCGGGCTGCGGGTCGAAAATCTATCCGCGTATTAATCCAGCTGTAATTATTGGAATCTTAAATCAAAAGAAGGACAAAATCCTCATTACAAAATATCGTACTGGTTATGCGCATTCTGCTCTGGTGGCGGGCTTTACTGAGTTCGGCGAAACTCTTGAGCAGACGGTTGAACGCGAGGTTATGGAAGAGGTTGGCCTTAAGGTTAAGAATATCCGCTATTATAAGTCGCAGCCCTGGGCTCTGGCTCAGGATCTTCTGGCAGGATTTTTCTGCGAGGTTGATGGCGACGATAAAATTAAAATGGATGAGGGCGAATTAAAGTTTGCTGAGTGGATAAGCCGCGAAGAGGTTGAGCTGCAGCCCAATGATTACAGTCTTACAAATGAGATGATGAAGCTTTTTAAGTCGGGAGTTGATTTATGATTTTCACAAATCTCTTGACAAACATACCGTCGGTATGTATATTAATTTTAGATACCGTTGGTATGTATGTCACGAAATAAGTATCCGGAAAAAACTGAACAACTGATAATCTCGGTGGCGGCAAAGCTTTTTCTGGAAAAAGGGTATGAAAATACCTCGCTCAACGACATTATCAAAAATCTTGGAGGACTCACAAAAGGCGCAATTTACAGTCATTTTAAGTCCAAAGAGGACATTTATCAGGCTGTAATATACCAGATGTCGGCTTCATCTGATGATGCAATCGAAGAGATTATAAAATCTGATCAGCTGAACGGCCGGCAGAAAATTACACTTATTCTTAATAAATCGCTGGAAGCGGCAATAACCAATCATAAGGCGGCTGGCAGGATTGATTATTCAAAAAATCCGAAAATGCTTTATGCGTTTTTGCTGGAGCTGAAAGATGAAGTTGCACCGCTTTTTATAAGGCCGATTATCGAACAGGGAATCGCGGATGGTTCAATTAAAACAGAGTATCCTAAGGAGCTTTCCGAGCTGCTGGCTTTGTTTGTAAATCTCTGGATTAATCCGCTGATTTTTGAATGCCCGAGCGAAGAGCTTTTGAAAAAGTGTAAGTTATTTTCATCCATGCTTGCTCCCTTTAATCTGGACATTCTGGATGAAGAGCTGGTGGAAAAAATTAAGAGTTTGAGCTGAAAAGCGCGCCAAGCGGTGAAAAGAGCTTATTATGGAAAATCAAATCACAAAATCTAAAAAAGAAATTATCCGAATTATTACAATTCTTATTCTTGTAACTACAATTGTAAAATACATTGAGTTTTTGTTTATCCGCACCGACCAGACGATTATTGCAGACAATGTAATCACAAAAATTTTCTGTATTATTGCAACTCTAATCGCTATGAAAAGCTGCGGGCTTAAGCTTGCAGATATCGGCTTGAAATACAAAAACACTTTTAAGTATATCGGCTGCGGTCTTGGTCTTGGTATTTTCACCTTTGCAATTTCTTATGGTCTTGAAGTGGCCCTGCTTGCGGGAATGGGGAAATCTCCTCATCTTTCTATGTACATTACAAACTTCGGGCTTTCTGGGGCTACTTCGGAAGTAAGTCTTTCTGCTCTGGCTCTGATTATCTGCGTGATTGTAAACATCATAAATGTGCTTGCAGAAGAAGGAATGTTCCGCGGTTTTATTCTTAAAGTTGTGACTGAGCGCTGGGGCTTTAAAACTGGAAATTACCTTCAGGCTTTTCTTTTTGGAATCTGGCATATTGTTATGTGCGTGCTCGGCGTTTATGACGGGCAGATGTCGGTGGGGCAGGCTGTGATTTTTGCAGTGGGCTATGTTGTGCTTGCCGGTATTCTTGCAATTGAGTGGGGGACCTGTGTTAGTATGACCGGCGTGCTTTGGGTAGGACTTTCAGAACACTTCTTTAATAACTTCATCGGAAATTTTCTGCACGTTGTAAGCAGCACTGGCACAGATGAATTTCAGATTATTAGAATTGTGCTTTCAAACTTCCTTTCGTTAGGAATCGTTCTTTTTATCAATAAAAGAAAGCAGAAAAATAGCGGGGCTCGTAGCTAAGGTTGAGTCTTAACAGTAATCTCCCTGCGAGAAGTTACACAAGACAGCTGTCTCATTATTCTGGGCTCTCATCTTCTTAAAATCTCTTGGTGACATTTTGTAAAACTTCTTAAAGGTTTCTGCCATGTAACTGGCTCCGGAAAAGCCTGTGATTTCTGCAATTTCACTCATGCTCATATCTCCGGCCAGAAGCAGGTCTGTGACTTTACGGCAGCGGTAATGCATGAGATATTCTATCGGAGACTTTTCTGTGAGCTTATTGAAAATCTGATTACAAAGGCTCTGGCTTACTGCTCCGGCTTGAGCAATATCTTTGAGGGTGATTTGTTCATTGTAGTGCTGATCTATGTAGAACATCATGGTCTTGAGTTTTGAGTTATGAGAGTCGCTGTCTTCAATGTGGCCAACGTGCAGACGGTAAGCATCGGTAAAGCGGTGCATTATGATTTCCCAGATTTCGAAAAAGTATTTTGTTATCATAAATTCATTGCCAGTTTCTTCTTCCTTGCAGAGGGTTTTCATAAGTGTTTGAATTGCAGGCCCGTCAAAATCTTCTGCCTTAAAATGGATGAAAGGAACACTTCTGTCTGAGATGATTGGCTTAATGGCTTTGCTTTCAACTGCAAAGCTTGAAGAGATTATGCCTGGGTGCATTACGGCAATGTAATAGAGAGTGCTACGGTTTTCACCCGAAATAGAGTAGTGGATTCTGTCTGCGTTTACAAAAAGTGTATCGCCCCTTTTTAAGGTGATATTTATGCCGTCAACAGAGTAGGACATTGTGCCCGAATAAACGGAAACTATTTCAATATCATCATGATAGTGGGGAACCCTTTCCCAGGTACAGCCGGGATAGACGTAACCCTGGTGAATATAAACTGGAAATCCTTCTATATTATAATTTACAACTTCTGAACCATCGCTTCGTTTTAAGATAATTCCTTTTACAGGCTTTTGTGTTGTTTCCGGCATGTTTTTTCTCCCAAAAATAATAACAAAATTACTTTCAAACTGGAAAATAGTTATTAAAATAAGTAAAAATAATAATTTTCTTACACTGATATACCAAGTAT
>CAMJNC010000115.1 GCA_946407195.1 uncultured Treponema sp. | reverse complement strand
TATTCAATGAAATGCCGATAAAGAATTTGATGAAAACCATAGTAATTTTTTATAACGAAGACTCAAAATATGCCTCAGAAAAGGCTTTTAACGGAAAATCAACCCTCGAAATTACTTCAGAATGGGCTTCTTCTCTGAATCTTCCTTCATTTACACTTAATTCAGGCAGTTTATCTGCACTTTTATCAGAAATGAAAAAGCTCTGCGATGAAAATCAGGCAGAGACAATTCTTTTTTCTTATAACGACCTTCCATATCTTAATAAGACACTTTCTCAGAAAATCTTAGATTCACATATCGAATATAAAGCAGAATATACTTTTGCTGATGGATACCCTTATGGTTTTGCGCCAGAAGCATTAAATGCCGGAACAATCGGAATACTGGCAGAACTCTCAAAAACAAGCCAGAAAGCACTCGGGGACGCACCTGTTACCCGCGATGCTATCTATAATCTTATTAAAACTGATATTAATTCCTTTGATGTAGAAACTATTATTGCTGATTCAGACTGGCGTCTTCTGCGTCTTTCGTTCCATTGTGGTAAAAAAGATAACTTTCTGCAGTGTAAGGCTTTATTTGAACAGGCTGATTCAGATAGTTTAGCTGATGTTGAAAAGCTTTCAGCGCTTGCTGCTAAAAATCAGGCCTGCTTAAAAACAGTACCAGGCTTCTATAATATACAGATTTCAGACAAGGCTAATTTTGCATCAATTTATCTTCCAAAACACGAATATTCACAGAATGCTATGCCTTTTGAAAAATGCAGCACTTTAATAGACCAAATTGCCGCTTACAGCGAAAAGGCTGTAATCAGCCTGTCTGCCTTTGGAGAACCTCTTGCAAATCAAGATTTCATAAATATAGTAGAAAAAATACTTTCATACGACGGACTTTCTGTATTTTTTGAAACGGATGGTTTTGCTGTTACTAAAGAACTCTGCGAAAAGCTTACTGCACTCGAAAAATCAGCTGCTCCACGTACAAACGGCTGGCAGAAAATCATGATTGCAGTAATTTTGGACGCTGTTTCAGAGCAAACATATCAGAAATTACATAAAAACAGCCCAGCAGGAGCCTTCCAGACTGCCGTAAATGCTGTAGCACTCCTTCAAAACGCACTTCCAGGCTGTGTTTATCCGCAGTTTGTCCGCATGAACGAAAATGAAGAAGAACTCGAAACCTTCTACCGCTACTGGAATGAAAAAACTAATCCTTCAGGCGGAAATCTTATAATCCAGAAGTATGATGATTTTGCAGGTAAGCTTCCGCCATGTAAGCCGGCAGACCTTTCTCCTTTGGAGCGTGACCCTTGCTGGCATCTCCGCCGTGATATGACAATTCTTTACAACGGAGACGTTCCGGCTTGTCATTCCTGCTGGAGCGAAAATATTACAGGAAATGTATTTAATCAGCCTCTGGAAGAAATCTGGCATAAAACCGATGTGCTTCTTGAAATGCATATAAATAAAAACTACTGCTGCGCCTCAAAATGCGCAAACTGTGAGAAATGCGATGAATGGTATACCTTTAACTTTTAGTGAACATCAAATTAACAGAACAATAATCGGAGGGCCAAAGGCAATTGATCCAAAAGCTCTCAATATTTCTGTAATTCTTCTCAACAGCAGCGGCAGTCATTTTAAACTGCACGTATTTGAAAATCTTTTGCAGTGCAATTTTCAGACAATTGTTTCTGTAGAGCATGATTCAAGCAATTTTACAGATGATGTTTCAAAAAGATATCCAATGATTAAATTTCTCGTTCCGCTTGAAAAAACAAGCGATGGAGACCTTATAAATCTTGCAATGAGCGAAGTTCAGTCAGATTATGTGCTTGTTCTCCGCGACAGTCTGAATCTTCCTGCAAATTTCATTCCACCACACCTTGCAGAACGTCTTACCGCTGAATCTCCTTACTGCATTGTACCGCGTCTTTTTGATAATCAGAAAAATGCTCTTCCTTGTGCCTTTAGTCCTAGTGCAGAGCGTACACATTTTGTAATAGATTCTTCTTCAGAAATAGCAAACGGCAAGAAAACACTGTTTCCGTTTGATTATGTTGCTTTATATAATAGAAAAAAGTTTATAGAACTTGGTGGTTTTGACTGGACAATCACTTCTCCATACTGGCAGAATCTTGATTTAGCGCTTCGTTCCTGGCTTTGGGGCGAACAGACAGTTTTAACTTCGCTTTTACAGTTTTCTTATATAGATGAACCACCGGTTAGCGACACAACCTATAACCTCGATTATCTCCGTTATTATCTGAAAAATGAACTTCCAAAAATTAAAATGGAGCAGGGCTATATGAAGCGCTCAGCCTTCCTTGTCTTTTTAGGACGTTCTTCCTGTGGAATTATGGAAGCCCGCAGACAGTTTAATGCAGCAAAAATCTGGGTAGAAAAAAATAAATTCCGCTTCAAAATGGATTTAACAACCCTTGTTCAAAACTGGAGCCGTAACGATGAAGACAAATAGAGCAGTTATTGTTCAATGCAGATTATCCTCTACAAGACTCCCCGGTAAAGCCTTAAAAGATCTTGGCGGAAAACCGGTGCTTGCCTGGGTATTGTCTTCCATGAAAAAAGTAAAGGCAGATTATTATTATGTTGCAACTGATGAAGCTTCTTATAATCAGCTGCTTCCTGTATGCCGTGATTATGGCTTTGAATGCTTTGCAGGTCCTCTGGATGATGTACTTGCACGCTTTACCATGCTTCTTGATACAATTAAAGCTAAAACAGTAATTCGTGCTACAGCTGATAACCCGTTTTTGTTTTATGAAGCCGCAGAAGAAAGTGCCGCACTTTTTGAAGAAAAAAACAGCGGTAAAGCTCACTGCGATTATCTGACCTATTCAGGACTTCCACATGGAAGTGGAGTAGAAGTTTTTTCAGCTGATTCACTCAAAAAGGCTGCAACAGAAACAACAGACGCTTACGACCATGAGCATGTAGGCCCTGCGCTTTATAATCATAAAGACCGTTATGTATGCGAGTTTATACCAGCTCCACGCCGCTACGATTATCCGGAGCTTCGTACAACTATAGATACAGGTTCAGATTATCTTAGAGCATTTTCAATTATTAATTACATGAACTCAAAGGGCTACGAAGGTCCTTTTACAACAGAGCAGATTATTGAAGCCTGTAAAGCTAACAGTGTGAAATATCCGGTAGTTCTTGTTCCGTCAGTAATAAAAGGGCATGGAACCGGTCATTTACGCCGTTGTCTTAATGCGGCAAAGGAATGCGGTGCTTTTGTTTATATTCCAGAAGATAAAACTCTTGCAGAAGCTGATTCTGTTATTAAGGAATATGTCGAAGCAGGCCTTAAGGAAAATCAGCTTATAAGTTCAATTCCAGATGAAACTTATTTACCGGCAATTATTACAGATACCTTTGAGCTTACAGAAAATCAGCTGAAGGAGCTTTCTAAAAACAGAAGTCTTATAGCAATTGATGAAGGCTCAAAATATACAGATTACTGTGATTATCTTTTAGATATTATTCCGTCCTATAAATGTGACCGTCAGGCAAATAAAACTGATTCAGGCTTTATCACAATGCCGCAAAATGTTCGTTCACAGCCTAAAGCAGACGAAGAAAAAAAAGTTGAAAAGATTTTAATTTGTCTTGGTGGAGAGGATCCTTCAAATCTTACAATTCCGGCTGCAAAAGCATTTATGAAGAAATTTCCAGAAGCACATATTACGGCAATTATTTCAAATGAAAATAGTCCATATATAGATGAAGCAGGCGGACCAAACATCGAATTTGTAAAGCCGATTACGGGACTCCGCGAAAAGCTTTTTGAATATGACCTTGTTGCAACTCATTATGGCTTAACAGCCTTTGAAGCAGTATATGCCGGCTGTGGTGTTATTCTTTTACCTACAACAAAACTTCATAAAAAGCTTGCAGAAAAATATAATTTTGCCTTTGTGGGAGATATGGAGATTTCTGATTCTGCACTTCAGACTGCACTTGATTCCCAAAATCTTTATGCAAATAATCTGGTAAGTGCTGACAAAAAATCTCTTGGAGAATTTTTAAGACATCTTTCTGCAGGTAAGAAAATGTGCTGTCCTGTATGCGGAAGTTTTCCTGAAAAACCAGATTTTATTATTTCCCGCAATGAGACAAGAACCTACCGTCGCTGTTCAAAGTGTGGAATTGTCTACATGGCCTTTACAACAATCGAAGATAAAAAATATCAGAAAGAATATTTCTTTGAAGACTATAAAAAGCAGTACGGCAAAACCTACGAAGAAGATTTTGAATCAATAAAAGCTCAGGGCCTTCGCCGTGTAAGTGTAATAAAAAGTCTTGCCGGAACAGCAGGAGAAACTCTGCTTGATATTGGTTGTGCTTATGGCCCATTCCTGTCTGCCGCTTCTGATAACGGAATTAATTCTTTCGGAACTGATATTGCAGAGGATGCAGTTTCTTATGTTCAGAACAAATTAAAACTTCCGGCTGTATGTTCTGCCTTCCCTGAAATTGATACAGCAGAAGAATTTGGAATTGCTCAGTTTGATATAGTTACAATGTGGTATGTAATAGAACACTTTAAGGATTTGGGAAGCGTTTTACGTAAGGTTTCTTCACTGGTAAAGAAGGGTGGAGTATTTGCCTTTTCAACTCCAAGTGGTGAAGGCATTTCTGCAGTCAGCGATAAAGATCATTTTTATCAGATTAGTCCTACAGACCATTATACAGTCTGGGAGCCAAGCAAGGCAGATGCAATTTTACGCCAGTTTGGCTTTAAGGTTGAAAGAATTGTTTCTACAGGACATCATCCGGAGCGTTTCCCTTACATCAAAAAAACAGGGGCAAAGCCGGGCAGCTTAAGATGGAATCTTATAGATGCAAAAAGCCATGCAAAAAGGCTCGGCGATACAGTAGAAATTTACTGCAGAAAAATATAGAGTGATTCTTCGAGGTGGGAAATGAATATTCTGATTCTTGGTGCAGGCCTCATGCAAAAGCCTGCCATTCTTAGTGCTAAAGAAGCAGGCTTTACTGTTAATGTAATTGATGCAGATGATAAAGCTGTTGCCATTCCTTATGCAGACACATTCCGAAAAATAGATTTAAAAGATAAAGAAGGCATACTTGAATATGCAAGGGAGCTTAAGGCTTCTGAGGGTGGCTTAGCTGCCGTATTTACAGCGGGAACTGATTTTTCTGCAAGCGTAAGCTATGTCTGTGAGGCTCTCGGTTTACCGGCTCACAGACACCAGGCCGCAGTCAATGCAAGCGTAAAAACTGTTATGCGCCAGTGTTTTTCCGATTCTAATGTTCCGTCACCGGCCTTTGTAAGAGTAGGCAGGGAAGATATTAATGAAAGTCTGCTCAATAAAGTTCTCCAAAAAATGAACTTTCCGCTCGTAGTAAAACCCGTAGACAATATGGGCGCGCGCGGCTGCCGTATGGTAAGAAACGAAGAAGAGTTTATGCCAGCAGTAGAAATTGCCGTAAAGTGCAGCCGCACCGGTTATGCGATTGTAGAAGAATACATGGAAGGACCAGAATTTTCTATTGATGCTCTGGTTTATAACGGAACCTTTACCGTTACAGGCTTTGCAATCCGCCATATAAAATATCCGCCATACTTTATTGAAATTGGCCATACAATGCCTGCCGAACTTGATAAAAAAATGCACGACGAGCTTATTTCTGTTTTTGCTCTTGGAGCAAAGGCACTCGGCCTTACAACCGGAGCCGCAAAAGCAGATATCAAATATACAGACAAAGGTCCTATGATCGGCGAAATTGCTGGCCGCCTTTCTGGTGGTTATATGTCCGGCTGGACCTATCCTTATGCTTCAGATTTGAATCTTACAAAACAGGGAATCTTAATTGCAGCCGGAAGAGAGCCCGAAGAACTTCTTAAACGCCGAAAGCCTGTTGAGTATACTCCAAGCGAGCTATGTAAATCGGCTGAAAAACCATACGAGCTTTTTGAAGTGCCATGTGTGCGAACCTCTGCAGAACGTGCCTGGATGAGTATTCCTGGAAAAGTCAAATATATAGAAAATATTAAAGATTATTCAGACAGAGCTGTTTTTGATGTACTTCCGCGTGCTACAGTACAGCTTGGAAGTGAAGTAGACTTCCCTCGTAACAATGTAGAAAAGTGCGGAAACATAATTGCCGTAAGCCATAGCCGTGAAGCAGCTATTGCAGTAGCGCAGGATGCTGTAGCTGATGTTTTTATCACGCTTGAACCGGATAACAAAAAAACAGAAGAGTTCCTTGCGGGCTCAGAACAGAAGGACGAAAAAGCCTTTCCGCCATCGGCCTTCAGCAAACTCCCGCCAACCGCACTTGCAGATATAAACGGTTCAATTTCTCAAAATCAAAAAGCCGCAGATTTTATTCCAAAAGTTCTCCAGACTGCCGAATATATAAATATGACAGACTGGAACTTTAATACCATTGCTGCCACCGCACAGAAATTCGATATATTGCGTCCAAAGCATCCAGAGCTTGATGCAAAACGTTTCTGGAGTGCAGTAGTGCGGGGTGGAATTCAGGCAGCTGTTTATGTTTCAGATACTGTAGAAAAACTGGGTGGAAAATAATATGAAGCTAAAAAAAATCATCAGCCTTATATGTCTCGTTTTTATTTCAGCAGGTCTCTTTGCTGTAAACGATATCGCACTTCTTGAAAGAAGTAAAAATTCCGGAATGACCATTTACTGGGATTCACTTTCAGAAACCGGAATGATAGAAAAAAACGGACATCAGCTTTCCTTCCGTAATGGAGAGCGGATGGTGCTTTTAGACAGCATCCGGATGATGATTACAGATGCTCCAGAGCTTCGTGATAATCAGCTTTATGTTTCTAAAAAGTTTCTGGACGACAGTGAAGAATTCTTTAACCAGAAATCTGAACTTCCATTTAAAGTAGGGGCAATCCTTATTGATGCAGGACACGGCGGAAAAGATCCTGGTGCTCTTAAGACTTATAAAATCAATGGTAAAAACGTAACTATTCAGGAAAAGGATATTACACTTAAGGTTTCAAAAATGCTCGCAGAGCGCCTTAAGGCAGCCTATCCTGGAAAACAGATAATTCTTACCCGTAGTACAGACAAGTTCCTTACTCTCGGAGAGCGAACTGATATTGCCAATGGTGTAAAGGTTGGTGAAAACGAAGCTGTGCTGTTCATTTCGGTTCACGTAAATTCGTCTCTTAATAAAACTTCTTCTGGTTATGAGGTCTGGTATCTTTCTCCAGGATATAGAAGAAATGTACTCGATAAATCAGCTGTAGATGGAGATGAAAATCTATTCCCAATTCTTAATTCAATGCTGGAAGAAGAATATACAACTGAAAGCATTATGATTGCAAAATTCATTATGGACGGCCTTCAGGGACAGATTGGAAAAGAATCAACTGCACGAGGAATTAAGGCAGAAGAATGGTTTGTCGTCCGTAATTCAAATATGCCTAGTGTACTTATAGAACTTGGCTTTATCTCAAATGAAAAAGAAGCTCTTCTATTAAATGACGAAAGATACTTGAAAAAAGCAACCCTTGGAATATATAATGGAATTGCAGCGTTTATTACTCACTTTGAACGTTCTCAAGGATTTACTTCGATAAAATGACAGCAAAAGCTACAATTAA
>CAMJNC010000114.1 GCA_946407195.1 uncultured Treponema sp. | reverse complement strand
CAGAAACTGTTGATGTTGTTTACCGCCGTACAAGAAACGAAATGCCAGCCCGTCTTGAAGAGATTGGACACGCAGAAGAAGAAGGCGTAAACTTCCGCTTCCTCGAAAATCCGGTAGAAGTACTTGGAAACGAAGAAGGAAAGGTTGTTGGCGTACGCTGTCTCAGCTACGAGCTTGGTGAACCAGATGAATCAGGACGCCGCTCTCCAGTGCCTATTCCAGGCTCAGAGCACGATGTTCCATGCGATGCTATGATTGTTGCCCTCGGAAACGGTTCAAACCCACTTCTCGTAAGCACAACACCTGGTCTCGACGCAGACAAGCGTGGACACATTCTCGTAGACGAAAAGCAGGCAACACATCACGCAAAGGTATGGGCTGGTGGAGACATCGTTCTTGGTGCCGCTACAGTTATCCTCGCCATGGGTGAAGGTCGCAAGGCTGCCGCTGGCATCAACGAGTACCTCGCGAAATAAACCTAAAAAGTACTATTTTTCTTCCGATAATTAGTATATGGCTAAGAAAAATCAGAAGAAGAAAAATAGTACTTTATTTGCAGCAGCCTGTGTTTTGCTGGGGCTGCTGATTATTTTAATCATATTCCTTGTAAAAAAAGATCAGATTTTTACAAATCTTAAAGAAACCGCCTTTTTTGATCGTGTATTCGGCTCAACTCCTACTGTAATTGAAAACCATGAGCCGGCTGAACCTAAAAAAACAGAAACAATTCCACTTAAAAATGATGAAGTTACTATAAAAATTGAAACTGAAGATGCTCCGGCTCCTGTTTATACTAAGCCTGAGACAAAATCAGCTGATAAACCGGCTGCTTCAGATACTTCAAAGCCAGCAGAAGAAGCCAAGCCGGCAGAAAAAAAGCCAGATGCACCTAAAAAAGAACCTGCAGCCTCTGCAAAAACCGAGCTTCAGCTTTGTTTTGTGAATATTGATGGTGATGGAGCTGTTGTACGTCAGGTTATTAAGCGTCAGGTTGCAAAGAGCGATTCACCACTTACAACTGCAATTAATCTTCTTTTGCAGGGTCCTGATACTACTAAATCAGCAGAACGCAACTGTATGAGCCTTATTCCGGCAGGAACTAAGTTACTTAGCGCTAAGGTTTCTGGCGGTGTTGCATATTTGAATTTTAATGAAGCCTTTGAAATCAATACATACGGTGTTGAAGGCTATATCCATCAGCTGGAGCAGATTGTATACACAGCGACTGCCTTCTCAACTGTAAACAGCGTACAGTTCTTAATTGAAGGCGAAAAGCGTGATTACCTTGGAAGTGAAGGGGTGTTGATTGCATCTCCTCTTTCGAGAAGTTCGTTTTAATTTGATAAAATGAACGCTGAAATGAGAACCGGATGGCTGAATTGCAAAAACACTTTGTGGTGCACTGCAATGGGCTTGACCCATTGTCAGTGTAGACTCAACCGCGTTTTTGCGAGGCAGACAGCAGGTTCTTATTTATATGATTTAATTATTTTATCGAAGTAAAGGGGATTCTTCAGATAAGCTGCCTGATAGGTTGAAATCGAAAAATAATCAAAGCCGCCGTCCTTGTTGCGTGTAAGAAGCTTTGTAAGGTACACATTGATGTTGCTTTCCGGGAAGAATGATGTACTCACAAGCTTGTAACTGTCTTTTGCCTGTGTGTAGGAAATTTCGCAGTTCTGGAAGTCTGTATATGAGCCTTCTGTGCTTTCCAAAAGTTTTCTCTGAACATACAAATCATTCAGAACTTTATTTTCTGCAACCTTTGGAAGTACCGACATTGTAATAAGCGAGTCGTTTCCAAGAGTCCAGAAGTTTTCCATTTTTTGTTCCCAGCTTTCATCCAGAGTAACCTGACGGGTTTCAAACTTACAGATTTTTGCTTTTGAAGCCTTGCGGGTTTCTTTTGTTACTTCCGGCTTTGGTGCTGAAACACCCTTAAATGCTTCAAAGCTTTTATCTTCACTTGATTTTATGGTACCGATTGTTACACAGTCAAAAACCTTGGTGCCTTTATCGTCTGTAATAGTTCTGATGTTGAAAAGCGGAATACGGGCATCAAAGGTAATGGCAACCTGGCCGCCAAACTGTGCGTAATTCTGATCTAAGATTAATTTACCTGATTCAACTGCAACAGCAGAAATACGGCGTGCAGAGAATTCGTAAAGCAGATCATGCAGATAGTTTACTATATCTGTATCATCAGTATCTGGAAGAATTGTTGAGATAATCTTTTCGCCGGTCATATTCCAGAAATCAGATTTAGGGTCTACAGTAATCAGAATTGCAATTTCTTTTGCAGGAAGCATTGCTGTGTCATCCTGTGGCGCAAAATAGCGGATCTGAATTGTAGAGTCATCATAGCCAAGAATTCCGATATAACTTTCGCGGGTAAAGGAACTGTCGCGGTAGTAAACATACTCACCGGCGCTGTCGGGAATAAATGAAGTAAAACCAGGGAGGGCAGAGACAGCAGCAGTAAGTAAAATAGTTGTGATTATAGAAAGGATAGTTTTTTTCATAGATATAAAAATACGGTCATTGAGCCTGTCGAAATGACCGCAGATGTCGAAGGTGGTTTCGACAGGCTCAACCACCGTTACATTAAGCGTTTAATTTAGCGAGCTCTGCTCTTACGATATCAGCGGCTTTCTTAGCAGCTTCGTCTGCTGGAACAAGAGTTGCCTCTGCATCAGTTCTGAACTTCATTTCTACGTTTGGAAGATTCTTATCGCCAACTACGATGCGGATTGGGTAGCCGATAAGCTCTGAGTCTGTGAACTTAACGCCTGGGCGTTCGTTGCGGTCGTCGAGAATAACTTCGATGCCGTCTGCCTTCAAGTCCTCATAAATCTTATCTGCAACTTCCTTCATCTTGTCCTTGTACTGGATTGGGATAACTGCTACCTGATATGGAGCTACAGTCATAGGCCAGATGATTCCCTTGTCGTCGTGGTGACCTTCAATGATGCTTGCCAAAGTACGGTCAACACCAATACCATAACAACCCATAAGAGGTGTTACAGGCTTTCCGCTTTCTCCAAGGTAAGTTACGTTCATTGATTTAGTATATTTAGTTCCAAGCTTAAAGATGTGTCCAAGCTCGTTACCTTTCTTCATGTAGAACTTTCCGCCACATTCAGGACAAGCATCGCCTTCTTTACAGGTACGAACATCAACTGTCATAAATGGAGTAAAGTCGCGGCCTGGTTCAACGTGCTTAATGTGGAAGCCGTTCTTGCCGGCACCTGCAATACAGTCGTGCATTTCTACAGTTGATTTATCTGCAATTACTGGAATTTTGATTCCAACTGGACCAACGAATCCGTGTGGAGCACCAGAGTACTTCAAAACATCTTCGTCACTAGCCAGTTCAGCACCGCTAGCCTTAAGTTCAGCAGCAAGCTTTGTTTCGTTTACATCGAGGTCGCCACGGATAAGTACGCAGAAGAATGTCTCAGGAATATATGTCTGGCCGCCTTCTGTAACAGTCTGAGCATTCTTGTAGAACTCTGTTCCAGACAAATCAACGGCACAGTTGTAAACTTTGTAAATCAGCGCTTTAAGGAAGGTTGTTGATTTTTCACCAAAGAACTTTTCCATGTCCTCAATGCTGAATACGTTTGGAGTTGCAACTTCTTCAATTGCAAGGTCAGTTTTTTTCTGTGGCTGACCATTGCTGTCGAGAGGAACTTCTGTTTTACATGCAGCCTTTTCAACGTTTGCAGCATAATCACAGTCTGGGCAGAGGAGAAGTGTATCGTCACCAACTTCTGATTCAACCATGAACTCTTCTGAACCAGAACCACCCATAGAACCTGTATCAGCCTTTACAGAAATTGTTGTAAGTCCCATGCGCTTAAAGATGCGGCGGTAAGCTGCTGCTACATTGTCGTAAGAAGCGTCGAGGTCTGCCTGATCCTTATCAAAAGAATAAGCGTCCATCATTGTGAACTCGCGGCCACGCATTACACCATAACGTGGGCGGATTTCATCGCGGTATTTTGTATTAATCTGATAAAGTGTAAATGGAAGCTGTTTGTAAGAAGAAAGGCCGTCGCGAACGATAGCAGTAAAAGCTTCCTCGGCTGTTGGAGAAACAACCATATCCTGGCCCTGGCGGTTCTGTGCAGTAAGCATTTCACCAGCCATTTTGTCCCAGCGGCCAGATTCCTTCCATAAATCACCAGGTACGATTACTGTAGGTTTGATTTCGAGAAGACCTGCATTGTCGAGCTCTTCGCGGATAATTTTTTCAACTTTCATCAAAGAACGGAATCCGAATGGCATATAAGCATAAAGTCCGTTTCCAAGTTTGCGGATAAGACCGCTGCGCATCATAAGCTGATGGCTTGCAATAACTGCGTCATTTGGTGCTTCACGCAGGGTTGAGATAATTGTTTTTGTAGCTTTCATAGAGTTCTATTTTAATGAAACGAACTCATTTCTTCAACACGCAGATAATTTTGTCGGAGTCTGGAGTGTATGGGGTGCGATTGTAGTCGCTGTAGAACTCACATGAAGAATACTTAACTTCCTTAGCGTAAGAGCGGATTGTTTCCATGCTGATAGGGCATACAAGCTCGTCCTTTACTTCATCAATAACCTTTCCGCTTGCAGTAACTACATGCTGGAAAAGCTTGTAAGAAATCTGATCTGAATTCTTAATTACAGAAGAGTAAAGTGTAGCACGTTCTGCTTTTTTAGCAGGAAGCTCAACCTTAGTTTCAGAGAAGTCGTATTTAGAGAAGTTTAAGATATCAAGAACAAGGTATCCACCGTCTGAAAGAAGCATACGTGAATCAAAAAGGAACTTTTTGATGAGGGTGCGGTCTTTCATAAAGATTACACGGTAGCACAGACAGGTAATAACATTAAAGAAGTTCTTTCCAAGATAGCGCGCAATATCAGCCGGATTCAGATTGAAAACATGAGCCGGATTTTCTTTTGTAGACTGTCTTGTATTTACAACGTTTACAAATTCTGCAAACGAGTCTGTAAGTGTTATGTCAAACTTATCCTGCAGCTGCTCTGTAAGCAATGCCGGGCCACATTCAACGCCCAGAAATTTTGCAGGTGCGGTAAATTCATTTCCCATTGCAGTAAAAAACTCAAGCTGATTAGGTTCAATAGGGAAAAAATCTTCGTAATAGTCTGTCCACTTCTTAATGTAAATCATAGTACTATATATTATAAATCATAATTGAGGAAATTCAAGTTTTTCGTAAGGCTAGTTAATCTTCCAGCGGTTACCGTCGCGGTAAAAGCGTTTTGCATTTACTTCGAGAAGACGGCCGTCATCACCAAGCATACGTACCATTGAGGTAAGTGGATTTACTTCTGTAATGCGGAAATCAGTTCCGTCGTAAGTAATACGAACACCTTCGTTTGGAAGACTCTTGCGTGCTTCGTTATACCAGTCGTATTCGTAAGAAAGACAGCACAAAAGGCGGCCGCACTGACCAGAAATCTTCATGGAATTCAAAGACAGATTCTGGTCCTTAGCCATTTTAATGGAAACCGGGCGAAGCTTATCTGAAACTCCGTGACAGCAGAAAGGACGTCCGCAAACGCCAAGTCCGCCTGTAATGCGGGATTCGTCGCGTACACCAATCTGGCGAAGTTCAATTCTCATTTTGAATACTGAAACAAGATCCTTTACAAGCTCGCGGAAGTCTACACGGCTGTCTGAACTGAAGAAGAACAAAGCCTTCTGTTCGTCAAAAAGAAAATGTGTTTCTACAAGCTTCATATCCAGCTTGTGAATGGCAACCTTTTCCTTAAAAATAGGGAAGGCATCTTTTTCCTTCTGAATCAGCTCCTCGCGACGCTTCAAATCAGCTTCAGAAGCTTTGCGGTCAATTGTTACAATATCAGCCTGCTTAATACCAATTGGTTTTTTTGCAGTTCCAAGAACGCGGGCCATATCCTTACCGTAACGTGTTGGAACTATTACAAAATCTCCTCCGGTAATCTGCATTTTATTATCCGGGGTTTTGGCATAAAGAGTTTCGCAGGAATAATCTAATTTAAGATGATAAAGCGGATAATCAAAAACAAGATTTTCGGAGGTTGATTCCGCAATGTCATTATCTTCAAGAGACGAAAGGTTTTCGTTCTCATCATCTATATCTGTTTCAAAAATATCACTCATAATAATTCAGTATACCTCACGAATTAAGAAGACATCAAGTCTACGATGAGACCTTTTATTTCATTTACCTGTGTAAGAAGCTTAAGATTATTTGACTGTGCAGAAAGGGTTTCCCGTGCAAGAGCGTCGAGCTTCTCGTTTATTATATCAATAGAATATCTTGGATTCTTTTTTTGCGCAGGAACAGTGTAGTCTGAAAAAACAAAAAGCCTTGAAGGCTGCCCTGATTTACCCGGGCGCTGTCTTTTCTGTTTTATATTTACTTCGAAGTTATTTGAAACAACAAATTTTATAAACTGACTTACAGAGGTCTTAAATTTTTCAAGGTTTTCCTGAGTCTGCTCTTCCGAAAAAGCATTGCCTGCCATTGAAACTGCATCAGCAAGATAAACTGCTGCGTCATCAATAGACATTGTGGCAATTTCCGGTGGAAGACCTTCAGCAATAAACTGTGGCTCTTCTACATCATCACCCTTTAAAAGCTTTTCGAACGACAGTCTTTTAGACCCGGTTGTTTTATTGATTTCTTTTTTTTCAGTATTACGCTTTATTGTTTCGTGGCTGGCATTCTGAACGCCTGAGTAGTAGTAATTTGAACCCAGAGAATCAATTTCTGCCATTTACAGAATAACCTTTTCTTTTATAGCCTTTGACTGAAGATATTCGCCAGAGGTCTTACCATATTCAGCTTCGTCTTTAATGGAAATACAGTGACCGTGAATTATAGCAGAACCATCCACCTGAACCTTTCGTGAAATAACATCGCCGATAACAGCGGCTTCGGCAAGAATCTTTACGCTTTCACTGGCTTTAATATTGCCCTTTATGATTCCACCGATAATAACTGATTTTGCGGTAAGGTCTCCGCGGATTCTGGCATTTTCGCCTACAATAACATTTCCATCAGTTTCAAGGCTACCGTCAATATCGCCGTCAATGCGGATAAAGCCGTTAACCTTCATATTGCCGGAAATAGCAGAGCCTTTTCCGATTATTGTGTTTATGGAGATGTCATCTACTCGTAAAGCCATAGAAACCTATTTTGAAAAATTGATGTTTATGTATTTAGCAGGATCAACTACATCAGAACCGATATGAACTTCGTAATGGAGATGTGGACCGGTAGAAACACCAGTGTTTCCAATAGCTCCAATAACCTGTCCCTGGCTTACAGCTTCACCTTTTTTAACTCTTGCATACTGGAGGTGTGCATAACGAGTATACATACCATGATTATGTTTAATAATTACGTAGTTACCAAAAGAGTTGTCAAAGCCTACTGTTACAACCTGACCAGAGGCTGTTGCAAGAACTGCATCTCCAGAGCGCCAGGTAGAGAAGTCCATACCCTTATGAATGTACCAGCTTCCGTTGAGCGGGTGGATATTTGGACCAAAGGCCATAGAAATATGATAGTTAGGGTTTTTTACAGGACAGATACTTGGAATCTCAGTAAAGAGGTTCTGCTGTGTCTTAAGCATTTTTCCAATCTGTTC
>CAMJNC010000113.1 GCA_946407195.1 uncultured Treponema sp. | reverse complement strand
AGCACGTGGGTTCATCCAAGAACCGAATACGGCACCGATAGCACCCCACATCTGTTTCTTAGCATCCTGAGGGAAGTCTTCACCCTTCTCCTTCTTGTACATCTTCTTGTATTCTTCAACGATCTTCTTGAGTTCGTCTACGTTCAATTCTGGGTCATCTTTGATTCCGCGAATCTTCTTTACTTTGTCGATGATTGCTTCGAACTTGTCATGATCTACGCCCATTGCAACGTCACCGTACATCTGAATAAAGCGGCGGTAAGCATCCCAAGCAAAGCGCTCGTTTCCAGTTTTTGCAGCAAGACCAAGAACAGCCTTGTCGTTAAGACCGAGGTTGAGGATTGTATCCATCATACCTGGCATAGAGATTGCAGCACCTGAACGTACTGATACGAGAAGAGGATCCTTCTCATCACCGAGCTTCTTGCCCATTGCTTTTTCGAGCTTAGCAAGATACTTGTCAACTTCTGCTGCCAATCCAGCTGGGTACTTGCGACCGAGCTTGTAGAATTCCTGACAAACATCTGTTGTGATTGTGAATCCAGGTGGAACTGGAAGACTTAAAGGTTTCTTTGCCATCTGAGCAAGGTTAGCACCTTTACCACCGAGTTCAGCGCGCATTGATTCATCGCCATCTGCGTCGCCGTTACCAAAAAAGTAAACATACTTTGTTGCCATTGATTTTACTCCATATCTAAAAAAAGATTTCAATGTTAATAGATATATTTTATAGTAGAATTAATATACAGTCAATGAGTGGAATAGTGTGTCAAGAGGATAATGTAATTTTTTTTGTTACCACGTCGCTGCGCTCCTCGCAATGACGGGCGTCACTCCTGTTCTTCACTCTGCTTCTTGATTTGTGAAACGTCGAGGCGGCCGCTGTTAATTAAGCCTAACAAAATATCTACGAGCTCCGGATCAAACTGTGTGCCGCGCCCGTTTTTCAATTCTTCTATTACGCGGTCCATTGTCATTGCCGGACGGTAAACACGATTCGAAGTCATTGCATCAAACGCATCAGCAATTCCAATAATTCTTGCAGTAAGCGGAATCTCTTTTCCTTTAAGTCCGCAGTTGTAGCCGGTTCCATCATAACGCTCGTGATGATACTTTGCACCTTCGGCCACATTTTTGATTGTTGTAAAATCCTTGAGAATCTCGCCGCCCATTTCTACGTGGG
This sequence comes from uncultured Treponema sp., assembly GCA_946407195.1. Lineage (GTDB taxonomy): Bacteria > Spirochaetota > Spirochaetia > Treponematales > Treponemataceae > Treponema_D. The sequence goes on along the minus strand of CAMJNC010000113.1, from coordinate 6,510 downwards.
TTTTCATAATGTCGAATTCTTTTTTTGTAAGCTTTGCAGGCTTGTTCAAAATAGAATCCGGAACACCAATTTTTCCAATATCATGCAGGAGGCCAATCTGGCGGATGTTTTCAATTTCCTCTTCGTCGCAGCCAAGCTCAACAGCAATCAGCATGGAATAAACTGCAACACGGAACGAATGGCGTCCTGTACGTTTATCGCGCGCTTCTACCGCATTCGCAATAGAAAGAATTGTTTCGTTACTCATGCGAATCTGGTCGCGGATTCTCGCAATTTCCTGTTCCTGTTTTTCAAAGCGGAAGTTCTGAATGGTTGCCGTAACATACCAGGTGAGCCAGGCAATTGCCATCATCATTACAAGGAAGGCATAAATATGGAACCACCAGTAATCGTAAATACGGTACGGCTTTTCAATTTCGTAAACAACCTCATCAAGAACATTGATTCCCTTACTGTCGAGAAGTGAAATATGGAAATCATATTTACCTGAAGGAATGTTTGAATAAATAACACTTGCAAGCTCATTCTGAGTCATGATATTCGGGTGTTCATCAATTCCATTCATATACAGGCTGATGTACGGATTATTTATAGAATAATTTAAAATCTCTGGAATAACTTCTATGCTGTCGCTGTCTCCAGGAATTATAAAATGACGGTCTCTTGGAACAGAATAGCGTTCGCCGTTTACAATTATGCTCTTAAGCTGCATACGGCAGGAACGGTCAATTTTATCGTAAGCTTCAAGGTTCAAAACGCTTGCGCCACTATCACACGAAAGATAAAGATTGCTGTCTTCGTCTATATAGTTCCATGAGTTTGCAGTAAGCGAACCTATAAGACCACGCTTAAGGTCCAGAAGAATATAATCAACCTTCTTACCGGAAAGAAGATCATCGCGGTTTACAACAAAAATACCGGCACTGCCAAGTACAAAAATATTTCCATTCTCGCGGACTACAAGGTCGTAGTTATTTGAATACGGAAAGTTTGCCAGATGCTTTACTGTAAAATCTTCTGACATATAGCAGATGCTGTTACTCGTAATAAGATAGGTTCCGCCTGTAGCAGTTTTTCCGTCGTAATCGTTTACTGTTCGCAAAACAACATTTGAAGTAAGGCCTTCCTGGCGGCGAATCAGCTTTTCTATCTGCTGATTTTTTATAACTGCAATTCCACCCCCGTCTGTTCCGGCTATAAGAGTTCCGTCGGGACGTTCCGAAAGTGTAAGCACAACCTGATTTTCAAAACCATCAGCCTTAGTAAGACGCTTTGTAACAAGGCCGTCCTTTAAGAAGGTAATTCCTTTTTTTCCGGCTGCAGCAATTGTTCCGTCCGAAAGCTCAAGAAGAACGCGGAACTGCTGAGCTGTTGTAGTTTCATATTCGTTGATGTTGCCAGCCTTATCCATACAGTAAAGACCTTTGGTGTAAGTACAAACCCAAAGGCGTTTTTTACTGTCTATCATAAGACAGCGAATACGAAGCTTATTCATTTTTCTGGTAAGCTCATTTTCTTCGATGGCGCCTGTTTTTTCGTCAATCATAGAAAGTCCGTCATCGGTTCCAAAATAAATCTTACCGTTAAACTTGCTTGTAGTATTTACTACGGCCTCTTCAAAGCCCGCAGTAAGATAAAGCTCGTCAAAGGCACTGTCACACATTTTTAAAAGACCAAGTCGGGAAGAAGAGAACCAAAGGTTACCCTGGTAATCTTCTATCATGTTATCGATTGAATTATTAAAAACGCCTGTCTCCATCAAATTAAAAAGAGGCTGGCTCAAATCATCTTTTTTATAATTGATGTAAGCAGCACCAGTGTCTGAACAGAGGAACAAAACTCCATCATTAAAAACAAGAGAATTTATATGATCCAGAGGACTGCAGTCTATTACCTGTTCAAGTGTTATTTTTCTTTCGTTAGTGTTTTCTATTTTGAATATATAAAGCTGATTATTATCTCCAGCTGCATAAAGATTTCCATTTTCATCAAAGGCTACAGAAATTATTTTGCATCCCTTAAAAGGCAGTTCTTCAATCAGCTTGTCATTCTGCAGTAAATAAATGCTTCCGTTTGAAGCAACTGCCGCTACGTTTCCCTTTCCATCAGAAGAAAGACGAAGTGCCGAATAAACCTCTGGAATAATCGCCCTGATTCCAGTCTTCCAGCCTTCTGCAGTTCTGTATAATTCTACAACTGCAAGCTCTGCCGAAGTTCCAATATAATAAATATTATTTCCAACGCCTGTCAGACAGCGGACAGAATCTGCAGGTAATCCGCTTTTTTCTGTGAGCACACAGATTACCTCTTCGTTTTCAATTACAGAAAATCCATTGTCGTTTGTTCCAACCAGAAGTCTGTCGTCTTCATCTGCATAAAGGCAGCGTACGGTTTTTATTGAATCGTACTCATTCATAAGACGAAACTCTTTTCCGTTGTGGCGGTAAAGACCCGCATAGGTTCCTATCCAGAGAATGCCGTCTTCTGTACTTGCAATGTCGTTTGCTTCACCGCCAGGAAGTCCGTTTGTGTTATTATAAATTGTTCTGATGTAGGTTCCAAAGTTTTTAGCAGTTGCATTAGCCTTTGCAGGAAAAGACAAAGAAAGCCCGGCTACCAGAAGCAGAGCAAACATTTTTGTTACGTCTATTGATTTTCTGTCTTCTTCGTTTTCTTTTCTAAGCACAAGAAAGCCTGGAAGATATTTTCTAAGGCGGCGATAGATTCTTATAAAAAGATAAAGTGCACCAATTGTAATTACCTTGTCTACAAAATCTACGTAGAACTCACCCATTACACTGCACACTCCGTGGCTTACTCCCCAGAAGCCAAGCATTTCAATAATTCCATCACCCCAGTAATTTCCTGTCATGCCGTTGTAAAAAATTTCATTCAGGATTGTTGAAGTAAAAACGCAGACTCCTGTTACCATAACACTAAGCGACATTGTTTTAAAAAGATTTTTCATCCAGCCGCGTCGTGCATAAATACCGACTATAATACCAATGCAGGCACTGGTAATTGAATAGGCAAAGGAGACATGATCTATAAAGCCGTAAAGTATATTTGTAAGAGCTCCAACAACAGCTCCAAGTAAAGGCCCAGCTACATAAGCTAACAAAAAGGTACCAAAAGAATCCAACCAGAGTGGAAGTCTGAATTGTTCAGCTAAATTTTTCCCACCAAGATTTACCGCAAGGCAAAACAATGAGAGTATAGCAATCTGATAATTCTTGTATCTCTTCATAAGCAGCTCTCTTTACAAATACACACCAATTATAAACCAAGAATTGAGAATTGCCTACTTTAATATTTTTACCCTATCTTTTTAGCAGAAAAAAAATGTATAATAAAATTATGAACAAGGTTTTATTAACTCCAGCAAAATGTGCTTTGGATATGGGCGACGGCAGCGAACGCGGTCTTTATGTTAATCAGGATTATATTCTTCAGAAGCTTAAGAAGGTTCACCGTGGAATCAGCCTGATGTATTCCTACTACCCTAACGACAAGGAATGGCCTACCCGTGCCTGCGAAATTGATTTGGGACATGAATCTACCGGTGCATGGGATTCTCCTTACGAAAATTATTTTCCTTACCGTGGTGGCCGGGAAGGCTTGCGCGATGACGAGCCTTTTAAATTTATGAAGGAAATCCGCCGCCATGGAATGGATGTTGTTCTTACCCTTACAATTGACCCTCACTTAAAGGAAGAAGATATTATTCCAATTGCAAAGGATTTACGCCCTTATGGACGTCTTTTGCTCCGCGTAAATCATGAATGCACCGGTACCTGGTTCTGCTTTAACCGCCGCGCAACATATCAGGAAATAGCTGATTTTTTTGTTATGGTATGCCGCGTTATGCATAAATATGCTCCAAACGTAAAAATGATTTTGTGCGCAGGTATGTGGCAGAAGTCCGACGGTAAGCTCGAAATGGAAGATATTTTCCTGGAAGCTCATAAGGCAGCTGATATCTGGTCTGGTGATAATTATCTTTCCCTGCACTGGGGCTGGCCTAATGATGTTGTTTCGAAGGAAACCTCAAATTACGCACGCTACAGTGTTGCCGAGGTTTACGAAAAAAGTAAGATGACCTTAAAGCGTCTTCGCAAAATTACAGGTCAGGATAAGCCGATGGTTTTAAGTGAGCTTAATGCCGACGGTGATGTTGCTGGTCCTTTTGCCCAGTCAAATATGATGAAGCAGTTTATGGACCTGCTTCAGAAGGATAAGGAACAGTGGCTTAGTGCCTTTACGTTCTACCAGTTCCGCGACGACGGACGCCTTGGTATGGAAGTTACAGATCCTAACAACAGCGAAATTGGTATAGAGCAGCCTGTTATGGCAATGTACCGCAAGCAGTTGCATAAGCCGTTCTTCAGCCAGAATATTAAAAAGGCTGATTCTGTGACAGAGCTTCCGGTTAAGCTCCGCTGGGGTGGTTCGGAGGATGCAGAAGGAATTGAAGTTCCTGTAAAGCTTTCAAAAACACCTGTTCAGTTTGAGCTTGCCTTTGGCAAAGAGCTTGAAGATGTAAACATGATGATTGAATTTAACGGCTGGTGGTTCTATAAAGCACCTGGTACAAAGTTTGTTGATTTAATGCCATACTTTTTTGAAAAAGCAAATGCTGTAAAAAAGTCTGGTACCTTTAAGCTGCGCTATTTCCTGCCGCCGGCCGATGGAATGAATAAACCTCAGACTGCTGCCTGCAAAGCTGCCGGAGACCCGTACGAAGCAAAGGACGGCGACTGGCTGTACAACTACTATGCAGTACTCCCTGCTTTGCCGGAAATCAGAATTCTCGAAAAAGCAGTGTGTGTAAAAACAACAAGCTGTCTTAAATAAAAACGGTGTAAACATGAAGCTTTCTTTTGATAAATTAACCTGGAGCGGTCGTTACCTTGACCACGACGACGTACGATATTTTGATTATTCGGCAAGCGGCTTTTGCTTTGTAATGAAGGGCAAAAAGGCCGAAGCAGTTTTTTTAAGCGATGCCGAAAACTGGTCCGAAGAAAACAAAGCTGTACTCGGCATCTTTATTACAGAAGGAACAGAGACTGGTATTGGTGCTATTCCTGATGAGCCGAACTTCCGTCTCACACTCAGCTCTGCCGAAACCCGCTGCACTTTATTTGACTCGCCTGTTGAAAAGACTGTATGCGTACGCGTTATGAAATTCAGCGAGGCTGCATTCGGGTATGCGGGACTCAAGGAAGTTGAAATTGATGGAGACACAGCGAATACGGTGGTTGAGCCTGTCGAAACCACCACTGAATCTCGAGGGGTTAATTTCGACAAGCTCAATCACCCCCTCAAATTAGAGTTCATCGGCGACAGCATTACCTGCGGCTACGGAATAGAGGGCGTCTGGGAAAAAGACACCTTTACAACCCAGCAGGAGCGCCCCGATAAGGCTTATGCTTTTCTTACAGCTAAGGCGCTTGGCGCTGATGTGCAGTTGTGCAGCTGGAGCGGTATAGGTCTCATTTCAAACTACGTAGACCCGGAAACTGTAAACCTGCCCGACACTCACTGGCTTATGCAGGCAAACTGGCCATATACAGACAAGTGGCTTTCGCTCAGGCTGGGTCTTGAGCCAGAGGTCTGGGAACCTAAGGGCCGCTTTGAACCTGATGTTGTAATAATTCACCTTGGAACAAACGATATAAGCTGGGTTCGTGGAATAGAGGACCGCCGCCTCGGGTATGTTGCGCAGCTGAGGCAGTTGATTGAGGCGGTGCACAGAAGAAGCCCTGAGGCTGCAATTTTGTGTTGTCTTGGAATTATGGGTGAAGCACTTAATGACTCTGTAAAAGAGGCTGTTGAACTTTTTAAAAAGGATTTTCCAAAGGTACGCGCAGAGGCGCTTGCTTTTAACCAGCAGCTTGAATCAGATGGAATTGGCGCAGACTGGCATCCGTCGGCAGTAACACATAAGAAAGCTGCCGAGAAACTGGGCAGCGCACTTTCCTATTTTTTTAATCTGTAAACCTTCGAGCCGCGGCGAGAGTCCCAGAGCTTTTTTCGTTCTTCTGGAATTGAATCAATTATATCTTCCTCAAAGCCAAGCTTTTCAAACCAGTCGGCTGTCTGTGTTGTCATAATAAAAATTGATTCAGCTCCGCCTTCTCCGGCCTGCTCAATCAGCGTGTCTATCATCTTTGGGCCAATTCCCATGTGGGCGTAATTTTCATCAACTGCAACAGCTGCAATTTCTGCCTGACCATCCTCATAAAAATGAAGAGCCGCACAGGCATGCACACCACCATCAAGCTCAAATACAATATAGTCTTCCAGAGTTGCAGCAATCTGTTCTTCTGTTCTGGTAAGAAGCTTTCCGCTTTCGATAAACGGCTTCATAATTGCAAGCACAGAAGGAATATCTGTCTGTACCATAGCGCGAACCTTACCATAGCTTCCGGTATAAATCATTGTACCAGAACCTAAGCCGCTGAAGATTTCGCATGGAAGCACACCGTCTGTTTCGCCGTTCAAAAT
>CAMJNC010000112.1 GCA_946407195.1 uncultured Treponema sp. | reverse complement strand
CCGGCCACATTGCATGGCTCACAAAAGAGAGCCGTCTGCGCGCCGTAGACATGGCGATTGAGAACTTCATTCATTACCTGAATGCAATTCCAACTAGTGTAATAAATTAATTGGAACAAAAAATCCCCGGCGGAACTGATCTGCCGGGGATTTTCATTTTAAATAAGAGCTTATACCACCGCCTTCTTCATCCATCTGCCGCTCTTAATACGCCAGACATTTGAAACGCAGCGGGCAAACCAGTCAATAATCATGGCAATCCAGACGCAGAGAACGCCCGGAATAATAAAGCCTGCAAGACGGTTCAGATAAGTCAGTAAATATGCAAAGCCGATTCTGAATACCCACATAATCAGAATTGATGCAGTCATAAGATATTTTACATCGCCGCTGGCACGCAGAACCGACTGCAGTGTCCAGGCACAAGGCCACATCAAAACGCAGCTTGCGCTATGGAAGTACATGAGCATGCGGGCAAGTCTGTCTCCTTCTTCCGAAAGATGATACCAGCTGGCAATTGTCGGCGTCAGAAGCACGATAAAGACATTTTCAATCCAGAGCATAATATAAGCCCATTTCAAAAGCTTTTTTGTGTAATCCTTGGCGGCTCCATAATCCCCCGCTCCAACGCACTGGCCGACAATCGTTGTAATTGCAAGGCCGGTCGCAGAAGCCGGAATCGTGGCCAGAAGCTCAATCGTGCTGGCAGTAGCATTTGCCGCAATACTGGCAGTTCCAAAGCTTGCAATCAGTGCCTGGGTAAAAAGCTTACCAATCTGGAACATGGCGCTGTCTATTCCGCTTGGGATTCCCAGAGCAAGGATTTTTTTCTGAATATTCCAGTTCCAGCCCAGACGCAGGTATTTATCAATGTGTAAATCTCTTTTCTGATTTCGAAGCATGAAAACAACGACAATACCAGCCACCGCACGGGAAATCAGGGTTGCATAACCAACACCGGCAATCCCCATTCCAAAGCCAAAAACAAAAATCGCGTTTCCAATAATGTTCAGAATATTCATGATTGCCGAAACACTCATGCTCAGGTTTGAATTTCCCATTGAACGGAAAAGAGCCGTTGAACCGTAATAAACAGAAATAAAGGGAAAGGATAAAGCTGTAATGTAAAAATAAATTACTGCCTGATCCATAACAGCTTTTTCTACAGAGCCGTAAATCAGCTGAAGAAGCTGGCGGTTAAGGGCAAGACAGAGGGCCGTAATCACAAGGGCAACCGTAAAGCAGATTAAAATCAGCTGGTTGGAAACCGTGTTAGCTGTGTCTTTCCGTTTTGCTCCGATTGCCTGAGATGCCACAACAGCACCACCGGTAGCCAGGGCCGTAAACACATAAATCAAAAGATTGGAAATTGTATTTACCAGCGACACCCCGGAAACGGCAGTCTCACCCGCTCCGGAAACCATAATCATATCTGCCATACCGACAGACACCGCAAGAATCTGCTCGATTATCAAAGGCATTACAAGTTTTATGAGGAACTTCCTGTCAAATTGAATTGCCTGATGAATTGCTTTTTCCATCTTGTGCCTCCTGTAATTAATCTTAAATCCTGTGGCAATAATAAAGATTCATAATGTTATGTTGCAATAATTTTGTTTGATTTTTGTAACTTGTACAAAAGGGAGGACAGAATTTTTGTAAAAAATTTCTAGGATTCCAAAATCATATCTGCTAGATTAGGGGCAAGAAATCAAAAACACCGGTCGCCGGCAAATGCAGTCGGCCCAGACAAGGAGACAAAAATGGATTACAAGACACTTTTAAAAGATTCAATTAAAGCCATGCCGGAAAGTAAAAGAGCCGCACGTCAGCCGGTTTCAAGTTACACAACTCCAGATATTTACCGTTTGAACTACAACGAAAGTCCATACGGTCCAAGTCCAAAAGCAATTGAAGCAATGATGGAAGCTGCAAAACGTCCTAACATTTATCCGGACTGGTTTTCTGTTGATTTGAAAACTACCTTTGCCCAGCTGCACGGACTTCCAGATATGATGCATGTCTGCACTGCAACAGGTTCATCTTCCCTCATCAATATTCTTGGTGAAGTTTTTTTGAATCCTGGAGAAGAAGTAATTCTTGGTGATCCAAGTTACGAGGCCTTCCGCGACACAGCTTATGTTGCAGGAGCAGTTCCTGTTATGGTTCCTCTTGATGAAGAAATGAACTATGACCTGGATGCAATGCTCAAAGCCATCACTCCAAAAACAAAGATGATGGTAATCTGCAATCCGAATAACCCGACCGGAACTTTTACAGAGTCAGCAAAGCTCGAAGAGTTTATCAAAAAAGTTCCTGAGTCAGTTATCGTAGTAATTGATGAAGCCTATCTGGAATTCGTTAGAAGCCCGGTTACCTATTCAATGATTAAAATGATTCGCGAAGGATATGAAAAGCCTCTCATAGTTTTGAAGACCTTCTCTAAGGCATACGGAATGGCAGGACTTCGTATCGGTGTTGCGGCAGGAAAGCCTGAGCTGATTTCTCTGCTTGCAAAATCAGGTGCTGCCTGGAACATCAACTTCCTTGGTCAGAGAATGGCAACAGAAGCTCTTAAAGATCAGGAATACATTGCGCAGGTCGGCGAGCTGAATGCAATTGAACGCAGAAAAGTTACAGAAGGACTTGAAGCCCTTGGCTGCAAAGTTTACAAGAGTCAGACAAACTTTATTTTGTTCAAGGCTCCAGGAATTGAAAACACAGAAGTCTATGCAAAACTTGCAGAAGAAAAAATATTAATCGGCTGCCCGATTGGAATGAATCGTGTAAGCCTTGGGACATCGGAGATGAATGATAAATTCCTTTGCGTAATGGAATCTATTCTGGCTAAAAAATGCGAAAAGAAACTTGCCTAAAACTCCTCTTTTAGGCATAATGTTCGCATTGAGTGCAATGACGTGCAAAAGCATTTGTCATTGCACTCTTTTTTTTGTCCGGACAGTAAGCTGCCGCAGGCCAGAAAGGGGGAAGTATGTACACAGTAAATGAAATTATGAATCTCTCACTTTTTAAGAAGTTTAAAATCCTTACCGGAAAAGAATATCTTACCAACACCGTAACAACCACAGTAATTCTTGAGTTCGAAAGCAGCCGAATAAATTACGCAGGCTACTGCTACGGTTACTTTGTTTTGATTTCTTACTTTTTTGCTTCGATTAGCCCGGAACTGGTGAACGGCTCAATCAAAAATCTTATTCAGAAAAGAGTCTCGGGAATTGCAATTAAGCTTCTGCCGGATGAACATATTCCCCTCGACATAATTCAGTGCGCAGAAGAAAATCATGTGCCTATCCTCACTTTTTATGATGAGTTCATGGAAGACCTGATTATCAACATAAACGAATCTATGAAGACCCGCGCCCAGTACATCATTCACGAAGAAAAGCTTAATCTGATTTTGAATGAGAAAAAAGGCAAGGATGAAGTTTCAAGAATTGCCCGTGAGATCAATCCTGATTTTAAGGAAAAAATCATAAGCGCAGTTTTGATTCCCCGAAAAGAATCTTCCAACCTCAAGGTTCACACTTTCTTCGACAGCCTCATGTATCACCGCTCAAAGGTTGAAGCGACGACGCCCTGGTCCTTCATTAAGTCTGACCACAACATTGTTTTAATCTGCAGCTTTAATGAAGATGAGGTAAAGTCCATTTTTAAATTCCGCTATATTCAGGACATTCTCATGCAGAATGGCTTTACCACAGAAGATTTTTTTATTGGTTATGATGAAGAACTGATGTCCCTGCATCATCTGAAAAAATCTGTGAAGAATGCCTATGCTGCGGCCGAGGTTGCAAAAATCAAAAAGAGTGATTCGCTTTCCTACAAGTTTATCGGGGTTTACAAATATGCGTACAATCTGCTGCTGGATGATATCATGTGCAATGAAATTAAAAACAGAATTAACATTCTGCAGAAGTACGATAAGCAGCACGACGCGAATCTCATTAAGACGCTTAATTCTTTTGTTAAAAACAACGGAGACTACTCGGCCACAAGTGAAGACTGCTTCCAGCACACAAACACAATCCGCTACAGAATTAAAAAGATTTTCGAGCTGCTTGATTTAGATGAAAATGAAGGCACAGAAGAAATCCGCCTGCTGGTAAGATGCTACCACCTGCTGAAGGGCCGGGCGGTGTAATTTTTTTAGAGAAAAGGGAAAAATGCATATAATTTGAGTGTTTTTGCTATTTTATATGCATGATTTTATGATTTTCAGATGTTTATGGCCGGTAAAACTAGTTTTATACGGATAAAACAGGCTGATTACGCGGTTTTATCCGTATATTAATTCAGATTCCCTAGAAATTCTCTGTTTTTGGCAGGTTTTGTGCATATAATTTTGCACTTTTCTCGTTTTTATATGCATTTTTACCTGTTTTTCTGATTTTTTATCGATTTTTCCAAAAAAAATACGGATAAAACTGGCGCTACACACAGATTTATCCGTATCAATTAAACAATTTACTCTGAAACCGGGCTCACCGGCCTTCCGGCAATCTCATACATCCCGGGACTCACAGTGACCTCAAAGCCCGCGGTACTTCTTTATTCTCTCCACCGCCTCAATGGTGCGCTCGCGACTGCCAAAGCCTGTCAGACGCAGATAACCTTCGCCCATTTTTCCAAAGCCGCTTCCCGGAGTTCCAACTACCTGGCACTTTTCCAGCAGTTCATCAAAGAAGCTCCAGCTTGTAAAGCCCTGTGGAATCTGAAGCCAGACATATGGAGAGTTCTTGCCACCGAAGGCCTTGAAGCCTGCAGCACTCACGCCCTCAAAAATCAGGCGGGCATTCTCGCGGTAAAAGCTCAGGTTTTCCTGAATCTGCTTCTGACCTTCATCAGAATAAATTGCCTCTGCTGCACGCTGGGTAACATAAGAAACGCCGTTGAACTTTGTTGACTGGCGGCGGAACCAGAGTGCATTCAATTCAGTACCATCAAAAACAAGCTCGTGAGGAACAACTGTATATCCGCAGCGCAAACCTGTAAAGCCCGCAGTTTTTGAGAAGGAACGAAGCTCAATTGCGCAGGACTTTGCACCTTCAATTTCATAAATTGATTTTGGTACATCAGCTTCAGTTACAAAGGCCTCGTAAGCAGAATCAAAAAGAATCAGGCTGTGGTGAGCATTTGCATAATCAACCCATTTTTTAAGATAACTCTTAGGCGCAACGGTTCCAGTCGGGTTGTTCGGGAAACACAAATAGATGATGTCCGGCACAGCATCGCCTTCTGACGGGATTGCAGGAAGGAAGTTTGTCTCGGCACTGCATGGAAGAATTATGATTTTATCCTTGCGGCCGTTCATAATATTTGTGTCGATGTAAACTGGATAAACCGGGTCGCAGATTGCAACAGTGTTGTCGGTTGCAAAAATATCGCCAATGTTTCCGCAGTCTGATTTCGCTCCATCAGAAAGGAAAATCTCATCCAGCTTAATATCGATACCACGCTTTGTGTAATCCCACTCAAGAATCTTTTCGCGGACAAAATCGTAACCCTGCTCAGGCGGATATCCGCGGAAGGTTTTCTCATCAGCCATTTCATCAACAGCCTTGTGCATTGCGTCGATTACAACCGGGCAAAGGGGCTTTGTAACATCACCAATCGAAAGCTTGATTACATCGCAGCCAGGGTGTGCCGCAATGAACTCGCGGGTCTTCTTATTAACTGTTGAAAAGAGGTAGCTCGCCTCGAGGTCTAAAAAGTTCTTATTAATCTTCATTTTGTTCTCCTATAAATCAACGTTACCTGTGAAAACATTCTCTGCCGGGCCGGTCATAAATACGCTGTCGCCCTCGTTGCCGCTCCAGACAATCTCAAGATCCCCGCCAAGCAGGTGTACGGTAATTTTCTCACCCGCATCAACAAGGCCATTCAGAATTGCCGCAACCACAGTTGCACAGGTTCCCGTTCCGCAGGCAAGAGTTTCGCCTGTACCACGTTCCCAGACACGCATCCAGATTGTGCGGCGGTTTTCAACGTAAGCAAACTCAGTGTTTGTGCGCTCAGGAAAAAATTCGTTGTTTTCAAAAAGCGGGCCAACCTCGCACACAGGAAAATCAGCCGGCTTTTTATCAATAAAGACAACGGCATGAGGATTTCCCATTGAGACGCAGGTTGCTTTATATTCAACTCCGGCGATTGTAAGCGGATACTGGATTACACGGCCACTTCCAAGCGCAACCGGAATCTTCCCCGCTTCCAGAATCGGGCTTCCCATGTCAACTGAAAGCTTAGTCACCTTATCACCAGGCTGGCCTTCTTCCACCTTCAGGATTTTCACAGCGCCCATAGACTCGGCAGTAAACTCACGGCCATCGGCACTTCTACAGTCCTTAGTGTAGCCCGCATCATATACATATTTTCCAACACAGCGGATTCCGTTACCGCACATCTGGCTTCGGCTTCCATCAGCATTGTACATCACCATTTCAAAATCAGCTTTTGTACCTCTTTTGATTATGATGATTCCATCTCCGCCAATTCCAAAATGACGGTCAGACAGCTTTATAGCAGCCTGCTTTTCGCCTTCTGCTCCACCGGGAAATTCTTCCTTTGTACAATCAAAATAAATATAGTCGTTTCCACAACCATGCATTTTTGTAAACTTCATGTTTCACGTTTTAGCGTTTCACAAAAAAAGTGTCAATAGTAGTACTAAATAATACCACTATTACCCTTGACGATAATTTATATCCGCTGTATAACATTAAAGAACAAAGGCGTTCATTCAATATGAGGAATTATTGTCCCCAGATGGAATGAACGCCTTTTTTTTCGGGAGTAAAAATGAAGGCGTTTTTAATTCTGGCAGATGGAACGATTTTTGAAGGCGAGGCAATTGGTGCCACCGGTTCGACTATAGGTGAAACAGTTTTTACCACGGGAATGACCGGCTATCTCGAAACCCTAACCGACCCAAGCTATTACGGCCAGATTGTCACACAAACCTTCCCTCTCATCGGTAACTATGGCGTTATCCCCGAAGATTATGAAAGTCGAAAAAGCTTTGTACGAGGCTACGTTGTTCGCGAACTCTGCGGCAAGCCTTCTAACTTCCGCTGCTCCGGACAGCTCAACGATTTCCTTAAAGCACAGGGCATCATCGGCATTTGCGGAATAGACACCCGCGCCCTCACCAAACGCCTCCGCGAAGCAGGTGTAATGAACGGCATGATTGTTAGCGGCAAAAACGCAGAAAACCTCCGTCCCGAAGAACTACTCGAAAAAATCAAAGACTACAAAATAACCGACGCAGTTAAGATTGTAAATATTAAAGAAGGAGAAGTCTCTCCCTCGCGTCACGAGTTTTCGCCAGAAAACTCGGTAGTGAGCGATAGCGAACGGACTACCCTCTCTGCGAGAGAGACCCCCCGCAACGCCCCCCACGTTGTTCTCTACGACTTTGGTGCAAAACTAAACATTCAGCGCGAACTGGAAAAACGCGGCTGCAAGGTTACCGTAGTTCCTTACGATACATCAGCCGAAACAGTTCTCTCACTTAATCCTGATGGAATCATGTTGAGTAACGGCCCTGGAGACCCTGCAGAAAATGTTGGTGTAATTGAAGAAATCCGTAAATTATGCGATTACGGCAAGCTTCCGATTTTTGGAATCTGTCTTGGACACCAGATGCTCGCACTTGCACGCGGAGCAAAAACAAGTAAATTGAAATACGGCCACCGCGGCGGTAACCATCCGTGCAAGGACACAGAAACCGGCCGCGTCTACATCACAAGCCAGAACCACGGCTACGCTGTAG
>CAMJNC010000111.1 GCA_946407195.1 uncultured Treponema sp. | reverse complement strand
TTGGTGTAAACGCTTACCGCGGTTTCCGCTTCTACGATTCGTTCTACGAAAATGTAGCTGATGTTCTCGACAAGCCTATCATGTTTACAGAGGCAGGAGCAGACGCCTATAACGAAATTACTAAACAGGAAGACCAGTATGCACAGATGGCTTATCTTATGAGCCAGTGGAAAGAAATCTATCAGCAGGGTTACGGCAAGGGCCGCTCACAGAATGTGATTGGTGGTTTTGTATTTGAATGGATTGATGAATGGTGGAAGCACTATCAGAATAAAGATCTTGAACTTCATAACGATACAGGTACCTGGTCTAACTCAGGTTATGAATTAGATTACCGCGATGGCCTCAACAATATGGATGAGGAATGGTTTGGTATCTGCGCACAGAGCAAGCTTAAAGACCGTGGAATTAATAAAAGAATTCCTCGTGCGTCTTACTACATGCTTCAGGACATCTGGAAGCTCTCTCTTTATAAATCAACTGAAGCTGATATTGATAAGACCTTTGCGTCTCTCAATACAGCAATGTACCTTGCAAACGGAAATGAAAAGTCAATCAAGGAAATGATTAACGAAAATAAAATCGTTCAGATTGATACTCTTGATGCAACCGTACAGGTAACAACTCCGGTTTATATAAACAGACTTAAAAGTGCTCTTAAAAATAAAGAAGGCTTTAAGGATTCTTTTGAATACGTAAACAATAAAGACAAAACAAATAAGACAACTATTAGTGCGGAGTCAACACTTGGGCTTACTTTGAATCCGCTTGAAAATCTTTCAGGTAATGTAGTTCTTAAGGTTTGGAACGATGCACCTCAGACAAGCCTTGGCGATGAATATGCTTCGTATTACAAAAAAGGACCGGATGCCAATAATAAGACAAAGCCGGATGACCCTGAACTCAAATATGTTGATTTATATTCAGCAGCATTGAATTACACAGGAAACTGGTTTGATATAAACGGATATTATCATACAGGTCATGCAAGCTTTGAGAATACAGGAGATATTTTTAATATTTCAAAGGAAGCCTTTGATATTATCGGATACGACACATACGGTTCAAAGGCACCAATCGCGATTGAGCTTGTTGGAAAATCCCTTCTTCAGGGACTTACTGTAATTGGTGGTCCGGAAATCTGGGGAAGCGCTAAGCCACAGATTCAGGCAAATTACTTCCGCTGGTTCCCGACAGAATCGCTTATGGTTCCAGATTTCACTCTTGGCCTTGTTTACGCAGAAGAGTTTGGTTCAAAATCAGCTGTAGACCTTGATCCATATAATGCATTTGGAGCAGGAAGAAAGGCTTCGATTTATGGTGAAGCAGTTCTTGAGCCATGGGTAACCGTAAAGGCTGGCCTGCTTCATGCCGGAAACGAAAAGGTTGATGCAATTTATAAAAAGGACAACGGTAAGCTCGCAAAAATTAAGTATAAAGATACCCTTGGTGGTTATGCGCAGATTGGTACAAATATGTTCCAGCATATGTATATCTATGGAAACGCAATCTACCGTGGTCTTGTAGCAGAAACAAATCCGGCAGCTGTTAGAGGAAGCTTCTTTACAGCAGACTCTGGAGCAGGAAACCGCTTTGAGGTACAGGTTGGAGTTGATGCTGGTTACGGCGACTTTGTATTTAAGCCTGTTGTAAGAGCCCGAGTTCCTTTGCAGAAGGCTAATAACCGAAGTCTTGTTACAGGTAATTCTCCATTTATCGTAGGTCTTGGAAACCGTCAGGCAATCGAAGTTGAAGCAGTTCTTACTTATGACCCAGAAGGAGCAACCTGGTTCCACGAATGGAATGGTGATGATATTGAAGGTGCAAAGCTTGCCTTCTCACTTACCGGTATGTACACCCTTTATGCGGGAGAAACAGACTGCATTCCATTCAAGAGCAGCGACTGGGCTACAAAGACAACCCCGGCTGGAACAAAATACAGTAATTATCTTTGGTACGATGGAGACCCTCTCCCTGCACAGAAAAATCTCTGGCAGATTGGAACACGAATTGTTATAAACCCAATTCCAGACCTCCGCATTATTGTGACAGCAGATGGTGGATACCTTGGAGCAACAACAGGTTCTTATAAGAGCGCAGGAAATCCGGAATACATTTACTTTGTAAATGCAGGAGTGGCTGCACGTTATAAGCACTGGATAGGTTCAACTAACTGGTCAATCAATGCCTGGGGCCCGGAAGGCTGGTGGCGTAACTTTAATATGACATTCCCTGTACAGTTCAATTTTGATATTGCCTACGGCTTTGGAAATAATCCTTCATTCCTCGATGCAAAAAATAGAATCGGTGTGAAGGTAACAGGACGTAAGTTCGGCAAGTACAGCTCAGATGCTTACAACGCATTGCCAAAGGGTAGTGTAATCAATGGATCTTCTTATGCAGAAGTCACAACTTATTTGAATATAGGATTATAGTTTATGAAAAAGCAGCTTTCTTTAATGACAAGATCGCTGCTGCTTTCAGGAGTAGCAGCGATAATGCTTTCGTCATGTATTTTTATGCCGCCAAAAGAAGAAACAAAAGTTAGCCCGGATACTAAAAAAGAAGTGCCTGATTCCACAGATAACGAAACTCAAACTCCGGCTGATGGAACTGGTAGCGGTACAACAAGTCCAGCTGATGGAGAAGACACACAGAACAAAGACAATGGAACTTCTTCTGGCGGCACAGAAAATAATATTTCAACAAAACACGGCCTTTCTTTAGTCTGGCAGGATGAGTTTGATTATTCTGGTGTGCCGGATAAAACAAAGTGGAAGTATCAGACAGGAAAATCAGGCTGGGGTAATGCTGAACAGCAGAATTATGTAAGCAACACAACAAATGCAGAAACCGCAATTGTTGGAGATGGATATCTTAAAATCAAGGCTTATCATAATGGAACAGAATGGAGAAGTGCCCGTCTAAATTCAAAGCAGGCATGGAAATACGGCTATATCGAAGCAAAGCTTAAAATTACAGATCGTCCTGGAGCCTGGCCTGCATTCTGGATGATGCCGGAAGGAAGAAGTGATTGGCCGCGTTGTGGAGAAATTGACATTATGGAAAATGCTCCTGCAATCGGAAATCACAAGGTATTCAGTACTCTTCATGCCGAAGGACATTCTGCCGGAGATGGTAAGGGTATTGGAAATAAAACCTATGACAAGAATCTTTCTAAGGAATGGCATACGTTTGGAATAAAGTGGACAGGAGATAAAATTACTGCCTATTACGATGACGTAGCAATGGGAAGTTATAGCAGTGATGGAACTGAAGTAAATTGGCCTTATGATCAGAAGTTCTACATCATTTTGAATCTGGCAATTGGCGGAACCTTAGGTGGAGATGCTTACGTTAATAATCTTAAAGGCGAAGCAGAGTTCCTTGTAGATTACGTACGCGTATACCAGTAAACAGAAAATAAAACACCAAACTGAAATTTACAGGACTTTCAATTTGGGAAATTCAAGGTGAAAATAAAATTGAAAAAACATACAGGAGGAACTATGAAAAAAATGTTAAAGCTTTTTGCAGCCTTTGCAATGATTTCGCTGTCGATTTCTTTTGCAGGCTGTAATCTGGAATCAGAAGATGAGCTTCTTAATGCAGGAAAAGGCTCTAATCTTACTGATAATGTACCAACAGATGGAGCTTCAGGATCCAATGAAACAGGTGATACCGGTGATACTGGTGGTAATGCAGTTTCTGGAGGTAACACGAGCAGTACTGGGGGAGATAACGGCACCTCCCTTGGTGAGGTAACAGAAACAATTGGGGAATCATGGGGAACTTTGTTTTCAAATCGTTCGCATAATCCAATTGATTTGCAGGTCTGGCAGGGCTTCGATGCAGAATTCGATTCAGACTATGGTATGAAATGTGAGCTTCTTCCAGGAGCCTGGTTTGGAGGTGCTATTGTACAAAACTGCAGTGCTGCTGTAGCAGACAGTGTTTTCTATGATATGTCAGCAGTTACAAAAGTCACATTCAAAGTAAAGGCAAGTAAGAATATGACAATCTGGGCTGGCTATTCAGATAAGGCAAAGTCTGATTCATTCGTAAAACAGAATGTCAATGTAACCACAGACTGGCAGACAATTACTCTTACTAAAAAGGGAGTAAAACAAGCCTGGTCAATTTTCGCTTTTGGAAGTGATGGTGTTGATGATGATGCCTGGCTTGCATTCAAGGATGTAACTTATCTTGATGCAGATAACAATAGCGTGTCACTTAAATATATTCAGTAATAAAAAATAAGGAGCAATAAGATGAAAAAAATTAAGTTTTTAGGTGCAGCTGTTCTTGCAGCTTCACTCATATTCTCAGGTTGTGCAAACGGTTCGGATGATGAAGCAGAGCCTACACCTGCCGCACCAGTTGAAAAACCAGCAGATACAACCGGTACCGAAACACCAAGCGGCACAGACTCTGGGACCGACGAAGGCACCGACAAAGGTAGTGACACAAATAACGGAGGTGAAACTACTGCAGGCAGCGATACAAGTACAGGCGGAGACACCACAAGCGGTGGTGACACAAACGACGGTGACACAGACGAAGGTGGCGCTACAGATACAGATGAAGAAAATAAAACATCACTTCTCAATCCTGATTTAAGTTATTCTACACTTACAGTATACGGCGCAGAAGAAAATGATGTAAAACTTGGTGGAACACAAAACTGGTGGAATGGACCTGCTTTCTCTGAAGAAAATAATGAAATTGTTGTAGATTTTGTAAATGCAGAAGGTAGTGGTGCTTATACTTTAAGCTTTAATGCGCTTGAAGATGATGTCATTACTGTAGAGTATAAAGCAGAAGTTCCTGCACAGCTTCGTTTTGTTACCGAAGCTAGTAATGGAAAAAAGAATGAATGCAATGTTAATGCTGTAGCTTCAGAAGATTATACTACTGTGTCATACAAATTTTCAGAAACTGAAGTTGGAAAGTTAATTCAAATTGGTTTTATTGCTGCTGGAGAAACTGGAAAACTGACAGTTAAGTCAATAACATTAAATGCAGTAGATACTTCAGATTCTTTAAGTGAAACAATTTCAGGTGTTGAAGCTTATCTTGATAATGTTACAATTGGTTCATCTGTAGGTGATTATCCACAGGCTGCAGTAGATGAATTGGAAGCAGCTGTCGAAACTGCAAAAGCAGAAATTACAGTTAAGACTAATCGTAAAGAATGGTTTGCTGCAGAAAATACACTCGAAGCGGCGTTGGAAGCATTTAAGGCTAATCAGGTAAAACCAACTTTCCCTGAAACTGGTCATAATGTAGAGGGCGCAACTTATATTTACACCTCTACAGATGAAGCTAATTCAAAAATTGCAAATATTAATCCAGGTTGGGGTCAGGCAAGTGTACAGGGATTTGAAGAAGTAACTGTGGGCGATACAACAAGAAAAATAATTGTATTGAATTTAGTAAATTATCAGGGAATGGATATAAATAACATTGATATTTCAAATGCAACAAAGCTGTGTTTTGAATACAATACAACTGATGCATCAGCAACTATCAATGTATTCCCAATTTATACAAAGAAAGCAGCGGATCCTAAAGAATATGCAATTTCTTGGGCTCCAATAGCAGATGGTACATGGCATACTGCAGAAATTACATTTAATAAATCTAATGCAGGTTATGCAGATGCAATTGATCAAATAAAATTTGCAGATGGTACTGGAAAAATCTATTACGATAATCTTCGTGTTGAGTAAAATCTCTAATTAATTTATTTAATATAGAAAAAAATACTCCTATCCCGCTGGTTCCCTGTGTTGCAGGGAACCAGTTTTTACTTCTAACTTTTATAACGATTTTTCTTAACTTCTTCCCAAAAAAACTTCCTAAAATGTTACAAGTGCATCTATTTATATGTAGGGGGTTAATAAATTTGGAAAATAAACCAAAAGATGTTGTGAAAAACAGATGACAAAAAGTATTACATTAAGTATTATATTATGGAATTTGAATGGGACGAATTAAAGAACGAAGCAAACAAAAGGAATCATGGAATTTCTTTTGAAACAGCTGCCTTTGTTTTTAATGATGAGAATCGTATAGAAATATATGATGCGGTTCACAGTAAAATTAATGACGACAGATATATTACAATAGGAAAAGTGAGAAAAGTCCTGTATGTAGTTTTTACTGAACGGGAAGACAAAATCAGGATAATTTCTGCAAGACTTGCTGAGAAAAAAGAGAAGGAGATTTATTATGGCAATAGTTAATTATACCCTTGAACCAGATGCAAAACTTACACGAGAGCAGAAACAAGAAATTAAAGAAGCTGCAAAGAAACCTGTAGTATTTGGTGAAGATTGTCCAAATCTCACCGATGAACAACTTGCAGAATTTGCCCTAATCGCAAAGCAGCAAAGAGCAGAAAGAAAAAAGAAGGTAATTGCTCTTCGTGTTAATAACACAACCCTGGAAAAGGCCAAGAAACTTGGTAAGGGGTATACCGCAATTCTAAGCAGAATGATTGATTTATGTATTGATGATAAAGAACTTCTGCAAAAGTGTTTATAAATTGAAGATTGCTATATTCTATTCCGCTGGTTCCTTGCGTTGCAGGGAACCGGTTTTTTATAGGGGAAATGTATTATTTTATTGACAAAACAATGTTGAGGTGGATAATTATGGGTAGAAAACAAAAACAAAAGGAGAAGATTATGAAATTAAATCTTTTAAGAAAAACCCTATTTCTGGTTGCACTTTGTGGTGCAATAATATTTGCCGGCTGTAAAAATGACAGCGGTTCTTCAGAGCCATCTGTAGTAGAAACAATTACTGCTCTTTCAGTAGTTCCTGACAATGTAAATCCAGATGCAGAACCTGTAACAGAGGCAAAATTTGAAACTGTAGTAGAACCTATGCTTAAGTCAGAGCTTTCTACTGTTGTTGGTAGTGTTACAAAACTATTTTCTAAAAGTAATAAAACTAGTTCTGGCACTTCGTATTACAATAACAGCAGAGCTGTTACAGAAGAAGAGTTTGAAGAGTCAGTTGCTAAAATGAAGGACTCTATTGAAATGAAAATGAGCGAAGATGGTACTTCAGGTTCTATGAAAGGAAGCTGGAGTGCACCAACAGGGGAAATCGATTTTGGAGAAAACCCTCCTGAAGGTGTTAAGGCAAGACTTGATTCATTAGGTTTTAATATTAATGCTAGTTACAATATGTCACAGACTACAGGAAAAATTTCTGCTAGTGCAAATGCAGCTGCACGCTTTGGTGCTTCTGCAGAAATTGACCTTTCTAAAGATGACGAATCATGTATTAAGTCTGGAAAGTTTAGTACTTTGGCTACATTTGCACTCGTAGGCCTCAATGCATCAATGAATCCAGAAGGTATGGGTGAAATGATGGCTCTAAGTTCAAGTCCTTCTGCTATGAATCCAGAGGCTATTCTTGGAAGCGTAACTTCTATTGGTGGTAAAGTACTTGCTTATGAAGGCGTTAATTCTGCATTCTATTTTGAAGTAGAAGATCCTGATAATGGAAATGTTTATAACGGAATCATTAAGTATGATTTAACTGCTTCTATTAACTATAACATTACAGAAGAAAGCCTTGCAGAATTAACAGGTACAATAACAGGTCTTGTTACTTCAATGAAGGGCAAGGGAACTAAGCCAACTGCAGCAGATTTCGAAGCTTTCGACGATTTAATTGATATGAAAGCTGATTTCGCTGTTTATGACCTTACTGGAGAAAAAATCTTTACTATCTTCGAATCTACTTCATTCAGTGGAACTATTGCAGAAGTTATGAAACTTACAACTACAACTGTAACAGACTAAAACAACTTTCTGCATTCAAGGTAGAAGCGTTTTTCGTCGGCCTCGCCCATGCTAAAGCTTTTACGTGGGAGGGGA
>CAMJNC010000110.1 GCA_946407195.1 uncultured Treponema sp. | reverse complement strand
TATTAAGAAGTCCACCTTCAGCAGAAATAGCCTTTTTTACAAGGTCCATAGTTGCCTTAATGCGCTCAGGAAGAGCAGCACCAGTATATTCAACCTTCTTTTCTTCGTTCATTTTAAGAACGCCGTCTTTTACGAGAGGACCGAAAGCAGAACCAACATCCTTCTGTTCAAGACCAACACCAGCAGCAATTTCCGGCATTGTGTGAGCACCCTTCTCTTTAAGGAAGTTTACCATGCGCTCTTCTACAGTACCAGTTTCTGCGAGCTTGCGACCCATCTCTGTAATTTCAAAAAATGTATGTGGTGTACGGCGGATTTCTTTAAGAAGCTCTTTTCCAGAAAGCCATGAGAATGCCTGATTTGCATGACCCTCTTTGTATTCCAGTTCCTTCTGGAGTTTTTCTGAAGTAAGCTCATCCTGACCTGAATACTTTAACAAAACCTTAATTTCAAGTGGATGAAGATTTTTGATAATGTTCTTTACGTCCATTTTTATATGTCCTAAAAAAAAATAAAGCCGACAGTCTAGACTGTCGGCTTCAGTTTATCATATTTCAAAGAAATACTAAATAGGTTAGCGAATTAATTTTATATGTGAAGAATACATAGCCTTGCGCTGCTTGCGGTCATCCTTAAAGTATTTAACCTTATCATCTTCCATATATTTGTAGTTGTAATAGCGCTTTCCGTTCTCAGATGTTCCTTCGTAGGTATAATATTTGTATTCCTTAAGGAAGTCCTGAAGACAAGCCATTACAGTATTCATTGCTTCACCCTTGTCGAAGGTAACATAAAGTGTTTCGTAATAAATACGCAATTCATCATGGATAGGAATATATTCAATCCAAACCTTTCCATTCTTATCTGTACAATGCTGATCTTCTGGTATAATTGTCTTTGTTGTTGTTTTTTCAGCATCATATTTTTCTCTTTCAGCAAAGTCATCTCCATAAGGAGCGGCAAAAACTGCAGTACCCAAAACTGCAAAAACTGCTAACAAAGTTAATATCTTCTTCATAAAATCACCTCTCTAGTAAACACTATACTCTACTATTCTACCGCATTCTAGGAAAAAATCAAGATTTATTACATATCGCCCGGAATCTATTCCCAGAGTCGGAAACTTACGGATTAAAACAGAACCGGTTATTTCTTTCGGCTTGTTTTTTATGGTTTTTCTATAATGATTTCTTATGGCAGCTTTAAGAGATTCCCTGGCAGCCTCCTCTATCCCTTCAAATCCCTTTTCTACAGAGCCATAACCAATACCTGCAATCACCGGGTTTTGTATAGAAGCCCAAAGATTGTAGCTTTGTACCTGTGAATCAGTTCGGGTATATTCAACCCAGCAGTTCAGATTATTATCAGAAATCCACGGAGAAGTATACTTTATTCCACCGCGAATCACATCTGACGGAACAATTTCTGTAATCTCAAGGTACTCCTCTACCCCTCGGGCTTTGTCGTAAGGAACATAAACGAAATTCCAGCCATAAACCATTCCGTTTATAATGAGAGGAGCAATTTTGTGCATTTGAGAAATAGGAAAATCAAACTGACCTTCATCCTCTCCGCCAGAAAGCTCAAGTCCCGGGTATGCATCAAGCTCGGCCCATAGCGACAGCCTGATATTCCGCACAACGGAAGGAGTCTGAGCAGAAAGCCGAAGCACAAAAAATAGGCAGAGCCCTGTAAAGAGAAGAACTTTCCTTATTTTCTGTAAGTTTCTTTCCATATTTTTATTGGATGAATCCCCATTCTAAGCACAAAATAAAGCCAGGCTGCAAAAAATCCGAATAAATGCGTCATATGAGCAACATTCGATCCGCTTCCAAGAAACTGGCTTCCCAATTCAATCAGTGCATAAATGAAAACAAGAACAGGAGCAGGAACTGGAATTAATCCCCATATCAGAATTACGGCACGCGGAAAGAATACTGCATAAGCAAAAAGCACTGCATAAACCGCGCCACTCGCACCAAGAAGAAAAACTCTGTCCTGGCCTGTAAATCTGTAAACAAGGAACGAAAGAAAACCGCTTAAAGCCCCGCAGATTATATAGAACAGTATAAATTCCCGGCTTCCAACCGCTTTTTCAAATCCCATTCCAAACACAAGCAGAGCAAGCATATTAAAGAAAATATGCCTGATATTCTGATGCACAAACATGTAGGTAACAAACTGCCAGTACATATGGTAATACTCCACCAGAATTGGATTCATAGCACCATAGTAATGAACATATTCAGCGAGGTTTGGATACACAAATCTTATACCAAAAACGAGAAAATTTATTAAAACAAGAAGAAGAGCATACCGTCTGTAAACATAAGGAAACGGTCGTCTGAGGATGAATCTATTTTTTGGCATTTGCAGCTTTCAGCGCAGCCTTATTTTTCGGGTCAAAGTAAGTTACGCGGTTCCTTCCGTTATTTTTTGACATATAAAGCCCCTGATCTGCCTGATTTACGAACTCGTTTGGAGAGCTTACAAGATTAGTAGTAGCATCAAAAACAGAAATACCACCGGAAATTGTTACATGCAGATGCTGATTATTGTATACAAAGTCGTGTTCATTAACTGTAGAACGGATTCTTTCAGCAACAACCATAGCTTCTTCTTTTCCCGCTTCGAGCAAAAGACAGGTAAACTCCTCTCCACCATAACGGCTTGCAACATCCGATTCACGGAGATTCTTTCTTATAAGATCTGCAACGCTCTTAAGAACAAAGTCACCGCATTCATGACCATAGGTATCGTTGAACTTCTTAAAGAAGTCTATATCAAACATAATTACGGCAATATGCTGATTATTTAGGAATGCTGCATCAATTGCTTCTGTAAGAAGATTAAAGAAGTAATACTTAAGCTTAAGGTGAGTCATCATATCAGTTGAAGACATTTCCAGAAGTGCAGCATTATTAATAGCCACAGAAGCGAGGCTCGCAATAGACATAATCTGATTTATTTCATACTCAGAATAAGATGCATCATCTTCAATAGCAATTCGTTCCTGCAGAACAAGCATTCCGTTCAAGTGATTTTTCTGGATAAGCGGTACAATAAGAGTAGGATTAAGAGGCTCTAAAATTGCCAGATGAGGGCAATCACCACAGCTTTTCTTAAGTTCTTCAAAGGTAATTGGTCTTTTTTCTGCAAGCAGAGTCATCGCAATTGGAGTACTAACCGGAAGCATTACCTTTTCTTCTGAAAGAAAAACCTTAGAAGTTTCAAGAACAAAGTTTTCGTTGGTGATTAAATCGCGTACAAAAATTTCGGCACCAAGAACATGCATCTGCGCCATACAGATATAAACAATAGATTCAAGAAGGTTACTGAAGTCAAGGTTCTGGCAGAAGGATTTAGCAATGTCAAGAAGCTGTTCCAAATCGTAAATCTTCTTTTCATACTGAATGGTCTGCTCCAGTACCTGCTGCTTGTGAGACGAGTCTTTACCTTCGAAAATCTTCTTTTTACTCATGCTTTATATCACCACTATTAATAATAACATAGTTTTTCATAATTTCAAAAAATATATTCCATTTTTCGTAATTAGCTTCAAGGAAGTTTGTGTTATCCCTGTTGCGTGACGACATCATAAGAACCTTAAGATTTGAAATTATTTCGCTCGAAGGCTTCTTTGCATCTGCAAGGAGCTCTCCAAGCTGGCGACTGAGAGAAGACAGATTTGTACACTCCGCCTGTAAAACCTTGTGGGCATCGTCATTAATTGACTGAACCATTTTTTCAAGCTTTTTAAAAAAGTCTTTATCTTTTTTACTATCTTTTATATAGCTTTCAAGAACAGCAATACTGTGTTTCTTGTCTGTTCCAAAAGACTCCTCAAAATCCTGAATATCTTTATCAGCATTGATTGCAGCAAATACTATTGAAGAAAAGCTGGATTTATAAGCCGGATTATTAAAGAAACCCTCTATTACAATATCATTAAGAAGGGCTTTAGCTCCCTCCGGCATATAAAACTTAAGGAAGGTTTTTAAGATTCGCATAGGAAGAATCCATTTAAACGACATGGAAACTTCTGACTGCAAAAGATTATTATAGCTCTGGCTGTAAGCTCCAACCTCTTCCAGCGGAGTATCCGGGAAAAGAGCCGAAACTTCATCAGAAATTGTTTCATCCTGAATTTCAGTTTTAATTCTCTGTTCATCTGAATCAAAGCGTGCCTGAAGCATATTTGCAAAGTCCTGACGTGGAGAACCAGTATATTTTGCAACTCCAGGTTCGTATGTCAGATCCTGGCGGCAAAGGCGAATGAGAGCCTTAAGCTTTTCCGGATTCAGGATTTTTGTAATTATATAATTGATTTTTTTGAGGTTACCAAGATATGCCTGCTGCTCTGATTCCAAAAGCTCTGTTCCAGAACGGAGCTGTGCAAGAGCAAGAACAGCATCTGCTGTTGAAGTAGTAATCTGAAGACCACTTGCCTGAAAATAAAGGTCTTCCAGAAGATTCTGGGCTGTAGAAAGAGATATTTCCCTGTAGGAAGGCTTATACATTAAATCTGCAGGAATAAAGTTTGTATCAAAGGCCTGAAGAAACGGAGTGTAGTTATAATGACAGAATTCAACAAGCTGACGCAGCTGAAGCAGATCTGCATCCATTTTCTTAAAGCCGTCTGTGTTAAGCGATTTTATAAGACGTTCAAGCTCTTTTCGCTGATGAAGGTATATTCTATCCGGATTCTGGCTTTCGGCAAGAATATCAGCCTTTCGATTTTCAAAGGAAAGAGAATCCAGAACCTCCTGATCTGAAGTCGGATAACCAGTTACAATAAGCTGAGCCTCAAAACGGCGCTGACGCTGTATATTATTAGGGCTTACAGTAACAGAAAAAAGATTATCTAAAGGGCGTGTATTCTTATAAAGTGCAAAAATGGCCTCTCCAAAATTAGGGAGCAGCATACCATTACGACAAATTGAAGGCTGAAACTCTCTGATTTCCTGCTCCAGCTTTTTCATCTGCTGTTTTTTTTGTACTTCAGGTGAGGAACGTTTAAAAATTGATTCGAATAATTCTGAAATTGTTTTTATAAATCCCATTTTTACGCAAATATTTTAACAGAGAAACAGGAAATTAGCAAATGAATTGAGAAAAGATGTCTTTGTAGTCGGCAACTGTAGCAGCATGAACTATGCGTGCGCGGAGAGCCGCTCCACCTGATATACCTTTTGAATAAGCCGCAAAGCGTTTACGCATTTCAAGGCAGGCATGCTGTTCGCTGGTTTCTGCTACCAGGCGTTCCAGCTCTGCAAAGCCGGTTTTTACCCGCTCTTCCGGAGGAACCGGCTCATAGCTTCCTTTAATCAGCAAATCAGTTGCATCCCTGAAAATAAAAGGGTTGCCCATAGCACCGCGCGCAAACATCACCGCATCGGCCCCAGTCTGTTCAAGCATAGCCTTAGCATCTTCAGGCTTAAAAAGGTCTCCGCTGCCGAAAACCGGAACACGGCCGTCTACCAGCTCCACAAGCTCCTTCATTATACTCCAGTCCGAATGACCTTCGTACCCCTGCGCGCGGGTTCGCGGGTGAATCGTAATCGCACTAACCCCCGCATTTAAGGCTGCCTCCGCCGCCGCTTGCCACGTAATCTGCTTAGATTCCCAGCCCGAACGGATTTTTACAGTAACCGGAACACCACCTCCGGCCTTCACAACAGCCTCTGCCACCTTAAATAACCTGTCCGGGTCACGTGTAAGCGCAGAGCCTGCGCCGGTTTTTATAATTTTAGGCACAGGACAGCCGCAGTTAATATCAATTACTTCACAGTGAGTTTTTTCGAGTACAATATTTGCCGCCTCAGCCATAATTTCCGGCTCACCACCGAAAATCTGAACTGAATAAGCCTTTTCGTTGCAGGCGCGGCGCATGAGAATCTCGGTTTTCAGGTTTTTGCGCACCAGAGCCTCGGCACTAACCATTTCGGTATAGGTAAAACAGGCTCCGTTTTCTATGCAGACAGAACGAAACGCCGCGTCGCTGTAACCTGCGACCGGCGCTAAAAAGAGATTTCCCTTTAATTCTATATTTCCGATTTTTACAGAGTGGTATAGATCTGACATACACCAAGTGGTAAAGCTAAAAATTGCTTTCGCAATTTTTTTAACGCTTTGCTATTTAACATCGGCCGCCAGCGGCCTTACACATCTGTTGGCAGATTGAAAGCCTTACAACTATTTGTCCACAGCTGCTCGCTAAGAGCCTCAAGATCCATATCAAGCATTTCTGCAAGGAAGCGTGCTGTAGATGGCAGATAAGCAGGCATAGTTCGCTTTTTCTCGCGGAATTCAGCCGGAATCATAAACGGACTTTCAGTTTCAATCAAAATGCGGTCTACCGGAATGTTCAAAACAGTTTCGTGAAGGTTTCTTGCATTACGGTAAGTCAGGTTTCCTGCAAAGCTGAACCAGATATTCTTATCGAGACACTTCTTTGCAAATGCAGCATCCTCAGAATAACAGTGAAGAATAGCACCTGTATCAGGCATACGTTCAGTAAGAACGTCATAAAGGTCCTTACCTGCATCGCGGTTATGAATGATTACAGGAAGATTATGCTTCTGTGCAATTTCAAGCTGAGTAATAAAAAGCTCAATCTGGCTTCTCTTGTCGCCAAACTGTTTAAAATAGTCCAGACCTGTCTCTCCAACAGCCACTACGTTTGGCAGAGAAAGACTCTTTTCGATTGTGTTAATCCAGTCTGCTCCCGGATTTGTAACTTCTGACGGAGCTACACCTACCGCATGGTAAATTCCAGAAATAGACTTTAAATTCGGATAAACCTTATTAAAATCATAGAGACTATTATTAATGCTGACAATGCGGGCTACTCCGGCCTGCTTTGCCTGTTGTATTACGCGTAATTGCTCAATAGGATCATCGTATATCAGCCCGATGTGAGCGTGAGTATCAAAAAACTTCATTGGCTTTTCTTCCTAAAGATGAGATATATGTATATTAAATATAACACTAGAATGATTTATCGTCAAATTTAAAAACGCACCGATAAATGATGAGTGAACGCTCCCGTTGCGAAACACACCAGACTGCGGGCGAGCTGGTTTTTGTGAAAAAATCCTGCGGTTTTAGCAAGCTAAAATCCTCGGATTTTTATTATGGCTAATCGCCAAAGACCCCTCGATGCAGTCTGATATGTTTCTCCACTACGCATTCACTCATCATAATTTTCCGTTTTCTTACCGATAATCATAGTATAAATAACTCATCTTTCATCTGAACCGGGATGGATTGGGTGGAAGGTTTGACTACATTCAAACATATATGGTATAATTTTTTAAATATGTCAAAAACTCAGAAAGCTTTGAAGAAATTTGAAAAACAGGTTGCCTCAAACGTTAGCCATGGATTCGGTGCTTTTACGCATAAAATCGGTGGCTTCTTTGTACGTATTTTCAAGGTTTTTGACAACAAGCTTACCATCATGATTGTACCTCACTCGCAGAGTAAGGTTATCAACTTCCAGACAAATGTTTTTGCACTTCTGCTTGGAGTTCTGGTTGCTGTAGGTATTCTTGCCTCTTTCTTCTATTATAACAGACGTTCAATTTCAGCAAATATGGAAATCTCTTCTCTTGTAGAACAGAACCGCGCAACACTCGCAAGCCTTGATGAGCTTCGCGATGAAAATGCAAACCTCTTCCAGGCTGCAAAGCGCTTCCAGACATCACTTTCACAGAGTCTTTCTTTGCTTGGTATTGATCAGGTAATCAACAATTCAGAAACATCAGCTTCTAACGGCGACCTTTCTGCTTTGTTCAACACAACTGAAGTTACACAGGGCTCACTTAAAGAAGTAGCAGATGTAAAAGAGCTTACAAGCTACCTTGAAGATGCAGTAAAACCAATTGAACAGATTGGAAAAATGCTTAAGACACAGCAGAACCTCTTTACTGAGATTCCAA
>CAMJNC010000109.1 GCA_946407195.1 uncultured Treponema sp. | reverse complement strand
GAAATGGTTCCTGAGAAGAAGATCCGCGTTGTATCTGTTCCAGATTTGAAGAAGTTCGAAGGTCTTACAAAGGCTAAGCAGGACGCTATCATTGGTGATACAAAACGCGTTGTTTGTACAGAAGCCGGCATTTCTATGGAATGGCTCCAGTTCACTTCAAAAGAGAACTGCTTCTGTATCGACACATTCGGTACATCAGGTCCTGCTAACAAGGTAGCTGAATATCTTGGATTTACAGCTAAGAATCTTGCAAAATTGCTTAAGAAATAAGTTACACGGCGGTGGTTTCGACAAGCTCAACCACCGTATTTAATCACTTGGATTGCCACGTCGCTGCGTTTCTTGCAATGACGTGGCTTTTTTATTTTATCTTCCAGGTCCGCCGGCTCCAGGGCCACCGAAGCCGCTGCTCACATTTGAATCTGTATAAACTGTATTGCTGCTTGAGGTAGAAACATTTGAAAGGCTTGTGCTTCCGCCGCTGATTGACGGCAGACTTGTATAAAGGCTATGGAACCTTGTTCCGCCCGAAACTGTTACATCTGTTTTTACGCTATAGGTTGTTCCAGTTTTAAGATCTGGACTTGAAAGAACAAGCACCTCTCCGGTTGAAGAAGGAAGACTATAAACAAAAACCGGATTTCCGCTTTCATCTGTTACGGCAAAGCTTGAGTTTGCAGAACCAACGCTGCGTGAACTTAATACGATAACGCTCTGCTTTCCTTTTGATGGAGCAGTGAAGTTGCTGGTTCCAAGACCAATCAAAGTTCCCCCGTTTATCTTAAGAGGATTCTGGTCACAGTCAAAGGCACATTCAGGTGTATTGAGACCTAAGGCAACAATAACTCCGCCGTTTATGGTAATTCCGCTGCTTCCGTTTGCGTCAATTGCATCGTTCTTTGAACTGTAGGCGTACACAGCGCCACCGTTGATTGTAACATTTCCGCCGGCATTTATTGCGTCGTCAGTACAGTTTAAAGTAATGGTTCCGGCATTGATTGTAAGATTTCCCTTTGCTTCAATTCCTTCCGGAGAACAGCTTGGATCACTGTCTGTACGGCCTTCATAAGGCTCACCAGTTGTAGTAATGCTGATTGTACCGCCGTTAATTTCTACATAAGGATTCGGGGTAGCAGCTGTTGTTCCATCTAAGAAGGTTGTGTAAAGCAGTGACTGATTTGCTGTTTCTGTATAGCTTGCATCTCCAATAACTGATTCAGAAGATTTCCAGTGAGCGGTAATTCCCTTTGCCACAGTATTGATTGTAAGCTTTCCACCGTTGATGATGACAAAACCGGCTCCTGCAGTATATTCAACTGATAAATCATCTTCATCAGCATCTTCGCCTTCAACCTTAATACCGACACTTTCATCGTCTTCTATTGTACCCTTGCCGGTGAGGCTGATGTTTCCGCTGTCAATAATTACTGCATTAAGTGCTCTTAAACAATCGCGGCTGGTTTCACCTGCTGCATTAACAGTGAGGGTAATATCAGCAACCCTGATATAATCTTTTGAATATACTGCATGCTTATAACCGCTGTTTGTAATTGTAAGACTACCGCCGCTTGTATCAGAAGTTTCGCCTGTAAAAATCATGGCACCCTTTGAGTAAACAGAGCCCTTTTTATCATCGTACATTGTTTCAGACTGATTAAGGCGGCGGGTGTCTTTAAGTGTATTTGTAGTACCTGCCGGCACCACAATAAAGGTTCTTTGTTCTGAACTGAATCGTAATACAGGGCCAGTTCCGTTTTCGCTTTTAAGCTCTGTGTTATTCAGAACTACCGCAGCATCAGCTTTTTTGTTTTTGATGAATATGGTTCCAGTGTAGCTGCCCGAAAGAACATATTTAATTTTCAATTTTCCTTTATATTGAATTTCAAGTCCGGCCGCATTTTCATCTTCTTCCGAACTTTCAGTTTCTATGATTGTCACATCTGAATCTGTAATGCTGCCTTCTGTAGAAGAGCTCCAGGTTTTGCCATTTAAGCTGATGTAAACCGTTCCGTCTGCCGCAAAGTTTTCATATAAATCCTCTGAAATAACTACCGAGGGAGATGCGGTTGTTGTATCAGTGTAATCAGTTGTAGAACCGTCATCTGTAATAGAGGTTGTTCCAGGACTCTGAAAATCTGGATCAGTATCAGAGGAAAAATCGCTGTATGCATTTGAACAGCCGAATAAGAAAAGAATTGTAAAAATAATTGAAACCTGTTTAAGAATTGTTTCTTTCATTGTGTGGACTCCTGTAAAATCAAGTTTGATTTTCAACAAAATTGTAGCTTCTCAGGTGTCATAAATCATGAGATATTGGTTAAATAAGTTTAAGAAAACTCTTAGGAAAAAAGGGATTTGTTTTCATTTATTTTTCTTTGTTTTGGATTATAATTACAGTATGAAAAGCTCGAACAGAAGAATTATTCTGTTTTTTTCATTATTTCTAGGCTTCTCTTTATTATATGCGCAGGGAATGCATGGAGGAGGTGCTCCTGGCGGCGGTGGACCTGGTGGTGGTAATCCGCCGGCTGGACAGCCTCCTGCAGGTGGAAAACCTTCTGACAGATTACCTCCGCCACCTCCTAAGGATTCTGATAATATTATCAAATATAGAGGAAACAGAACATATTCAGAGAATCTTCCTTTAACAATAATTCAAACCCGATGTACGAGAAAGGAAGGAGAACTGGTTTGTATTGAATTATTGTTTAATCAGAATATAAATCCGCGTTCTGTAAAGCCTGATTCAATTCTTATAAATAATAATCCTGTTTTGCCGCCTGTAAGATTAATGTTCAGTAAAAAAGGGGATTCGCTTAAAATGCTGATTCCAATAAACAGTAATTCATTTAAAATGAAGGTTTGTAAAATACGTTCGTTTGAAGGAACTCTTATTGAACCTGTTGAGATTCTGGTTGAGGTTGAGAGGTGAATATGAAAATTCTGATTGTCGAAGATGATAGTGGAATTGCTGATTTTGTGGTTCCAGAGCTTGAGCACGAGGGCTATACAACCAGCCTCGCTGTTACAGGGCGTGAAGCTCTTGAAAAATTTGAAGCTGAAAAGCCTGATTTAATTCTGCTGGATATTATGCTTCCTGAGTTGAATGGTCTTGAAGTGCTTCGCCGTATTCGTGCGGTTTCTACCGTGCCTGTAATTCTGGAGACAGCCCGCGGAGAAACTATCGATAAAATTAATGGTTTGAATCTTGGAGCTGATGACTATATTCCAAAGCCGTTTGAAATAGAAGAACTGCTTGCCCGCATAAATGCTTTGTTCCGTAGAGTAAACTTTTCAAAGCAGCAGGAGGCTAAAGCTTCTTATAAAAATATAACTCTTAATCTGGAGCGAATGAGTTTTACAATTGATGAAAATGAAGTGCAGCTTTCTAAAACGGAATTTCTTTTTCTTAAGCTCCTTATAGAAAATCAGGGGAAAATATTTTCCCGTCAGCAGATAATTGATGAAATCTGGGGTATTGGTCACTTTATTGATGAAAATACAGTAGATGTTTATGTCGGATATCTTCGTTCAAAAATATCAGCTTATACAAAGGATGAATACATTAGAACGGTACGTGGTGCCGGCTATATGATGGGTTAGAAAATGAAGAAATCATTTGCTGTTCAACTTTCACTCAGGTTTATGTTTATTCTTACAATGGCAGTTATTCTGCTTTCTCTTTCTTTCCTGTATATTCTCCGCTCATTTGTACAGGCTTCGCAGACAGCAGAAATGAAGAAGGCTTGTAAAGAACTGTATGAGAATGAATTTAGTATGGATGCCTTTCCATATTATTTTTCTTTCATAGCCTACGATATTGAATCTGAAGAAATTTTAGCGACAAATGATCCCTTTTTGCCTTTATTAAAGGATACTAATGGTAAAGCAGTACATCATTTTGAAAAGGATTTCTTTTATGATGGAGATCTGAATGTTCTTTATTATGGAGAAACTTACAATTTTGAGGGAAGAGCTATTGTAATAGCTGTTTCTGAAAATATTGAAAATGATTCGTTCTCCAGAATTTTTCCGCAGCTGCCGTCTTCTATTCTGCTTATGTCTATACCTGTTCTTTTGATTTCTTTTCTTTTTTCTTTATTATTGACAAAACGTACAATTAAGCCGGTTGTAAAAATTACCCGCACTGCACGTTCAATGACAATTGAAAATCTTGACGGACAGCTGCCCTTGAGCGGGCGCGGTGATGAAATAGATGAGCTTTCGGTAGCCTTTAATGATTTATTCCTGCGAATTAAAGCTGATTTTGACAGGGAGAGGCAGTTTTCGAGTGATGTTTCGCACGAGCTCAATACTCCATTGACGGTTATTTTTGGACAGGTAAATCTTTTGCTGCGCTGGGGAAAGGATAATCCGGAGCAGCTTGAAAAATCTTTAAATGCGATTAAAGCAGAATCAAAATCAATGCATGCGATTATTGAAAACCTTCTGCAGATTTCGCGTATTGAAAGCGGAAGAATTAAGCCGCAGCTTTGCGAGGTTGATGCAGGGGCGCTTTTTGCGCGGGTAGAACAGGAGTTTAGTGCTGTTGCTCCTTTGGTAAGCTTTGAGATTTCCTGTGGAGAAGGTCTTTCATCTTTGCAGACAGATCCGGAAATGCTGCATCAGATAATTACAGTATTTGTTTCAAACAGTGTAAAATTTGCTGGCGAAAAATGTACTGTAAGGCTTTGTGCAGAAATAAAGCCCGATGGAGAGCTTGTAATTTCTGAAAGTGATGATGGACCGGGAATTGCAGAAGAAGCCTTGCCTCATGTTTTTGAGCGTTTTTATCGTGCAGATGAGGCTCACACAAGAAGCGCCGG
The DNA here is from genome assembly GCA_946407195.1 of uncultured Treponema sp. Classification (GTDB taxonomy): domain Bacteria; phylum Spirochaetota; class Spirochaetia; order Treponematales; family Treponemataceae; genus Treponema_D. Next base: position 3,131 of record CAMJNC010000109.1, on the reverse strand, counting down.
CGGTTCCGGCCTTGGACTTGCAATTGCAAAAAGCCTTTCCGAAGCGCTTGGAATGGAAATTACGGCAGATAATATAAAACCTCATGGCGCATTATTTGCGATAAAAAAGGCTTTATAAATCAGAAATGTGTGATATACTTAATAAAATAGTTAAACAAAAAAAGTGAGGTTTTATTATGAAAAGAAAAATTCTTCTTCTTGCAGGTCTTTTGCTTTCTACCTTCTGTTTTGCAGCAGGCAATAAATGGACTCCTACAGATTTGTTTTTCCCTAAAAAAGCAGAAAAAATCTTTGAAAAGTATAATTTGACAGAGGTTTTCACTGAGGGAACAACTTCGTTCTATAGGAATGAAGAAAACGATGACTGGCTTATTATGTATAAGCAGGGAGATGAAGCTAAAAAAGATGACTCTATATATATAGTTGCATTTGGTTCTTTAGGTGATGTTTTTGATTCCTGTACAATTACTGGAGCCCTGCTTAATGCAGAGCATAGAGATCCATATCTGTATGCAGCTATTTCAGAAAGCAGTACTTCCGTAAAGGAAGGTAATTTTGACTATAATTCACAGGCTCTCTGGAGATGGGGAGATACACAGGCTGTTTTCTTAAATCTGTGCAGATATCGTCTTAACTTCTTTAACTGGTTAAAAACAAAGCAGCAGGCTTTTGATATTATTATTCCGGATGAAGATCTTGAAAGATACGAGTACTTTACAGAATGGTTAAACCAGAATAAAAATGATCCGAAGCTGAAGAAGGCGTTTGCTAAAGAATACAAGGATTATTTAGCAAATCATAAGTAATACATAAAAGGTATTAAAAAAGAGGTTCTGAGAAGATATCAGAACCTCTTTTTTACTGTTAGTTGTACTTACCGGCCTGAGCGTTCCACATTTCGGCGTATTTGCCATTGCGTGCAAGAAGCTCGGCATGTGTACCTTCTTCGATTATGCGGCCGAGCTCGAGCATTATGATGCGGTCTGCATCGCGGGTTGTAGAAAGACGGTGTGAAATATAGAACACTGTTTTTCCCTTTGCGGCAGTCTGCATGGCCTTGTTCAGCTCGTATTCGGCAATTGGGTCGAGTGCACTTGAAGGCTCATCCATAATCAGAATATCAGCATTCTTATAGAAGGCACGCGAAATTGCAACCTTCTGGCTTTCACCGCCAGAGAAGTCTACACCCTTTTTGTCGAACTCTGTAGTTACCTGAGTGAAAAGTCCATCAGGCAGGCGCGAAAGCTTTTCTGCAAAGCCTGCGGCTGTAAGTGCACCGGTAATCTGCGGGGTGCGTTCTTCCTGCTCCTGCAAAGTCATGTTATCCATTACGACATTTTCTGCGAGGTTAGCGCCGAACATCTGATAATCCTGGAAAACTACACCAATGTGCTTATGATATTCATGAGGACACAGAGTTGAAACGTTATGGTTATGATAGCTGATGGTACCACTTGTAGGGTCGTAAAGGCGCATGAGCAGCTTGATGAGGGTTGTTTTTCCAGCTCCATTGTAGCCTACGATGGCAATGTGTTCTCCAGGCTTTACTGTGAGCGAAATGTCATCAAGAACTGTACGTCCAGCTTCTGAATATTTGAAAGAAACGTGGCTCAAACTGAGTTCTCCGGCTCCTTCTGGAACAGCATCTCCTTCATCATTTTTGAGGCGAGGTTCGTATGCAAGGAAAGAGCGGATTTTATCAACAAACATACTGTTTTCATGAGCCTTAGGACCAAGGTCTGCAAAACGACTCATACTTCCGCGAAGGCTTCCTGTTCTGTTGAAAAGAATAACTGCATCACTGTAGTTCACAGAATGGAGTACGGCTGCCTTGTAAACGAGGTAGGTGATGTAAAGTCCGTCAATCAAAAAGTCTCCAACTCCGTAGTCCTTGAGGAACTGGAACCACACGCGTTTTGCAGCAACCTTTTTGTGCTCGGTGATAATATTATCATTAGCCTCTGCAAATTCTTCTTCGAGCTGAGTTCCGGCATTAGGATGAAGGCGAAGCTCCTTTGCAAAATCCTTAAGATAGAAAACACGGCTTACATAGTCTCGTTTTCGCATGTGTGGATTTACAGCAAGGCGGTTTTCAAAATTAACCTTGTTCAGTTTTTTTGAAACTACAAAGCGCATTATGAATGACACAAATACAAAGACAATACCGGTTGGGTCGGTCATTATGTAGAATATACCGGTAGTAAACAAAACGGTAATTGCCTGCATTGCCATATTGAGCAGCTCGAGGAAGCGGTCTATTGCGGCTTCTGATTGTGAGACACTTAATACAAAGTCGTTGTAATAAGCCGGGTCGTCGTAACAGTAGAGATCAATCTCAGAAGCTTTTTTAAACATCTGTTCCTTGAGGGCACGGTAAAGGCGCGGTTTATATTTGAACTGCCAGCCGTATATGAAAAATCCGTCTGGAATAATCTGAAGAATATTCAGCAGAAGAATTAAACCGATGTAGAAAAGTGCCTTTGTGAACGGCTCATGAAATTCTGCACAGCGCAGTACATAACGAATTCCAAGAACGTGTTCAAGGAAGATAATCCCCTGATAGCGGAATGCATCATAGAGATGATAAATCATGTAAAGCGGACAGGTTTTGAAACAAAGCTTCCAGAGGAAGATTTGATTTTTAAGGACGTTGCTTTTTGCTTTTGGTGTAGAGTTCATTTTGTTCTTCATGCCCAGATTCCCTCCGTCTGTTTTGTTTTGTCGGCAAGATAATTTTCTGCCTGTTTCTGATACATATCAGCATAAAGTCCCTTGCGGTTCATAAGCTCGCGGTGTGTGCCTTCTTCCTTTACCTGACCATGCTCCAGAAGGAATACATGGTCTGCATTCTGTACCGAAGAAAGTCTGTGCGAAATAAATAGCAGTGTATTTTCACGACAGGCCTTGAGAATATTGTCAAAAAGCTGATATTCGGCAATAGGGTCAAGTGCACTCGAAGGTTCATCGAATACCTTTATAGGACAGTTTCGTGCAAAGGCTCGTGAAACAACAATCTTCTGAAACTCACCACCCGAAAGAACGGCACCGTTATCATCAAACTCGCGGGTGAGGGTAGTGTTGATTCCCTGAGGAAGTGACATTACCTTATCGTAAACTCCAGAAAGCTTAAG
>CAMJNC010000108.1 GCA_946407195.1 uncultured Treponema sp. | reverse complement strand
CTGTGTAATCGGTGGCTGGGTAATGAAGTACATGTTCTGCTACCTCGCCTTCCAGAGCCAGGTTGCAGTTGCAGACGGATTCTTCGGCGGCTTTATCACTTCACAGTGGCAGCCAATTTTCTACACAGCTCTTTTTGCAATTCTTTGTTTCATTATTGTATACAAGGGAGTTGAACATGGAATTGAAAGATATTCAAAAATCCTTATGCCAATTCTCGTAGTAATTGTAGTCTTTATTGCAATCTACTCACTCTTCATCAGCCACACAGATGATGCTGGTGTTACACGTACAGGTCTTCAGGGTGCAGCAGTTTACTTTATCCCGGATTTCACAGGACTTACCTTCAAGGGCTTCCTTACAGTTTGTCTTGATGCAATGGGACAGCTCTTCTACTCTCTCTCAATTGCTATGGGTATTATGATCGCTTACGGCTCATACATGAAGAAGGATGTAAACCTTAACAAGTCTGTAAACCAGATCGAAATCTTCGATACAGGTATCGCTCTTCTCGCTGGTATGATGATTATTCCTGCAGTATTCGCTTTCTCAGGAAAAGAAGGTATGTCTGCAGGTCCTGGACTTATGTTCATCACTCTTCCAAAGGTATTCAACTCTCTTGGAAAGTTTGGTGAGTTCATTGGTCTTATCTTCTTCGTAATGGTTCTCTTTGCAGCACTTACTTCAGCTGTATCAATCCTCGAAGCAATCACATCTAGTATGATGGATAAGTTCAAGTGGAGCCGCAAGAAGTCTACACTCGTTATGGCTGTATGTACATTTGTTGTTTCTATCATCGTTTGTCTCGGATACAACGTATTCTACTTCGACCTCAAGCTTCCAAATGGAAGTGTTGGTCAGGTTCTCGATATCCTTGATTACGCAAGTAACAACATTCTTATGCCAATCGTAGGTCTTCTTACATGTATTCTTATAGGTTGGATTGCTAAGCCAAAAACTACAATCGATGAGATTACTCTTAACGGCGAGTACTTTGTTCGCAAGGGACTTTATATTGCAATGATTAAGTTCGTTGCACCAGTTCTTCTCTTCATCATTCTTTTGAAGGGTATTGGTATTATTTAATTTTATTAAGAAGGGGAGAGCACTCCCCTCGCTCCAAATAAAAAAGCTGCGGTGGTCTCAACCATCGCAGCTTTTTTATTTTCCACTACCCCTTCGTGCGGGGGGAGAATCCCCCGCAACGCCCCCTATAGTGTTCTTTTTATTTTTCTGGTTTCAAATAAGCAGTAACCATTCTGTTAGTATCCAGATACTTATTAGCAGCTTCAATAATTGCTTCTTTAGTAATCCAGTCTACAGCTTTCTGACTGTTCGATGTAAACCATAAAGGTTCGTATGTATAAAGAACCTCAGCAGCAAATCTGTTAATCCACCAGCCGTTATTTCTAAGTGCAGTTTCAATTGAACGGGAATAAGATTCCTTTACCTTTACAAGTAATTCATCAGAAATGTTTCCAGCCTTAATATCATTAATTGTTTCAACTACAGCTGCAGAAAGCTCTTCTTGTCGAGCAGGTTCACACCCAAATTCAATTCCAACATAATAATATCTGTCTGGCCATCCGTCTATTCCAGCATAACAGCCTACTCCATAAGAGCCGCTCTTATCCTCACGAATTACTTCGCGCAAACGAATATCAAGCACAGCATTCATCTGATTAATAATTACGCTTTCTTTTGTTTTCTGTTCAATGTCATCACTCTGAGGAAGCTCTCCTCCAAATCCCACATAAACATAACCGTAATTATCAATTCCTTTTTTTACAGTCAAAGTCTTATTGCTTTTAGGGAACGGGAAGTAAACATATTTTGTTTCATCCTTACTATCGTTAGTTAGTATATTTCCAAGATAGTAAGCACATAAATCTACAAGATTCTTTTCGTCAAAGTCACCTACAAATACAAAGGTAAAGTCAGCTGCATTTCCATAGCGTTCTCTGAAAACTCTTTCTGCGGTTGCAGCATCCAGCTTAGACATAAATTCTTTATTGCGTGGAAGCTTCCACAAAGTTTTTCCGTAAAGAAATTCATTCAATTTTTCTACAAATGTCTGAATTGGTTTTGCACCATAAGTTGCTGCCACCTCGCTATGCTGACTTACAATTGTTGTCCAGGCCTCTTCAGTAAACTGTGGTGCAGTAAAAATCTGATACATAATCTGCAGAGTTTCTTCAATATTTTCTTTACAAGCAGAAGCAGTTAAATATTCCTCTGTGTTACTAATTCCATAATTTACATTGAGATTTTTGGTAGCAGAATATTTGTGAATCTGACTATAGGTTTTTCCGGCCAAACCAGATTGTGCTGCATACTCAACTGCCATTCTCGCAGAAGGAATATCCTTTTCCTTCAACTGAAAAAATCCGCCCTTACTTCCTGCATAAATCTGAATATCATTATTCTGGAAGTCGGTTTTCTTTGTAATGATTTTTACACCGTTTTCAAAAGTATACTGAGTACCACCAAGCTCTTTAATTGCCTTCTTTTCAATTATTTTAGCCTTAGCTGCAGGTCTACTCATTATAGAATCAATATTTTCTTCTTCGTTATAGGCAACCTTTGAATTCTCACCAACGTAGTTATTCCAGATATCTTTAATTTCTTTATCCGAAGGAATTTCAAAAGACTCCGGACTCATAACAAACATTGTGTCTCCACGATCGTTAAAAAATTCTCTTGCAGTTTCAAGAACTTCCTCTGCTGTAATGTTTTCAACTATATCAAGAGCAAGTTTTAAATTATCATCTCTGGAAATTAATGTCCCTCCTTTGAGAATATAATCAACCATTTCTCCAGCGAATGCAACAGATGAAAGATTTTTTCTGTTATCGTAATTAGCCCAGATATTCTGAGTGTATGCCTGTTTTAACAGCTGCATTTCAGATTCTGTAGGTCCAAAATTCATAAAGCGCTCATATTCATCAAGGTAGGTTTTAAATGCCTCATTAAACATTCCGTTTTTCGGAAAGAACTGTGCAACACCAAAAATACCATGATTAGTTATTTTTGCATAAAATAAACCTGCTTGAATCCATGGAGAATCAGCCTTATTTGTAATTTCCTGACATCTCAGATTGAATGTATCTAAAGCATAGCCAATAGCAAAATCTTTTCTGTACTGTTCAACAGTTTTTACTGCTTCATATTCAGGAATTACCTTATAAATCTCCGTCTTGATATAATTCAGTTCTTTATCACGAATAACAGTTAATTCCTTCTCCTTTTTTTCTGGCAGATTATAAAACGGAAGCTTTTCAGATTTTTCAGATGCAGGAATTGTTCCCATTACTTCTTTAATTGCTTTTTCAAGAGTTCCTGTTTTAATATCACCTACAGCAACAACTGTCATATTTTCAGGACGATACCATTTGTGATAATAATCTATAATTCTTTCGCGTGAAATGTTTCTGATTACATCCATATCACCCAAGGTAATACGTTCACCATAACGTGAGTCCTTGAACAGATTTTTAAGTATTTTATCTGAAAGACGACCATTTACCTGCTGAGTTCTTGCTCGCCATTCTTCTACAATTACTCCACGTTCTTTTTCAATTTCCACAGGATCAAAAGTAACAGCACAAGCCCAGTCATGAAGTACGAGCAGACTTGTTTTAAGCATTTCAGGATTATCTGCCGGTAATTCAAGCATATAAACAGTATTTTCGAAGGTAGTTTCAGCATTAATTTCAGGTCCAAACTGCATACCAATTGTCTCAAAATAATCGATAATGGCTGATTTTTCAAAGTGCTCTGTTCCATTAAAACAAAGATGCTCAATAAAATGAGCAAGACCCTTCTGGTCATCATCTTCCATACAAGAACCGGTTTTTACAACCAGACGAAGCTGAATACGATTCTTGGGTTCGCCGTTTTCACGAATTAAATATGACATTCCATTGTCAAGTTTTCCCTGCTTGTAAGCAGAGTCCATGACAAGCTTCTTTCCATTGCTTTTATTCTGAACATCAGATGAAGAACATCCTGTTACCAGAAGCACAGAAGCTACAAACGCTGTTGCAATAAAAGCAATAAATAGTCTGTTTAGTTTTTTCATTAGAGTCTCCTAATACTTTTATTTAGACAAAGTATAAGTATTTTGTCGTTTTAAATTAACTGTCAGAAGCAAAAAATAACCGAAGTTATTAACCTTTTTAGCGCTTCTTTATATAATAACAAGCGAATATGATAAACGAAACAGATTACACAAAAAAGACAATCATCTCATTTGAAGTTTTCCCTCCAAAAAAGACCATGCCAATCGACACGATTTTTTCTACCCTCGATGAGCTTAAAGATCTTTCACCTGATTTTATTTCTGTAACCTTTGGTGCCGGCGGAAGCGAAAACTGTAATAATTCAGTAGAAATTGCAAAGCATATAAAAAATGTCTGCGGTGTAGAATCTGTAATTCATATGCCTGCCCTCAACATGACAAAGGCAGATGCCCTGTTTGTTCTGGAACAGTTCCAGCAGGCCGGAATAGATAATATTCTTGCACTTCGCGGTGACAAGGTAGAAGGAAAAGAACCTGCAAACGAGTTCCTTCATGCCAGCGATCTTATTTCCTTTATTAAAGATTTTGATTCTAAGCGTACTGACGGCAAGCAATTTAAGATTTTCGGTGCCTGCTATCCAGAGCTTCATCCGCAGTCTAAGGATGTTTTTGAAGATATTGATTATCTGAAAAAGAAGGTTGATGCCGGAGCAAGTCATTTGCTTTCACAACTGTTTTTTGATAATGAAAAGTTTTATAAATTTCTTGAGCGTTGTCAGATTAAAGGAATTAATGTACCAATTGAAGCTGGTATTATGCCGGCCACAAATAAAAAATCAATTGAAAGAATGGTAAGTATGACAAATGCTGTACTTCCTAAAAAGTTTACAGATATGATGGAACGTTATGGGGATCACCCGGATGCTATCCGCGATGCCGGAATTGCTTATGCTATTGATCAGATTGTAGATCTTGTTACACATGGCGTTTCAGGTATTCACCTTTACACCATGAATAACCCTCTTGTTGCCCGAAAAATCTATGAGGCAACAAAAAGCCTGTTTGAAGTTCCACCGATTTTAAAATAAAAAACCGGCTCATATATATGAGTCGGCTTCGTTTTTAACGATTCTTTGATTGTAGCCTTACTTTACAAGCTTAACATCAAAACAAATATAAGAATTACCAGGAATACCTGCCTGTGGAATTCCGTATGCTCCATAAGCGAGCTCTGGTGGAATTACCATCTTGCGTGTTTCACCGTATTTCATCAGCTGAACCATTTCATCAAAACCAGGAATCATCTGTCCGCCGTCTGTTGTAAATTCAAGAGGTTCATGTCCCTGTGGGTGGAATTCCTTTGAAGCATCAAAAATCTGTCCGTTAGGAAGGTAGCCCTTATATTCAACAGTAACCTTCTTTCCCTTACCACAAACAGGACCACTACCCTGCTTAAGAATCTTAAAATATGTTCCGTTACTTGCTTTTTCGCAGCCTTCAATTACCTTAGCAATTGTCTTTTTCTGAAGCTCTTCCTGGAATGTAGCAGCCTTTTTAGCACCTGCAGCTTTAAGTTCATCAAAGCTCTTCTGTGTTACTTTGAAAGCTTCTGCATCTTTACCCTGGCGAACAATTGTAAGAGACTTAATGGTATCTCCCTGAGCAACTGTATTTACAACATCCTGTCCAGTAACTACTTCACCAAAAATTGTGTGCTTGTAGTTGAGCCAGTCTGTTGGAACGTGTGTAATAAAGAACTGGCTTCCATTTGTATTAGCACCAGAGTTTGCCATAGCAAGCTTTCCAGGCTTATCAAATACATAACCTTCAACAAATTCATCAGCAAATTTATAACCAGGTCCACCAGTTCCATTACCCTGTGGGTCACCACCCTGAATCATAAAATCAGAAATTACACGGTGGAATTTCAAACCATCATAAAATGGCTTTCCCTTTGCTGCATCCAGAGTTCCCTCTGCAAGACCAACAAAGTTAGCAACTGTCATTGGTGTTTCTTTGTAAAAAAGATTAAGAATAATTGTTCCATTTTCTGTTTCAAGAACGGCAAATACGCCTTCTTTTCCTTTCAATGCTTCCATGTTTTTCCCCTTTGAACCTGCGGCTGTGCAAGAAGATAATGCAATAATCGCCATAAGTCCTGCAATAATAGTTTTTTTAAGTTTCATTTTTATTTCCTCTTAGAATTGAGTTATAAACCATTTATAAACGGCATCCATTCTGCTGGACATTGAATCAGTTATCTGACCCCTTATTCCAGGGAATTTAATGCTGTCTGTATCTGTACACAAATACAAAAGTAAATCATCACCACAATCAATTACCAGAATATTGATAATCATTTTTCCAGGATAGATTGCCTTAAATGGTCCAAGTCCCATTTTGTCCAGGATTGAAAAATTACACCACAAGGTATCACCATTCTGATGATAAGAAAGCTTATAAGTATTTACACCAAAGCTGTTATCATCCTGAAGACAATAAGAAACCTGTCCATCAGCATTTCCTGTATTCTGATCAGGAATCTTTGTTTTATCATCAGGTCCTGCAATCATATATGTTTTTTCATATAAGACGCATTCCTTCTTTTTTGTTGTGGAATAATATTTCATTCCCTGCATTTTGGAAATGGAACGAATTGTATCTGCTACATCCTGAATAGTAATTGTGCTTTTTCCAGATGTGCCCTTTGCGAGCAAATCTTTTTTGTTGAGAAGGTAAAGACCTTCGTATGTATACGGAAAATTCTTTGGTTCTTTTACAACCTGTGTTTCGTTTATTTTTGAAGCATAAACGGTCTGTGGAAGAAGATTAAAGCCTTTAGAACCATCCTCGCGATAGTTAGCTACAATACCCTTTGTAATGAGGGTATTGTAATATTTAGCATCAACGAGCTCTTTTACCTTAGCGTTTTCTCCGGCAAGGCAGGTGCCTCCGAATAAAACGCCGGCTGTAAGTACCATAGTCATCTTCTTAAAAGCTTTTCTGGTTTTTACAAATGCCATTAACGAATTCCTTTATAAAGAACACGAACCTGCTTGAATACTCCCTCACCTTCACTCTTAGTTTCAACATCAGGAATATCATTCAAGGTTGTGTGGATAAGGCGGCGCTCAAATGGATTCATAGGCTCAAGCAGAATCGAATTGTGTGAAAGGCGAACCTTATCTGCAGTAGTATAAGCAAGGCGAACAAGAGTTTCCTCACGACGGATTCTATAGTTTTCTGTATCGAGAATTACGCGAACTTCTTCGTGTCCAAGGCGGCCAGCGTAGATGTTTGCAAGAAGCTGAAGAGCATCAAGGTTCTTTCCCTTACGTCCAATAAGAATTGAAGAGTAAGAAGAATCAAGACGAATTCCAAGCTTTCTTTCTTCGCGATAAGAAACCTCTACCTTAACATCGTAACCCATTTTTTCAATTACAGTCTGAATGAATTCAATGAGCTTCTGCTCAAATTCACCCTGTGGAAGTGGATCTGCAACAAGGCGAGAATGCTTTTCTTCAGCTGCATTACCAGCCCAGCCTGCATTTCCTTCATTATCATCAAGAGTATGAATTCTGATTTTTACATAGCCTTTTTTGAAGATTGAATTCTTCTGTGTTTCAAGAATTTCAACATCAAACTGATCTCTTTCAAGACCAAGTTCGTTTACAGCCATTTCAATAGCTTCTTTTTCAGTTTTTCCTTCAAACTCGTAAGTCATTTTTTTCTCCTATAGAAAGGCCGCAAAGCGGCCGTATTATTATTTTCTTTTTCCTTTAGCCTTTGGTGGAAGAACCTTCTGCTCTTTTGCAGTAAATCCACCTGCAGCCTTTTCTGCTTTCTTTTCCTTCATCATCTTGTTGATAATCAACTGCTGGAAAATCTGCAGAACGTTACTTGTGAGCCAGTAAAGAAGAAGTCCAGACGGTGCATTGTAGAACATAAAGAAGAACATCAATGGCATACCGTACATCATAAACTTCAT
>CAMJNC010000107.1 GCA_946407195.1 uncultured Treponema sp. | reverse complement strand
TTACGATTGCGTATTTTTCCTTTGACTGCAGGAATACTGTTTCAATATCAGGATTCAAGTTCTGATTCATCAGCGCAAGTTCAAACTCGTAACCAAAGTCATTTGCAGAACGCACTCCCCTAACAAGCACTTTAGCGCCAACCTCTTTTGCATAATTTACGATAATACCTTTATATGAATGAACAGAAACATTTTTGAAAGGTTTAATCAAATCCTGAAGAAACTGAACTCTTTCTTCTTCTGTGAACATAGTCTTTTTTTCTGGATTTACAGAAACAACAACATCAACGCTTTCAAAAAGTCCGGATGCTCTTTTTATAATATCAAGATGTCCATTTGTTGGCGGATCAAAGGATCCTGCAAATACAGCTTTTACCATATATAAGTAATCTATCTTATTTGACGAAAACGGGCAATAGATGTAAAATTATTGGTATGAAAAAGATTTTTGTTTTATTCGCATTAGTTCTCGGAGTTTTTTTAATTTCTTGTGGCAGCACACCTGTAGCCGATGAAGTAAAACCTGAAGCTCCAAAAGTTGAAGAAGCTAAACCTGTAGAAGAACCTCAGGAAATAGATGATGTTGAAGATGTAGACGATGAAGTTGAATTAATTAATGAAGAAGTAAAACCAGAAGAAGATGAAGAAGAATATAAACGTTCCATTCAGGCTCTTTCTGCTGAAGAGTTAGTAACAAAAGACGAGTTCGCCGAAGATAAGGCTGAAATTCTTAGAATTATCAAAGAGCTTCAGAAGGTAATGGAAAAAGAAGATGTAGAAGCATGGCTCAGTTATGTAGACAAGGATTCTAAAAACTTCTATTCAAATCCAGCAAATATCAGAAAAGTAAATAAAAAGCTGCCTAATAAAGCTATTGTTTTGAATGGTATAGGCGACTATTTTAAGTATGTTTTCATTCCATCTCGTAAAAACCGTGAAATTACAGAAATCAGATATATCTCTAAAACCAATGTAAAGGCAGTTCAGGTAAACGAAGACCACAGCATTACAAGATATTATCAGTTCATTAAAGTAAGCGGTAAGTGGTACGTACAACTGGACCGCGTTTAATTTCCGTTGATTTTTTATCAAGTATATTCTATAATAATTAAGATAGGTCTAGGACCTTATACGGAGGAATTTTGATGAAACTTTCAAGAAAAGTTTTTGCTGCATCTGCAATGATGCTCTTGGCTGGATTTGCTTTTGCTCAATCTGAAAAAGAATCAACTGTTGAAAGTGAATATCTTAACGATGTTGATGGCGACATCATTATGACACTTGCTGAGTCAGATGAATATGATAATAAACTTGTTGCAATTCAGTATCTTCAGGCTGCACTTGATGACGGCAATACTTCAGATGCTGTAATTCAGGCTCTCGACCGCCTTGCCGGTGATGGTCTTACAACTCAGAACCGCACAAACGGCCGTCTTATGAATAACTTCCCAGAAATCCGCCGTGAAGCATGTAAGCTTATGGCAAAGGTTCCTACCGAACATTCTAAGAACATGTTGATTTCTATTGCAGTTGCAGATAATGAGCCAATGGTAATCGCAGCTGCTGTTAAATCACTTGGTGAAATTGGAATTAACGAAAACGACGAGGCTGTTGATGCAATTGCTTTTGCTAACCGCCGTAATCAGGTTTTGAATCCAACAAGCTCACTTGCACTTGAAGTTCTTAATGCATTTGAAATGCTTGCTGATTCAACAGAAAATAAAAAAACTATGATTGATGCTGTTGCACGTATTTCTACAGATTATCACTATGTTACACCTGTAAGACAGAAGGCATACAAGCTTTTGAAAAAGCTTTCTAGTTCAAGTGACAGCAAGAAATCTAATTCAAGCGAAAAATAATCAATATAAATAGAGAGTTCAGTTTATAAAAAGGGCTTCCGTAAAGGCAGCCCTTTTTTAGCGCACCAAACAATTTCAATAACGCTGGAGTAAATATGGAACCGATAATACTCGCCTCTTCTTCCCCTCGCAGACAGGAAATCTTAAAAATGCTTAAGATTCCATTCAGAGTAATTATTCCTAACATTGATGAAACCCTTTCTTCTGCTGTAGAAAAAGAACAGATTCCAGAATTACTGGCAAGTGAAAAGGTAACTGCTGTTATCCGCTCTCTTCCTGCAGGTCAGGAAATTCAGTGGGTATTAGGTGCTGATACTGTTATTCTTTTTGAAGATAAGATTCTCGGTAAACCGGAAAATCATGATCAGGCAGTTGAATACCTTTCTGCCCTTCAGGGAAAAACACATACAGTTCTCACTGCCCTTGTGCTTTATAACGGCCGCGAAAAGAAAACAATTTCGCGTCTTTGCAAAACTAATGTAACCTTTGCTCCAATGACTAATGAAGAAATTGAATGGTATGTAGAAACTGGTGAATGGCATGGAGCAGCCGGTGGTTATAGAATCCAGAGTCTTGCATCATGTTTTATCTCGAATATTGAAGGTTCATATTCAGGAGCCGTTGGGTTGCCTATTTTTGAACTTTACGATATATTAAAAGAACAGGGATATTCTATCCTTGAGTAAATCGGCTCGTAGAGTCGAATAATCTTCCGGCCTCACTTGAGGTACGAGAAATAGAGTATGGCGGGACGCAAGCTTCGCTTGCTTACCGAGTTTTCGCTACGCGAAAACTCGTGATTGAGTAGAATGGAGCATTTAATGACCAACGTCCCCGTGAAGGAGTTAATCATGGCAGTAGTAACCATGAAGAACCTGCTTGAATCTGGAGTTCACTTCGGTCATCAGGTAAAACGCTGGGATCCACGTATGAAGAAGTACATCTTCGCAGAACGCAATGGAATCCACATTATTGACTTGCAGAAGACAATTGCTGCAATTAAAGACGGCTACGATGAAGTTCGCAGAGTAACTGCATCTGGCAAATCAGTCCTCTTCGTAGGAACAAAAAAACAGGCACAGCAGGCTGTACAGAAAGAAGCTGAACGCTGTGGAATGTTCTATGTAAACAACCGCTGGCTTGGTGGTATGCTTACAAACTTCGCTACAATCAAAAAATCACTTCAGCGCCTCAAGAAAATCGAAAAGATGGAAATTGACGGCACATTCGATAATCTTACAAAGAAAGAAGTAGCTGCCCTCCAGAAGGAAAAGGCAAAGCTCGAAAAGAACCTCGGTGGTATTAAAGAGATGAAGGAACTCCCAGGAGCTCTCTTCGTAATCGATACACACAAGGAACAGCTTGCAGTTGCAGAAGCACGCAGAATGGGTATCCCAATCATCGCTGTTGTTGATACAAACTGTAACCCAGAAGGTATCGACTACCCTATTCCAGGTAACGATGACGCTATCCGCGCTATTTCTTTGTTCACTTCTATTATTGCTAACGCTGTAATCGAATCTGACAATGAAGCTGGTCTTAAGATTCTTGAGAACCTTAACGACGAAGATGATGTTCAGACTGACGCTTCTACACGTACAGAAGATCAGGAAATCGTTGATTACTCTAACTATCAGCCAACTGAACCAAAAGAAGAAGATGTTGAAGCAGACGAAAAAGAAAGCCTTGCTGACGACGTTGACGAAGACAAAATTTATAAGGACTAATATATGGCAATCACAGCAGCTGACGTAAAGGCACTTCGCGAAGCAACTGGTGCCGGAATGATGGAATGTAAAAAAGCCCTTACAGAATGTAATGGCGACATGGCAGAAGCAGAAAAATATCTTAAGGAAAAGGGACTTGCAGCTATGGCAAAACGCGCTGAGCGTGCTACAACTGAAGGTCGTCTCTTTATCCGCCAGAACGGAAATAAAATTGCAGTTGTTGAACTTACATGCGAAACTGACTTCGTTGCAAACAACGCAGACTTTATCGCCGTTGGTGAAAAGCTTCTCGACGTAACTTTCGAAAAAGGTTATACAAAGGTTGAAGCTGATCACGAAGCTATTCTTGAGCCACTCAAGGTATCTATCCGTGAAAACATGAAGGTTGCAAAGGTTGAGGTAATTGATGTACCTGCTGATGCATCTGCTTCATTCTACGTACACTCAGACAAGAAAACTGGTGCTGTAGTTGTAGTTAAGGGTTCTACTGCTGATGTAGTTAAGACTTTTGCTTATGACTGCTGTCTCCACATTGCAGCTTTCACACCATCTTATCTTTCAAAGAAAGATGTTCCAGAGACTTATGTTGCTGAACAGAAGGAAATCTTCAAGGCACAGATGGATCAGGACGAAAAGATGGCTGGTAAGCCTGAGAACGTTAAGGAAGGAATTCTTCAGGGTAAGATTAACAAGCACCTTGCAGAAATCTGTTTCGAAGACCAGATGTTCGTAAAGGACGACAAGAAAACTGTAACAGCAAAACTTGCAGAAGTTGGAAAAGAAGCTGGTGCTACACTCAGCTTTGCTACAGCTAAATTGTTCGTACTTGGCAAATAGTTAATAAGACCGCCTCTACGAGGCGGTCTTTCATAGGAGGAAAAAAATGGCAGATATTGAAGAAAGAATGAATAAAACTATCGATTCATTAAAGGATTCATTTAACACAATCAGAACTGGACGCGCTAATGCAGCAATTTTTGATAAGGTTCGTGTTGATTATTACGGAACAAAATCACCTTTGAATCAGGTTGCAACAATCGCAATTCCTGAAGCTCGTTCTGTCATCATCACTCCGTTTGATAAATCACTTATTTCAGAAATTGAAAAAGCAATTCAGATGGCAGACCTCGGATTAAACCCATCAAACGATGGTAAGGTAATCCGCATTGCAATTCCTGCCCTCACAGCAGACCGCCGCAAGGAGCTTGTAAAGCAGGCTAAGACAGTTGCAGAAAACTCAAGAACAGCTATCCGCAACATCCGCCGCGACGGAAACGACGACCTCAAGAAACAGCAGAAAGATGGAACTCTCACAGAGGACGGACTTAAAATAGAAACTGACAAGCTTCAGAAGCTTACAGATAAATACATCGAAGAAATCAACAAGATTTACGATGCAAAAGAAAAGGACATCATGCAGAACTAATGACTGTTGATGTAGATAAGGAAAATCTTCCGCTGCACGTTGCCATTACAATGGACGGCAACGGAAGATGGGCTCAAGCAAGAAAACTACCCCGCACATCTGGACACGACGAGGGCTTACGCACAGCAAAACGCATAGTAAAAGCGGCAAGCGACCTTGGAATTAAATATTTAACCCTCTATGTTTTTTCAACAGAAAACTGGAAGCGTGCCCAGCAGGAAGTAGGTTTCTTGATGAACCTTATTCACACACATCTTTGTGGAGAGTTAGCTTTTTATAAGGAAAACGGAATCAGAGTTCGCCATATTGGTAACTTTGATGCCCTTCCCCCTCAGATACGCGCAGATATTCAGGCAGCAATAGACGACACAGCAGATTTTAAGGGAATGACTGTAAATCTTGCTATCAATTATGGTGGTCGTGATGAAATACTGCGTGGAGTTAAAAAAATCATAAATGATAAAGTAGATGCAGATAAGCTTGATGAAAAAACATTTTCGACTTATCTTGATATGCCTGAATGTCCTGATGTGGACGTGCTTATAAGAACAGGCGGTGAACAAAGGTTAAGCAACTATCTTTTATGGCACGTTGCTTATGCCGAACAGATTTATTCTGATACATTATGGCCAGATTATTCTAACGAAGAATTTTATTCGCATATAAAAGCTTTCCAGCATAGAAACCGACGTTTTGGTGCTGAAAAGCCGGCAGATAAAAAAGGAAAATAATATGAGTAAGGTTGCAAAAAGACTTCTAACATTTTTTATAGGTGTGCCGCTTGTACTCGCAATTGTATTCTGCGATTACCTGAATCACCTGCCCTTGCAGATTGCTCTTGGAGTTTTTGCAGTACTTGGTGCAAATGAGTTTTATAACATGCTGACAGAGAAAGGAGTTGTTCTTTTTAATAAAGAAATAGTACTTATAGGTACAGCCCTTTTACCGTTTACCTGTTATATATTTATCCTTTTTGGATTATCACTTGATATTACACCATGGCTTTTCATTTCAATAATAATTTTATTTATGGGCTTTGAATGCTTTACTGCTAAGGATTTTGAACATTCAGCTTCTAAAATTGCTTACAGTATGCTTACAATTTTCTATACCGGCTTTCTTCTTTCCTTCCTTTCAAGAATGACCCTTTTACCAGATTCAAAATACATTATCAGTCTGTTTTTGATTTTCGTATTTATGTGCGATTCGTTTGCCTGGTTCTTTGGTATTCTTTTTGGAAAATCTACAAGAGGCTATGTTGCAGCAAGTCCAAACAAAAGTCTTGTCGGATTCGCAGGTGGTATTTTAAGTTCAATCGGCTGCGGACTTTTGTTCAAATACATATTCCCTGAAATTATTACAGTTAGTAATGTAAATCTTTGTATACTTGGTTTTATTACAGCACTTTCTGCAGTTATCGGAGATTTAATTGAATCAGTATTTAAACGTTCTTGCGGAGTAAAAGACAGTGGAAACCTTATTCCTGGCCGCGGCGGTATTCTCGATTCAATTGATTCAATTGTAATTGCAGCTCCGATTTTCTATATTGGTTATAATTTCTTATTTTAATTATGAAAAGAGTTTTAGTTCTTGGATGCACAGGTTCAATCGGCACAAGCACACTTGATATAGTAAATAATATGCCTGAAGATTTTTCTGTTTGTGGTCTTCAGGCCCATTCCAATAAAGATAAATTAGCAGCTCTTGTAGCTGATTATAAATGTCCCACACTTCTTTCCAGCGAAGATAATTCACCAGAAGCATTTCAAAAATTAATCGATGAAGCAAAGCCTGATATTGTTGTAAACGGAATTGCAGGGGCTGCCGGTCTTGTTCCTTCTAAAGTTGTTCTTGAAAACGGAATTGATTTAGCCTTAGCTAATAAAGAAACAATTGTCATGGCAGGTCCTCTTATTAAGGAGCTTGCAAAAGACAAAGGGGCACAACTTCTTCCTGTAGATTCTGAACATTCTGCTATTTTTAATCTTACACAAAGAATTGGAATGAAAAATATTTCAAAGATTGTAATTACTGCAAGTGGCGGACCTTTCAGAACCTACACAAAAGAGCAGCTCGAAAGTGTAACACTTGAACAGGCTCTTAAACACCCGACCTGGAACATGGGAAAGAAAATTACAATTGACTCTTCTACCCTTGCAAACAAAGGACTTGAAGTAATTGAAGCTGCATTCCTTTTTGATGTACAAGCAGATCAGATAGAAGTGGTAGTTCATCCTCAGAGTCTTATTCATTCATTAGTTAGAACTAACGACGGCGAGCTTTATGCACAGATAAGCGAACCAGATATGAAACATCCTATTTTGTGTGCACTTAACTGGCCGGAAAATAAAGAATGTTACATGGAACAGTTTGATTTGTTTGATAAAACGATGAGCTTTTTCAGACCAAGAATGAACGACTTCCCTCTTCTCTCTTATGCTTTTGAATGTGTAAAATTCGGCAAGTGTTATCCTATTGCCTTTAATGCCGCAAATGAGGTTGCAGTACATGCCTTTATAGACGGCAAAATTAACTATCCTTCAATTTCAAGAATTGTACGTGCAGTTCTGGATCGCAACTGGAATACCTGGCTTGATTCTTTTGAAACAGTTTTTGAGGCAGACAAAAAGGCCCGTGAATATGCCCGGGAGCTGATATAATGAAATGGCTTTACGGAATTCTCTGTCTTTTCTTTTTAATTCTGTTTCATGAATTCGGTCATTTTCTTGCAGCCAAGCTTTTTGGCGTAAAGGTAGAAAGTTTTTCCATTGGCTTTGGTCCTGTTCTTTTACACAGAACTATTCGAGGAACTGATTACAGACTTTCACTTTTTCCTTTAGGCGGCTACTGCGGCATGAAGGGAGAAAAAGATTTTCAAAAAGCAATAGAAGAAAAGCTCCCGGAAATTAAAGGTGAACCCGATTCCCTTTATGGTATTCATCCGTTTAAAAGAGCTCTTATTGGTTTTGCCGGTCCTTTCTTTAATTTTATTTTTGCTATAATTGCCTGTTCGTTTATAAGCGGCATCGGTTATAAATATT
>CAMJNC010000106.1 GCA_946407195.1 uncultured Treponema sp. | reverse complement strand
TTTCGGCTTCCTCTTCGGGAGTAGCTTCCCTTATATTCGTACATCGGATAAACTCGCCGACAATTTTTGCAACATCCATATTTCCAATGTGGTCTATGATTACGGTTTCATCATAGTCGTTTCTTGGAGCATTAACAGGACTCAATACATCATAACTTGCATTCTGGAACAGAATTGCCGTATTTCTTGCAAGGCCCTGAGTAGTTGTACCGTTTTGAATTTCAAGCACGTAAACACGGCTTGTAAAGGTTCCATCTGTAGAAGCAAGCAGGTTTGTTGTCTGCTTTACAGCTTCCTTAATGAACTCACCGTTATTATCCGGCATCAAAAGCTGCTGGCCGTCTACACGACGGAGAGAGCCGGTAATTGTCTGTTTGATAATTGATTCAGCATCAACATCAGCTATTGCTTCAAAAAGAGTTGTCTCTTCATCTTCATTAAGATTAGTCTTTACAAAGTCGAGATAACGCTTTCTGTTTGCCTTCTGGAAAATTACAAACTTCTTGTCGTGAAGACCGGTAATAAAAGCAGCCATAGCATTCTGGTAGCGTTCCTGAACATCAGCTTCGGCTTCATCATCAAGTCTGTAATGAAGATAGGTATTAATTTTATCACCATCCAAGTTAATAGCCCCGGAAGGAAGCAGCCAGCGATCTCCATCGTTTGAAACGCAGTCTACCGGCTCAGAAATAAATACGCGCATACCGCCAAGATAATCTGAAATCTTAATAAATCTATCGAGAGTCAAAATTGCATAATACGGAATTGTCATTCCCAAAAGCTTTTCAACCTCGTTACGGAAGCTGATTACACCCGCTTCTGAATAAACCTTCTGCAGCTTGTCTACACGACCAAGACTCTGATAAATTGCACCTGTATAACCCGGCAGATTTACAAGAGCGGCCTTTTTTGAAGACGGATTATAAATCAAAACGCTCGAAAAAAGCATTTCCGAATCTTCATCTTCTATAATAAAGAGGGTTCGCATAATTCCCTTTTCTTTAAGGGCATCTTCTACAGTGTTTGTTTTAAGAGAAAATGCGAATATTATTGAAAGTGCAACTGCTGTAATAATAATCAGCGCAATAAAAATTACACCCTTTTGTTCGTCACGGATTTTTATCTTTCCCATTACTGCACCCCTCCTGCGGTAATAAGCTTTTTATAATAATCAGTCATTTCTCTTGTCCCGGGAGAAATCTCAACACCATGCTTTATTAAATATTCATAATTTTCTTCCAGTACAGAATAAAGCATCTGGTCCAGTGACATTGAAAGCAGATTTTCGCGATAATCTTCTGTAGACTGTGGACGGCCCGGCTCAATCTTATCAGCAAGAAAAAGACATTTTGTAAGGTCGCACATTCCAATTATACCCGAAGTATGATTTGCTACTGCTTCAAGTATTTCCGGATCAAACACCTTAAACTTTTTGCGCAGCAAAACGGCCGCAGCCCGACCATGAAGAAGAGCCGGCTTTTTCCGTTCAAAGGCTGTAATCTCCTGGCCATCGCTGGCAGCAAGTTCAAGCATTTCTTTATCCGAAAAATCCTTACACATGTCGTGGCCGATTCCAGCCAGATATCCCTTTCGCCAGTCCAATCCATACTGGCGGCACATACGGGCACAGGTTTCTGCAACCCTAACTGAATGTTCGTAGCGGCTCTTTTTTACATGCGCCTGGGTAAAGGCACGGATTTCTTCGGTCTTTTCTATATAATCAATCATACAAGTTGTTTTCTATAATATAATCAAAAACTGCCGGTGGAACAAGATAGCGGAAGCTTTTGCCCTCGCTGATTCTGCGGCGTATGTCTGTAGAAGAAACCGGCAGCATTGGAGTTTCAAGATAAATACACGGATACTGGAAATTTTTAAGGTCAAACTTTACGGCAAAGTCGCCTTTGTAATCTCCGGTTGGTTTGTTTTCATAAAGAGAAGCTTCCATAGCCTTTACATCCGGATATCGGTGAACAATAATAAGGTCTGCAAGATCAGAAACCTTCTGCGGATTACGCCATTTAGAAAATTCAGCAGCAACCTCGTCGCCCATTACAAAGGCCAGTTTTTTACTGAGCTTTCCTTCATATTTTTTTGTAAGATATTCAAGAGTGTCAGAAGTATAAGAAACTCCGCCACGCTCAACCTCGCAGCTCTCAAGCTCAAAATGACCGTTTCCTTCACTGGCACAAAAACGGGAAATCATTTCCATACGATGTTCAGCTTTTACAATTTTGGCAAAGTCCTTATGAGGCGGCTGATAGGTTGGAACAAACAGCACTTTATCGTAACCAAGCTCACGCACAATAGTATCGGCAAGCATTGCATGACCAATATGAAGAGGATTAAAGGTTCCGCCGAAAACTGCTACTTTCAAAGCTGCCCCCTACTGCTCGCTTCCAGGATACTGAACATTATCATCATCGTCATCAATATAGGCACGGTCTTTCATAAAGCTGCTGCCAAACTGATTTGCATTGTCACTTGAATCACCTGCTCCAGAATCAGCTGAAGCCTCACGTTTTTCCTGCTTACTTACAAGCTCCATAATCTGGTGCTGAGCATCCTTCATTCCACGGCCAGTATGAACCGAAACAGGAATTACAACAGTATCAGGTTCAGCAGCACGGATTTCCTCCTGTACTTCAACAGCACGTTCAAAAGCACCATCAACATCAATCTTGTTACAAAGTACAATGCGTGGCTTTTCCATAAGAGCATCAGAATAATTTCTAAGCTCGTTACAAAGAGTATCATAAGCAGAAAGATAATTTTCATCACTGCAGTCAATCATAAAAATAAGACAGGCAGTACGTGTAATATGCTTAAGGAAGGTATCTCCAAGACCAAGGCCTTCGGAAGCACCTTCTATAATTCCAGGAATATCAGCAATAATAATATCGCTTTCGTCGTCTACACGAAGCACTCCAAGGTTTGGAATAATAGTAGTAAACGGATAAGGAGCAATCTTCGGACGTGCGTTTGTAAAGAAAGTCAGAAGAGAAGATTTTCCGGCATTTGGAAAACCAACAAGGCCAGCATCAGCCATAATAGAAAGTTCAAGCTTAAGGAAGCGGGTCTCTCCCTTTTGTCCGGGGTTAGCCTGCTTTGGAGCCTGATTAGTTGAAGACTTAAAATGAACGTTACCCCAGCCGCCATTACCGCCTTTGAGGAAGGTAAAGCTTTCGTCGCCCTTTGCTGTAGAAAAATCGTAAATAATTTCTTCAGTTTCTGCATCGCGGATAGTTGTTCCAGGAGGAACAGGAATTACACAGTCTTCACCGTCTGCGCCATAGCGGTTCCAGCCCTGCCCGTCACCACCGTTTCGCGCTTTAAAGCAGTGCTTGTGACGAATATTTGCGAGAGTTCGCAGATTACGTTTAACAGTAAAAATAACATCACCGCCCTTACCGCCGTCTCCGCCGTTAGGACCACCGTGAGGAATATATTTTTCGCGTCGGAACGCAACACAACCGTTGCCACCGTTACCCGAGCGCACCTCAATCAAAGCTTCATCTGCAAATCCAATCATAAATCACCTGCCCGCATTGTTGCGGAATATCAAAAAAAAAAGCCCGGCGCACTTTCGTTTAACCGGGCATTCACATTCAGTAAAAACTGAACTTATTTTGCTGCTTCAACAGAAACAACCTTGTGATTATTTCTTTCGCCGAAAACTACTTTTCCATCAGCTGTAGCAAAAAGGCTGTCATCACCAGCTTTCATAACATTTGCTCCAGGATAGAATTTTGTTCCACGCTGCTTAACGATAATTGAACCTGCTGTTACAGATTCACCGGCATATCTTTTAACACCCAAGCTTTTCGGATTCGGATCGCGTCCGTTTTTAGCACCAGATCCACCACGTGTTCTTCCCATAGTAATCTCCTTTTAATTATGCAAGAGTGATAGACTCAACACGTACCTTTGTGTACTGCTGTCTATGACCAATCAAGCGATGATAATCTTTCTTAGACTTGTATTTGAAAACCAAAACTTTCTTGTCGCGGAAAGAATCTTCTACAACTACAGTTACTTTTGCACCCTTTACATAAGGAGTTCCAACACTGATTTTGTCACCGTCGCTTACCAAAAGAACGGTATCAATGTCAATCTTTGTACCTTTTTCAGCATCAAGCTTATCTACTGTAAGGACAACATCTTTTTCAGCCTTGTACTGCTTGCCCTTAAATTCAATAGTTGCGTACATAAAATACCTCTATTAAAATAATTCGTTATCAATCGCCCGATGCAGAGGAACAAGGAAACAGAATCCAACCTGCAAAAGACTGGTAAGAAGACCGGCCGGCCAGCGTAAAACGGGGATTAGACGCCACCACACCTAAAGTCTAAATACGTATCAAAAAATATAGCAGAAATCAATTTTTTATTCAATAGATTCACTTACTTGTGGAGATTTTTTATGTTTTTTTGAATAAAAGTAATATACCAGAACCAGGATAAAAGAAAGAGTCTGGGCTATGCTGATTCTTATCATCTGAAGCTGGTCTGCGCCATTTGCGGATATAACATGCAGAATATTAACCAGAGTATTGTTTACAAAGTGGTCGCCCATAGCCATAAAGCCAGAGCCTGTGATTTTTGTAATCAGGCCGTATTTATAACCTACTACTGCAGAAGAAAGAATCAGAATCATGCAGTTTATAAAAAGTCCAAAGGTTGAAAGCTCTCCGTCGAGGAAGCTTCGCACAGGGGCTACACCATGCCAGAAACCAAACAGCACTGCAGAAATTATTGCTGTAGAAGAATACGAAAACTTTTCCTGAAGACGGCGAATAAAAAGACCTCGGAAAACACCTTCTTCCATTACGACATTTACGACATTCCCGAATATACAGAGGGCAAAGAAAAGAAGTCCTGTCTGATTTCCAAGATTCCCATTTACAGAATAGCTTGTTACATAAAACCTTAAGCCTGAATATGAACCGGAAGCTTTCGCAATCATAACTTCAATAAAGTATGCAATTGCAAAACAGAAGATTCCAAAGAACAGACCAGCAATGAGTTTTACTTCATATTGGTACAAAGAAAACCCGATTTCATCTGCCTTGTATTTATAAATACGGGCAAAAATGATGAGGACTATGATTCCTGCCAGCTTATGAAAAAGAGCCTCACCTATTAACGTCAAATCTGTTCTAAGAATAAAATATTCAACTAAACGTAAAATAAAGCAAATCAGATAAATCACAAAAACCGAAGATAAGATATTTTTATTTTTCATAATAGTTAAGACACCTGAGAATGCAATTTCGGCTACATGGTGACTATCATAACTAAAAAACGACTGATTTCTGAAATAGAAATCAGCCGTTTAAAAAGGAAGATTGTTTTAAATTATTTAGTCAGCATTTCTAACTATTTTTTATTCAAGACATATAGCAGGAACTATTCCAGCATAAATTTCAAATAGTTCACTAAAAGAAGATACACCTCCATTATTCCAATTATACCCAGTAGGATGTACATGACAAATAGAACCTCCCCAATCATTAGAGTCCCCCTTTCCTACAGGAGAACGTAACAGCCAATAGGATGCCAAATTACTTCGATTCAAATCTAATCCATTTGCACAAGCAAAAGCAGTTGGACGTAAAGCTCTAATACTAGTTTTTGGGTCATCGTCAAAAGGACCTATACCATTCTTAGCTCTTTCAAAACCATAATCAGGATTAGTTACTTCCCATTCACTTAACAAGAATACTTTATCATAAGTATTAGGGCAAATGTATTTTAAATCAGGAGAAGGCATATCATCATCTGCAATGTGACTTACTGTAGACCCTATACTGTTATCAACCTCTGTAACTGCAATCTGTTCTCTTAATAACGAAGTAAAGGCCGTATTCAGAAATCCCTTATTTTTAAACTCGGCACAATCAATTTCTTCATCATAGTTCCACTCAATCTCAGTTATTGATTGGTAAGCATTTTCAGCTGGTGTTTTTACAGGATAATTATTTCCATTCAGGTATGCTCGAATTCTGCTATACTGATAATTGTTTGGATAAATTGTATTACCATTTACTGTTCTGTTTACGTTATTAAAATCATAATAAGAACGATTCATAAGTATTTGCTTAGCAAGTAATAGTTTTTTTCCAGCTGTAGCAGAATCCTGGTCATGGTCATAGTCTTCTGTAAGAATACGCCATATAATCGGTTCTACCTTATAATAATAATATCCAATTTTTGCATACCAGGCCGAATCATCTCCAAGATAGTAAGTATAATCGCCCATTTTTGCCTGTATTTTTTCATTAATAATTACAAACGGAAGTTTTTCAGTTTGTGGGAAATCTCCAAATTTAACAAGTTTATAATCTTTTCCATTTATTCTTTCTGTACCACATTCTTCATAAGAAGTACCTCTAAAGTCAAGAATTCTTAAATCTAAAGGTATTCCATTTTCACTTGAATCTGAAGAACTTCCATTACCCTTTCCAGGATTACCGCCTTCGGCAGGTTTACAATAAGACAAATCTATGCAAAGTGCTGGAGCAACACCTATATAACTATACTCGGAATATGATATCATAGGAGCAAATCCATTGTCAGCCACAGTAGAAATACCATACGTAATTTCTTCATCTGGAGAACGCAGCCACCATTCTGATCCCGTATTTGTATTATATTCGTCATCATCTGTTTTAGTATCTGCCATAGTTCCATTCGCTATTGCAAAATCTGTAGGAAATAAAATTTGAGAATAAGAAAAATAAGAGTCTCCACCCGCAAAACCAAAATCAGTATTAGTTGCTTCTTTTAAGCTTAATAAAAAGATTTTATCCTGAAGAGTAACGTCACTGGCAAATTGATTATTTCCCTCATTAATTCTTACTGGATTATCATTTGGATTCGCATTCTCTGCATTATTTACAATCGAAGTTACTGCTATATATTCCTGTTCCTCCTGAGTAAAAGCTGTTTGTAAAAAACCAATATCTACAAATTCATCGTCTTCGAGTTTGTTTTTATCATCGTGGTCAAAAAGTATATCTTCATTAATGTAATAGCGAAGACCATTTAAATAAGCCCTTACTCTACTATACATATAATCATTTTCTACAATATAATGATTTTCCTTTGCATATTGAGTATCTTCTTCAAGCCCTCTTCTTACCCGATGAATTTCATCATAAAAAGCACAATTAATTAGTACGCTATTTGAAAGCAGCAGTGCCTTACCGGTACCATTATAATTATGAGTAAGTACTCTCCATTTTATTGGTTCTACCTTAAAATATCTTTCACAATAAGCCTCTAATTTATTTGCAACATTTCCATTTGAATAAAGAGAATCAGGATAAAAGGCGTTTTCCAAACATTTTGCATACCAGGACCCATCACTTCCTTTATAATAAGTATAAGCTCCAGCCTGTCTTGTCTCAGATTCATTTATAGTAACACTGGAAGACTTTACCGTTTGCGGCCATTCACCAAAGGTTACATATTCGCCATTTACGATTAAAGCTGGTGAATCAGGTGTATCAGAGGTATCAAAAATATCGTTTGTATCATTATTCGAACCCGGTGTTGAACTTCCACCTCCACAAGCAGCCATAATAAATACAATAACTGTTACGGCCAGCATTTCAAATAGTTTTGTCTTTTTCATAAATCACATCTCCTATAGATATCAAGAACCTTTAAAAACAACAAAGCAGCCTTCATTCGCAGGCTGCTTTGTTGTTTTAGCTATTAATTAAACATCCAGTCATCACGTGCTATAAGCACACATTTTTCAATGTCTTTCTTGGAATAACTGCACACTCCATTATTAAATGACAGAGACAATGCTTTACTTCCTGCCTCTGTTTCATATTCAGATGAAGCCCAATATATTTCATCTAAATTTATTTTATCACCACCACAAAGCTCTATAGCAGCATTTAATGAGTTTCGTAATTTATAAATTTCATATAATTCTGCAATTGTTGGTATAAACCATTCTTTATCACCATCTGAAGCAGAATAATTTTTTGCAAAATAGAATGCAGGATAGTCTGTTTGAAGCTCGCTATCAAATACTATGTTCCAAACATTGTAAGAAGTTTTTGATCCATCCA